>NZ_JBVYOJ010000030.1:0-67480 GCF_056120465.1 Paenibacillus sp. sgz302148
TTCCGTGTATTGGTTACGTTGTTGCTTTTCCATGTGGGACACCCCTTCTCGTAAATACCATTATCCTAATTCACTTAACGGGTGTCCACTTTTTATTCTAGCTACAAACTCACTTTTAAACCAAACAACCGCCTAGAAAACAAAACAAATTTACTTTCCATTTCCCTTAATTCCCCCAACCTGCACTTGTTCGCCTCAAAAGAGAATCCACAGGTAACAGCTACTCCGCGAATTGCAAAATGTAGACTCATAATCGCTGTCGATCACCCCATCCCAGATCCCCAATGTGGTTGACCAAAGTCATGCAACAACCCCGCAACCCCGCAACCCCGCAACCCCGCAACCCCGCAACCCCGCAACCCCGCAACCCGCAAATTGCAATCACACGATTTCGTAGTTCCCTGCACTCCTTCCAGCGACTAGTCGAAGTATTCCAGCACACCGCGCGCCAGCTCGTAACGGGTGACACGCTGTCCGTGATCCCGGCTAACGGGGTGCAGCCAGCCTTTATCGCACAGCTTCTTCAGCATCAGGACGGCGGTTCTGTGATCGATGTCAAAATGATCCGCCAAATCCTTGGGCCGAACGGGGTCGGCCAATTGAATCGCAAGACGGATGATCTCTTTCTCGGCAAACTGTGCACGAGAGACCGGCGCCTGTTGAGGCTGATGCCTGCTGAGCACCATGCGCAGCAAAGTGATGCATAACTCGGGACGTTGTTCCACGTCATCGTAAGCGAAAGAAATGACGTGAAAACCCATCGCATACAAAAAGGTTTCGCGGTTCAGCTCGTTGCAATATTTGTGACGGTCCATGTCCCGAACATGAGAAGCAAAGCCTTTGATCTCGAACAGAAGCTTCACATGCCCCGGCAGCCATGCCAAATCGGCGAAATAGGATCGGCCGCGCCAATCCAATACTTCGTATTCGGGATGCAGATGATCGAAGTTGCCTTGGAGCGGCCACCATACATTTTGCAGAAAAAGCGATTCCGCATGACGATGCCCTCGTTCCAATCTGCCGCGGCGCTCTCCGGTTCTAAGATCGAGGTGTTGCCTTATAAAGGAATCATATGCTTCTTCCAATGCCACTTCCATCATCCTCTCATCAAAAATAAAAACGCCCCTCATTCTTCTGAACGGAAGACCCTTATCGGGTCAAAGTTCAAATCGGAATATCGGGACGTTCTTCGTCTCTATCAAGTATTATAAGGTAACCTTTTGCTTGCGACCAGTACTTTCATTCTATCGATTCGGTAATAGTTTGTGATCGGATGAGAGATCAGTTTGATCCGGTTGGCGAAGGGAATCCAACTAGGTCAGTGCACCGGAGGGGGACAGCTAGGTTCCCCCACTTAGGGGAACCACCCGAGATCGACTCAGTTAAGTCCCCACTTAGCTAGTCCGTTGGCTGGGGTCACCCGAGGCTGCTAAATTAGGCAGCCCAGAATTCCCTTACTTATACTCACCCAACAAATAATTATAGAAAGGCTCGTCCGCCCAGAAACGGTAGCTCGTTACCTCGGCGTCCTTGTCGATCTTCTTGATGCCGGCCGCGATGGCGGCCGTTTTGTCGTTTAACGAAAACGACTGCGCGATATAGTTGCCTTTGGCGATGAAGTTGTTCGAGATTTCCTTATAGTCTTGAATCTCCGTCAGCGAATAATAGAGCGGCTGCCACCACGAGCCGTAGATCAGTCCTTTAGCATCCTCGCTGTTTTTCTTCGCGTATTTCAGAATGATGTCCTGGAACTTGGCTTTCTGCTCCGCGCTAGCGAATTCGAAGGCGATATCGTATTCCTTCGCGTAAGCGATATAATTGCCGTTTTCGATTTGCACGACTTGGTAATCGGCGGTCTGAACCGGTTCCCCCCATTCCTTCAAATAAATGAAGGCGGATGTTTTCGGCTCCAGCTGTACTTTGGCGTCGATGCCTTCGCTGCGCAGCAATCCGATCAACTGCAGCGCGTGCGTGATGTCGCTGTGTCCGTAGGTAAGCGAAAGCGCCGGATCAAAATTCGCGTTAAAGCGCGTATCCTTCAGGTTGTAGCCGGTCACGAGATTTTGCTTGAGCGCTTCGTTCACGGTTTTTTGCAAGTCGTCGGCTTTGATGATGTCCTGTGTTTTCCAAGCTTGAACCACGTTGCGGAAAATATCGCTGTCGGACACGCTGCCGATATAATTTTTGTACAATCCTTTGGCCGAAACGACTTGTCCCAGCAGGAGAGTCGCAAAATCGGCGGTAGCAACCCCGTCGTGCTGGAAGGCGGCAAAAGCTTCGCTTGGGAGCAGTCCGGTATCGACCGCGGCGGCCAGCTCTTGGGACGCTTGCAGCGTTAAGCCGGGCAGTTGATCAAGATCGATATGCAGCCGGCTCAAAGCCGCTTTAATTTTGTCTTGCGGGTATGTATAAGCAAGCTCCTTCAATTCCGCCGCTTTGACGGCGATATATACGGCATCGGCTTCGAGCAGCGGCGCTTGGGCGCGAATTTGGGACTGAGTTAGGATTCCCTGCTCCAATAAAGCAAGCGCCGCCTCGTAGTAGGGGCTGTCTGTGCCCAAATCGGCCGGTTTGCCGCCTTTGCCGGACGGCTCGAGATGCAGAGCTTCAGCTACTGCCTGTATGAATTCGCCGCGAGAGATGCTGTCATCGAAGCTCACATTGCCGTTGCGCTTTAGATATTGCGCGTATTCGGCAACGGAAGCTGGGGTTGATCTTTTCACTGCCGCACCCGTATCGGCGAAGGCCGTTCCTCCCCCGGAAATAACGGCGAATAAGACGGCAGCGGATAACGAGCTCGCAATAGTACGGCTCCATTTGCTTGTACGAATATTCATCATGAACCCCTCCTAGAAATAAATCACTTTTATTATCCCGTTAATTCCAATTGAATAACTTGGAATAGTAGAAAGAATCATAGCATCCGGCTTTAACGTTGTCAATGGCAAATAGTTGGGCGGCCATATGACGTTTTCAAAGTTTTATTAAAACGCTCAGCCCAGTCTCCGTAAGGCTTTTGGTCTTTTTCTACGAGTTATGCTGTCGAAACTAGCAGGAAAATGTTTCTTCCTGTCGAACTAATCTAGTGCCGCTCGACTAGCGAACGTTCAGCAGGTGTAAAGGCATAAATAGACATAAGAGATTCGTGCTTCGTTCAGAGATTTAAGATTTATAGGTTTCGCCAAACGGCGTTAACCGTTTTTGATCGACTCGGTCTTTTGTCCTATATACGCTGCCTTCTGCCGAATGCGGGAGGCATCTTTTTTTGTGTGTGGAGAGGAGAAAACATGAAGAAAAAAATTACGCTATGGAGCTGCATCGTCGCGACAGCCCTCGCATGCGGGACCGTCGTGCCGTCATGGACTGCCGGCACCGTACAAGCCGAAGGCAGCGATAGCATCGTCAATCCGTATCAGGTGTACTCTTACGAGAAGATGTACAAAGACATTAAGGCTCTGGCAAGCAAATACCCGGATCTCGTCCGCTACAAAACGATCGGGAAAAGCGAATACGGCCGGGAGCTTGTCGCCGTTGAATTGGGGAAAGGGCCGGCGGGCATATTGATTAACGGCTCTCACCATGCAAGGGAATGGATATCGACCATCCTGATCATGAATATGATCGACCGTTACGCGCAAGCTTACGCTGCAGACGCGTCGATCGGCAATATGGCGGTCAAGCGCATCCTGGAGCAAACGACGATCCGGTTCGTGCCGATGGTCAATCCCGATGGCGTCACGCTGCAGCAGCAGGGCTTGCAAGCATTTCCGAAGGCCGATTGGCCGGAGCTGATCAAAATGAATCAAGGCAGCACAAACTTCAAACGATGGAAGGCCAACGCCAAGGGCATTGACCTAAACCGCCAATATCCGGCCGATTGGGGAGGGATCAAGAACCCGGCGGCAGGGCCTACTTATATGAACTACAAAGGGAAGCAGCCGGTGCAAGCGAAAGAAACGGCGGCACTCATCGCGTATACGAAGCAGGTTCAACCTGAAATTGCGCTCGCCTATCATTCCTCGGGCGAAGTGCTGTATTGGCATTTTCATACCGACAAAAACAATGTCGCACGCGACCGGAAAATCGCCACGACCGTGGCGAATATGACGGGGTATAGTCTGATGACTCCGCAAACGAACCCGTCGGGGGGAGGCTTCACCGATTGGTTCATTCAACAATTCGGACGCCCGGGATTAACGCCGGAGCTTGGCAAATTTTCAGGATCGACGCATGTCCCGCTATCGGAATTCGATTCCATCTGGGGGCAGAATCGCGCGGTCGGCCTTTATTTGGCCTCGGAAGGGTATAATCTGTGGCAAGCGCGCCAGGAGCGAGTCCCGGTAAGCGCGGAAATGCGCATATTCCAGAAGACAAAGCTTTACGACGAGCCAAGCGTCAAATCGCGCGTCGCCGGAACAATCGAAGCGGGCCCGGTCACGGTCGTCAAGATGAAGGGGGATATGTACGCGGTAGAATCCGCATTCGGCATTAAGTGGATGCCTGCCTCGCTCGTTGCGGAAGGAATTAGCGAGGAGGCTGCAATTGAAGTGAACGTTGCCGAAAATACGCCGCTGTACGAGTCGCCGTTAAGCGCCAAGCCGCTCCCGTCCACGATTGGGCCGCAGCAATTGAAACCGCTCGAGAAGTGGAACGGCTGGTACCGGATCGAGACATGGCTCGGCGATAAATGGATCAAGATTGAACATACGGCTGCCGTCGATCAAGAAGGAACGCCTACGGAAGCAACGGGAGGATCCTCCCAAGAAAAGGCGAACGATATGCCGGCGGATAGCGAGAACGAAACCGGGCAAAAGCCCGGTCAAGAAGCGCAGACGAATACCCGGCAAGCCGATGCGAAACAGCAAGCCGATTCGAACAAACAAGTCGAGCAGAACGCGCAACCGCAGTCCCAGCAGCAGCCGAAGGAAACGGCAGGCACGTCCGAGCAGGCGAAAGGAGCGAAAGGCATCAATGAATAAATCATGGAAACGTCTGGCAGCGCTTGTGTTGGCTTGCATGCTCGGTACTACGACGGGAACGGCGGCCATCGCCGCGGATAACAAGAACAAGTCGAAATCGGATCCTGGCAAGCGCGTCATCTGCATCGATCCCGGCCACCAGAAAAAATCGAACAACGCCAAAGAACCGATTGCCCCGGGCTCGAAAACGGTCAAGGAGAAAGTCAGATCCGGCACACAAGGCATTGCCACGAAAAAGCCGGAATATGTCGTGAATCTCGAGGTATCCTTACTCCTGAAGAAAAAGCTGGAGGAGGAAGGCTACAAAGTCGTCATGACGCGGGAAAAACACGAAGTGAACATGAGCAACAAGGAGCGCGCCGAGTTCTGCAACGAGGCGAAGGCCGATCTTGCCGTCCGCGTTCATGCCGACGGCGATACGAAGGAATCGACCTCCGGTTTTTCCGTATTGTACCCAAAATCGGAAAGTTATACGAAAGCCATCGCGGCCGCCAGCAAACAAGCGGCTTCCTTCATCGAAAAAAACCTTAAGAGCAGCACGGGGTCCAAGTCTCGCGGCATTGTGCAGCGGGGCGATTTGACCGGATTCAATTGGTCCAAAGTTCCTGTCGTCGTCGTCGAGATGGGTTTTATGACGAATAAGAAGGAAGACAAAATGCTATCCGACACCAAATATCAGGAGAAGCTGGCCGAAGGAATGTTCACCGGCATCAAGCAGTACATTTCCAACCTTCGTACGTCTTGACTTGCCTCGAACGAAAGCGGTACACTTGATCCGTACATGTTTTTCAAAACTTCGCAAGTATCGAAGAATGATGTTTCCGTACAGGAACCGATCATTCTTTTTGTCTTGAAATATAAGACTTCATAACAAAGCGACAGAAGGAGCCTACAATCATGGAAAAAGTTCTGGTGGAAGAAATTCGCGGCAATACGGTGGAATGCGTGCATCGCGGTCACATTTGCGGCGTATCCTACGATCGCAAAATCAAATATGTTGTTGGGGATGCCGACTACATGGCATACCTGCGTTCCGCGGGCAAGCCGATTCAGGCGATCCCCGGCGTGAAGCACGGCATTATCGAGAAATACGGCCTGTCCGGTAAAGAAGCCGCCATTATGACCGGATCGCACCGCGCGGAATCGTTTCACGTCGAGGCGCTGGAATCGATGGCGAAGAAGATCGGCCTTGTCGAGGATGAGCTCGTCTGCATGCCGACCCTTCCGCTGGGCGAAGCCGCGAGAGAAAAGGTCATCCGCGAAGGCACAGGCAAAAAACGGATCTATCATAACTGCTCCGGCAAGCACTACGGCGTGCTCGCGCTGTGCAAAGCAATGGGCTATAGCCTCGAAGACTACTATGAGCCGGAGCATCCGGCACAGCAAGAAATTCTCGAGACGCTGGCGATGCTGGCCGAATATCCGAAAGAGCAAATCGTGCTAGGCACGGACGGCTGCGGCTTCCCGGTATTCGCGCTGCCGCTTAACCATCTGGCGATCGCTTATTTGAAGCTGGCGCGTCCCGAGCTGATCGAGGACAGCGAGATCCGTGAAGCGGTCATCAAAATTACGAGACTGATGAACGAGAACTACGAAATGGTTGCCGGCACGGACCGCATTTGCTCTTCGCTGCTTCGCGACAGCAACATCGTCGCCAAAGGCGGAGCGAAAGGCGTATACTGCTTCAGCCTGCGCGACGAAGGTCTAAGCTTCGCGCTGAAAGTGCTCGACGGCTCCGAAGACGAATGGACGCTGATCGTCGCTACGATTCTCGAGCAAATCAACTACAAGAACAAAGAAACGATCCGCCGCTTGTACGAGGAGTTTCCGGTGGAAATCAAAAACGACAACCAACGCATTGTCGGCAAGAGCCAAGCGGTATTTACGCTCGAAACCGTATAAATCGGCTTACCGGCCAGCCTATCGAGGCGGCCGGTAGCTTTTCCACTCGAAATGTAAGCGTTTTATTTCAAGTTACAGGGGGACCCAATGAACAAACAACGAGGGACGTATCGACTCATACTCCGTTTTTTCATTCCGTATGCGGTCATTTTGCTCATCTCGTTATGTATCGGTTTTTTTATGTACGACAAGACGTTTAACCTCGTGGAGCAGGAAATCATCGATAAAAACAGAACGATGCTGGACCAGAGCAAAAACGTGCTTGACCGCAGGTTCGCGGAAACCGAATCGATTATGCAGCAAATTTTATGGAATCCGAAAATCATATCTTTTCAATATGTCAAGGAACCGTTTAAAGGGCTGAATACGTACCGGGTTATCGAAACGAACAAAAGCTTAGCCGAATACAGCTTGTCGAACCATTTCATCTTCGGTTATTTCGTCGCGTTCAAGAACAGCGATCTGGTCATTTCGAAAAATAAAGCGTACACGATGCGGGAGTTTTACAATCTCGTGCTGCAATACGACGGAACCAGCTTCGAGCAGTGGAGCAAGGATGTGCTCGGCTCGTATTATTCGAAAACATATTTTCCGGCCAAGCCGGCGACTTTTATGAAAAATCGCTATTCCATCGTCACCTACATCCAATCGCTCGGAACGCCGAATTATTCCAATGCGGCCGTCGTCGTCCTGATCGACAACCGGGAAATCCGCAAGATGCTGGACGGTTTCGACCGGACGGACGGCGGCTTCGCTTATATCGCCGACCAGCGCGGCAATGTCATCAGCTATATTTCCGGAGACGATGAGCCGATCAAGCCGATTGCGGTGGATGGCAATAACCCGTGGTTCGAGCGGACGATCGGCTCCAAGGAAATGCTCGTAACGTATACGAAATCCGCGTATAACGGGTGGACGTACGTAGCGGCGCAGCCTACGAACATCGTGCTAAGCAAGGTGAATTATATAAAGGGCATAACGCTCACCGTGCTTGGCGTTTCGCTTCTTGTCGGATTGATCGTCGCCAGCGTGTTCGCATACCGCAACAGCAAGCCGCTGCAGCGTCTTGTGCGGATGATCGCCCAAGGCGGAGAGAGCGAGCAGCCGAAGAAACGCGATGCCTACGGCATGATCGAAGATACGATCACGGCGCTCATGCACAATAACGAGGAGCTGCACGTGAAAATCAAAGAGCAGCAGCCCTACGTGCGCTCCGCTTTTTTCGAGCGGCTGCTCAAGGGCGGCTTCTATACGCGCAACGATATCGACGTTTCGATGCAGCATATCGGCATTCGGCCGAAATCGCCGTATCATGCCGTCGCGCTGTTGCATCTGCGGGCGAACGACGACGCGATCAGCAAGGATATTCTGGAGGAGCTGAACGTGAAGCGGATCGTCGTGAACGAGATGCTTCGCGGGTTGCTGCCTGACGGCGTATATCCGCATGACGTCGACGAGGATAAAATCGCATTGCTATATACAAGCGATGCAGGGAATGCCGAGCGGTGCAAAAGCCAGCTGAATGAACTGCTGTGCGAAATTTCAGGGAGGATGGAGGAGCAGCTGAGCCAGCAGCCGCTTATTGGCGTCGGCGGCATTTATGAAAGCACCTTCGACGTTTCCCGTTCGTATGAAGAAGCGCGGCAGGCGCTGCACGGCGTCAAGCGGATGAGCCAGTCCGGGCCGATCTATTACGACGGGCTGCCGCAAACGGCCAAAGCGTATTATTACCCGCAGGATGCGGAGCAGAGGCTGATCAATTTCGTGAAGGCCGGCAACGCGGAGGAAGCGGGCAAGCTGCTCGCCAATCTATACGAGATCAACGTGCACGAGCGGCATCTGTCGCTAACGATGCTGCGGCTGCTCGCTTTCGAGATGATCGGAAGCATCGTGAAGCTTTCGGAGCAGCTCGCCATCCAGGACGAGCGAATGAAGCAGCGGCTGGAAGCGGTGCTGAAGCTGGACGCCGACAAAGGCATCGAACAGTTTTACCCGCTCATCACGTCGACGTACATGGACATTTGCTCGATCGTTCACGAACGCAAAAAAAGCCACAACGAAGGGCTCAAGGAAGATGTTATAAACTTCATTCATGAGCGCTACATGGATCCAAGCTTCAGCTTGACGACGCTATCCGATCAATTCCACGTCTCGGAAGCGTATTTCTCGGCTTTCTTCAAGGAGCAGACGGGCGTCAACTTCTCGGAATATTTGGAGAACGTCCGAATGGGCCAAGCGAAACGGCTGCTCACCGAAGGTCTGGCCGTGAACGAGATCGCGCAGAAGGTCGGCTACAACTCGCTGAATACGTTCAGCCGCGCGTTCAAGCGGGCAAACGGCGTCAGCGCGACCGTCTTCCGCAGCAGCTTGACCGAAGGCGGGAAAAATGCATAACCGCGAACTTTTTATCTGCACAAAAGGACTGTCGGCAAGCTTGATGCAGCAGGCTTAGGCAGTCCTTTTTTGTGTCCCGTGAAGCTTCTGCATCCGCTGAGGCGCTGCATTGCATCTTTCAAGAAGCGGGCGTTGCATCCCGAATATTCGACCCGCTGCCGCAAGCAATTACTCTTGGCTCCTTTTGTTTGCGCCCGGAAGCGGAATAACGGCAGCAGCCACTCCCTTCTGCACGGCGGACGGGGCGACCCCCGTAAATTTCTTGAATATGCGGTGAAAATACGACTGCTCGCAGAAGCCCAGATGTTCGGATATTTCCGCGACTGTCATGTTGCTTCCCTTCAGCAATTCGCAAGCTACGGAAATCTTCACCTGGTGAATGTAATCAACGGGAGTTTGGCCGAGCACTTCCTTGAATAATTTCGTGACATGGTTCGGGGTACGTTCGATGCAATTTGCCAGATCAGCCAGGCGAATCGGCTTGCGATAATTGTGCACGATGTAGTTCTGCAGCCGGTTGATCAAGCTCATCTTCGTGGCGGAGCCGCGCTGCTGCCGCGCGTCATAAATGACTCTCCCGATCAGCTCCAACAAGATCCCTTCGCAGATGAGATGCCCCTCGGCCGCCGGATCAAGCCATTGCAACAGCAGCATCGCGAAGCGCTGGCGGAAATAATCGGCGCCGGTCACCCGGCATTTGAAATAACCGCGATCCTGCATAACATCCAGCATCGCACCCGATTCGCCGGAAGCGGTGAAGTGGACCGAATATTTCTGATGCGCCCCGGCGTCGTCGTTGCGGCAGGAACGGCTGGTGCCGGATGGAATAAACAGCACGTCTCCCTGATGAAGCTCTACCGTTTCGTCTGCGATCCGGTAAATGACCTTTCCTCCGGAAACAAAGATCAGAATATGGTGGGGAACCAGCGCGTCATCGATTTGCCATCTTTCGATGCGATCGTCGAAGATGACCGATTTGAATTCAAACAAGATGCGTTCATCTCCCTCGCGGCTATCTTAAAAAATGAACCGATGATTGAATCATTCAAAAAGAGCCTCTATCGTTCATGGCTATCCAATCCAGGTTGTATTAAATTCAATATACAACGATACCAAGTGAGGAGCAACGAACGATGAGTGAAAAGTTCAAAATCATCGATTGCGACGTACATAACGCATTGCGCAGCGAGCGGGACCTGCTGCCGTATTTGCCGGAGCCGTGGAAGGACCGGGTGGCCCGGGCCGGGCTTGGCTTGATGTACTCCGGCTATTACAGCCCTGTTGGAGTCGGCAGACAAGATGCCGTGCCTCCGGACGGCGGCGCGGTCGGTTCGGACCCCGATTTCCTCATCAAGCAGCTGGTGGAGCCGTACGATATGGAATATGCGATTTTGACCGGCAACCTGTTCAGCCTGTCGGTTGGCCACGATCCCGATTTTGCCGCAGCCGTAGCGAGCGCTTATAACGATTGCCTGATCGCCAACTGGCTCGACAAGGACCCCCGGTTCAAAGGTTCGCTATTCGTGGCGCTACAGGACCCGTTGCTGGCGGCAAAGGAAATCGACCGGCTCGGCTCGCACCCCGGGTTCGTTCAGGTCGTGATGAGCAGCGCAACCCGTATGCCGCTCGGGCAGCGGTTTTTCCATCCGATCTACGAAGCTGCGGAACGAAACGGATTGCCTGTGGCGATCCACCCCGGCGCCGAAGGAGCGGGCCAGGCCAATCCGCCGACGGCGGCCGGGTATCCGACGTGGTATATCGAATGGCATACGTGCCTGTCGACGAATTTTATGGCGCAGCTGACCAGTCTTGTATGCGAGGGCGTGTTCGAAAAATTTCCGCGCCTGAAATTCGTGCTGATCGAAGGCGGCGTTTCCTGGCTGCCGCATCTGATGTGGAGGCTGGACAAAAACTATACGGCGCTCCGCGCACAAGTGCCTTGGTTGAAAAAAATGCCGAGCGCCTACATCCGCGATCATTGTTTCTTCACGACGCAGCCGATTGAGGAGCCGGACAATCCCGGCCAGCTGAAGCAAATTTTCGAGATGATCGACGCCGAACATATATTGCTCTACTCCAGCGATTACCCGCATTGGGACTTTGATTCGCCGGAGCATATTTTGCGATGGCTAAAGCCGGAAGCGAGAAGGCGTATTTTTCGCGATAACGCCAAGCAGTTATACGGGTTGTAGAGAGGAGAATCGCGATGACCGTTCATGTTGTGGGCGATGCCGCTCAAATTGCCGAGGGGCAGCACTGCGTATTCGACGTAGCCGGCCGGCCCGTGGTCATATATAACGTTGGGGGCGAATATTTTGCTTATTTGAATTATTGTCCTCATCAAGGCGCGCAAATGGATAAGGGTCCGGTGTGCGGGACGAACCTAGCCTCCGAAGTATACGATTATCGTTTCGGCAGAGAGGGAGAAATTGTCCGTTGTCCATGGCACGGCTGGGAATTCGACATCCGGACCGGCCAATCGCTCGTCCGGAAGGACAAAAGGCTGCGCCGTTACGATGTCGTTCTGGAAGACGGCAAGCTAGGCGTCAAGCTATAGCCGATCGGTTGATTTTCCCTTGTCCGATGCGGGTTTCGGCGTGCATTTCTAAAGAAATGCACATTTTTTGTGCCGTGAATAATGCCGGAAAAAACGCTTTCTTAAATGGTGAATAGCGCACCAAAACGTTCCTATTTACCGAATGACCGCGCTTCCATTACATTGAATGTATCTCGGCCGGGGATACATCACGCTGAAGAGGAGGTGGCACATTCTGCTGCGAAGACGAATCATCAAAGACATGCTGAATGGCTGGCAGCTTTATGCGTTGTTTGCGCTTCCGCTGTTGTACATTATTATTTTCAAGTACGTGCCGATGTACGGCGCACAAATCGCATTCAAGGACTTCAGTCCGGTGAAAGGCATTACCGGAAGCGAATGGGCGGGGTTCAAATATTTCGAGCGATTTTTCAATTCGTACGAATTTTGGCGCTTGCTCAAAAACACGATCGTCATCAGCTTATATACATTAGTTGCAAGCTTCCCGCTGCCGATTCTTCTGGCGCTGAGCCTCAACTATGTACGCAACAAAACATTCAAGAAAACCGTGCAAATGGTGACGTACGCGCCTTATTTCATTTCCGTCGTCGTCATGGTCGGTCTCATTCTGCAGTTCCTCGATCCGCGCGTCGGTCTGGTCAACATCATCTTGGGCTGGTTCGGCATCGATCCGGTCAACTTCATGGGCGAGGCGGGTTATTTCAAATCGATTTACGTCTGGTCTCACGTCTGGCAGAACACCGGCTTCGGCTGTATCATTTATTTGGCGGCTTTAGCCAGCATCGATCCGGCGCTGCATGAAGCGGCGGTGATGGACGGCGCGACGAAGCTGCGCAGAGTATGGCACATCGACTTGCCGGGCATTATGCCGATCGCGATCATTTTGCTCATTCTGAATACGGGGCAAATGCTGGAGACAGGCTTCGAAAAAATTTGGCTGATGCAAAATCCGCTAAACGTCCGGACTTCCGAGGTCATCGACACTTATGTGTACAAAACCGGATTATTGTCCCAAGCGATGAATTTCTCGTATGCGACCGCCATCGGATTGTTCAAGTCGGTCATCGGCTTCCTGCTGCTGATCATCGTGAACAAAGCGGCGAAAAAAGCGGGCCAGGAAAGCTTATGGTAAGAAAAGTGTCTGTTATGTTGAGCAATTTTGGGTTAGAAAGCAGGAAAGGGGATCGGCGTGGAGAACGTTGGATTAAAAGATAACGGAAGCGACCGCATTTTTACGGTTGTCAACTATGCAATACTCAGTGTCGTTCTGATCACCATCTTGTATCCGCTCGTCTACGTTGTAAGCGCTTCATTCAGTTCGTCGCAAGCGGTTATATCGGGCCGGGTCTGGCTGTATCCCGTTGAACTGACACTCGACGGTTACGCGGCGGTGTTCAAGCATCCGCTCATTTGGCACGGCTTTCTCAACTCTTTGATTTATACGGCGGTCGGCACGCTCGTGAATGTCATATTGACGATTCTGGCGGCGTATCCGCTGTCGCGGGACGATTTTCGCGGCCGGGGCATGTTCATGCTGCTGTTCGTCTTCACGATGATGTTCAACGGCGGCTTGATTCCGACGTATTTGATCGTCAAGGATTTGGGCTTGCTCGATTCCAGATGGGCGATGATCTTGCCGGTTGCGTTAACCGTGTGGAATGTCATTATTACGCGGACGTATTTCCAAACGACGATTCCGAAAGAAATATTGGAAGCGTCGCAGCTGGACGGATGCAACGATTTTAAATTTTTGTGGCATGTGGTGCTGCCGCTTTCGGGACCGATCATCGCGGTTATCGCGTTATTTTACGCGGTCGGGCACTGGAATCAATATTTTAACGCGCTGATCTACTTGAAGGATAACCAGCTATATCCGCTGCAGCTCGTTCTTAGAGAGATATTGGTACAGAACGAAGTGAATCTGGAAATGCTGACCGACGTGAAAACGGCCGCGGCACGGCAGGGCCTGAGGGAGCTGCTGAAATATTCGCTGATCGTCGTTTCGACGGTTCCGCTGCTCGCCGTATATCCGTTCGTACAGAAGCATTTTGTCAAAGGCGTTATGATCGGATCGTTAAAAGGGTAATCGGTTTATATATGAAAACGGGAGGCAATCGAATGAAAAAATTAGTGCTCTTAAGCATGATGCTGATGATGGTATTCACCGTTGTGCTCGCGGGCTGTGGCAAAGACAGCTCGAAGGAAGAAGCCAAAACCGAAGATAAAGGCGCCGCTACGACGGATTCCGGCGACAAAAACGCAGACGCAGGCGCAAGCGACGTCGTGACGCCGGCAGGCGAGTTCCCGATCGTCAAAGAAAAAACGACGCTGAAGGTGCTCGTTCGCGGCAACCCGCTCGTCGAAAACTTCGCGACGAACGAATTTACGAAATGGTATGAGGAAAAAACGAACGTCCATATCGAATGGGAAGTCGTTCCTGAGCAAAGCATGCAAGAAAAGCTGAACCTGGTGCTTGCGAGCCAAGATTACCCGGACGTCATTCTCGGCATGGGCGTTTCCCCTGCGCAGCAAATGATCTACGGCGAGCAAGGCGTATTCGTTCCGCTGAACGATATGATCGAAAAATACGGCGTGGAAACGAAAAAAGTTTTCGCGGAAAATCCATACATCAAAGATACGATTACGGCGCCGAACGGCAACATTTACGACCTGCCGGAAATCAATGATTGCTACCACTGCTCCATGAGCCAAAAGCTGTGGATCTACGAGCCATGGCTGAAAAAGCTGAACCTGTCGATGCCTACGACGACGGAAGAGCTGTACCAAGTGCTGAAAGCTTTCAAAGAAAAAGATCCGAACGACAACGGCAAAGCCGACGAAATTCCGCTGTCCGGTTCTCCGAAGTCTTGGCGTTCCGCGGTCGACGCGTTCCTGATGAACTCGTTCGTATACAACTCGATCTTCAACAAAGACAACAAGCATATGTTCATCAAAGACGGCAAAATCGACGTCGCTTACAACAAACCGGAATGGAAAGACGGTCTGACTTACTTGCACAAGCTGTACGCTGAAGGTTTGTTGTCCGCGGAATCGTTCACGCAAGACGACAACCAATTGAAGCAAATCGGCGAAGATCCAAGCGGCGTACGTCTTGGCGCTGTAGCAGGCGGTTTCCAAGGCATCTGGACGGAAATCGGCGGCAAATCGAACCGTTGGCTGGAATACAAAGCCGTTCAACCGCTGAAAGGACCAAACGGCGTTCAATACGCGGCATACGATCCGTTCGGCTTCACGCCAGGCTCGTTCATCATCACAAAAGCAGCGAAAAATCCGGAAGTCGCTTTCCGTTGGGCTGACGGCTTGTACAGCGAAGAAGCGACGCTTCGCGCCAACTACGGCCGTCCGGACGTCGAGTGGAGATACGCGAAAGAAGGCGAGCTTGGCATCAACGGCAAGCCGGCGAAATGGCAGCAGCTCGTTAACTTCGGCAACGTGCAAAACGTCGCATGGATGCAAACAGGCCCTTCGTACCGCTCCAACGAATTCCGTCTGAGCAACGTAAGAGCAAGCGACACCGATCTAGAAGTTATTTTGTATGACCAAACGAAGAAAAATTACGAGCCGTACCTGCCTTCGAAAGACATCGTCGTACCGCCGTTGTTCTTCACGAACGAGCAAGCTTCCGAAGTGGCGGATTTGGCGAAAACGATCAATGACTATGTTGACGAAATGTTATCCCGCTTCGTCATCGGCGATGCCGATATCGAAAAGGAATGGGACAGCTACGTCGGCACGCTCGACAACATGAACTTGACGCGTTACCTTGAAATTTACCAAACGGCGCTTGACGCGAAAAAATAAACTTGCGGCAGCATCGGAATGCGGCGGAGGGCGGTGACGCTTGCTCCGCCGCGTTTTTGCGCGGGCGGTTGCTTGCAGCGCATAGAGTTTTACCGGCCGAAAAGGCGGGATTTGATTTTGACCGGCTTCGCCGCGATTTGCTAGAATGACAGTGACACGAAAACAATGCCCTTGGGGCAAACGACGATGGGAGAGTGTACATACATTGAGCGCATCGAACAAATATTATCCTGATTTTTACGGCAATCCGGACTGGTTCCTGCACGATCGCTTCGGCATGTTTATCCACTGGGGACTGTACTCGATGGCGGCTCGCCATGAATGGGTCATGTCGCGTGAATTTATGAGCGTGGAGGATTACCGCAAATATTTTGACCATTTCGATCCCGATTTGTTTGATCCGGCGGCGTGGGCGAAGGCGGCCAAAAAAGCGGGCATGAAATATTTCGTCATTACGACGAAGCACCACGACGGCTTCTGCTTGTGGGACAGCAAGCTGACCGATTACAAAGTGACGAACACGCCGTATGGCAAAGACGCGCTTGCGATTATGCTGGAAGCGTTCCGTGCGGAGGGTCTCAAGGTTGGCCTTTATCATTCCCTAATCGACTGGTACCATCCGGAATTTACGCCGGACGGCTACTCGCCTTACCGCAACGACGTTGCGAAGCGCGAATACGAGCTGAAAAACCGCGATATGAACGTCTACCGCGAATATTTGCACGGCCAAGTGCGCGAGCTGCTGACGGAATACGGCCATATCGATTATTTATGGTTCGATTTCTCGTACACGCAATACGACTACGGCTGGGTAAAGGGCAAAGGCAAGGACGACTGGGATTCCGAGAAGCTGGAGAAAATGGTGCTCGAGCTGCAGCCGCACATCCTGCTGAACGACCGGCTTAATCTGTACCGCGGCATCGTGACGCCGGAGCAGTACCAGCCGGAATCGGTCATGAAGATTAACGGCGAGGAAGTCATCTGGGAAGCGTGCCAGACGCTGAACGGCAGTTGGGGCTATCATCGCGACAACCTCGACTGGAAGAGCGTTCCGCTGCTTGTGCAAATGCTGGTCGATACGGTGTCCAAAGGCGGCAACCTGCTGCTGAACGTCGGCCCGAACGGCCGCGGCGAATTCGACGCGCGCTCGGTCGAGCGGCTCGAAGCGATCGGCGAGTGGATGCGCCTGCACGGCCGGTCGATTTACGGCGCGGGAGCAAGCAAGTTCGTTGCGCCGCCGGATTGCCGTTATACGCAGCGCGGCGATCGTCTGTACCTGCACTTGTTCAACTGGCCGTTCGGACATGTTCATTTGGAAGGGCTGCGCGGCAAGGTCAAATACGCGCAGCTGCTGAACGACGGGTCGGAAATCAAGCTGCCTGATGAGCGCAAGCCTTCCGATCACCTCGACCATGTCGAGAACGACCATGAAGAGAAGCAGAAGTTGACGCTGGCGCTGCCGATCCAGCGGCCGAACGTGGCCGTGCCGGTCATTGAGCTGTTTTTGAAATAGAAGACTTCGAGTTGATGAAGAAGGCTCCCTCTGTTTGAGGGAACCTTCTTTTTACTTTTCTTTCTGTCGCGCTTCCGCATCGTACTTCAATTTCCGATTATCGATAACCTTTTCGATATCCGTCAATAGTTCGTCAATCGAGATTCGATCTTCGAGATAGGGTGTAAAATCGTAGTCGTAGATGAAACTAAAAAGACCGTATCCATATTTGAATATATCGGATTCCAGGACGTCTCCATTATCCTGCAGCTTGAACAAGGTAGCATATTTCGGATCGGATTGTTCGAGTTGTTTAATTTTATCAGTTAATACAGGCATATTGTATTTGTTAGTATCGCGCGGGTTTTTCGTTTCGCTAATCATATGATACAGCAGCTCCCAGGCTTCCTGCTTATGCTCGGACACTGCATTGATGGCCAAGATGGAAGTGATGACAAGATGATTTGTCTTGTTCGGATATCTCGGATTGACTGGCTCGGTAACAAGTCCGTACTGAAAGTCGAGAACAGGATTGAACTGTAATATTTCATTGCCAGAGTAGGAGAGGTTCATTGCAACTTGCCCCGATTGGAAATAACAACAATTTTCCCCTTCTTTATCTAACAGGATTGAACCATTTTTGATCCCATCGAAAACAGCCCCAAGCAATTCCTTCCATTCCGGATCATGAAGATCGGCTTTTCCCGAAGCATCGAATATCGATTTATTCGTTCTGCTTATCACGTCAAGAAAGTAACCTAACGGAGAATTCATCCGTAACCCGGTGATGCCGTCCTTTTTCGCCCCAGTAACCGCAAAACGTTTCGCCAATTGAAGGAGCTCCATCCAAGTCATCTGATCTCGCGGATATTCAATCTTGTACTTGTCGAACAGATCCTTATTATAATAAAGCCCCATCATATTAAAAGATTCCGGCACCCCGTGTATTCTTCCGTTTCCCAATTGCTGCATATAATCGACGAGCGGCGGATAGAGGGCATTCAGATCTTCTTCCGGAAGAATCAAAGAAATATCGGTCAACTTATCATCTGTAATCAATTTGCGAAAAACGGTATCTCCCGCGGAAATCATGAGAAGATCAGGCTTATTCTGATCTAGCCATTCCTGATCAAGAAGATGGTAAACAAGTGTATTTCCATCCATATACCCATCTTTGATCGCTTCGACTTTAATATGCGGGTATTTCGCCGTGAAATCGCTGTAATACCGATTGAAATCGTCCTCGGAAATACCGAGAATTTTCACGGTTACTTCTTCTTTTTTCACCGCTGCCTCGGATTTATCGATTTGTTCCTCGATCGCATCGTTCTTTTCTTGTTCAAACGAATCTTCCGTCGATTGCTCACAGCCAAGAAGTAGGGCTGGAAACAGCAGAAGGGTACATAGGATGATGAAATAGGTTTTTGTTTTCATTCTTCCTCCAAAACATGTGGAATAATCCCTATAGATACCATCATTAGGTTTAAGATGGTTTATCCAGATAATATTACAATAATTTTGGAAAAAAATCTTGAATTATTGAACACCAAGTTGAATAATGTTCCAAATTTTACGCTAATGTTTGATGAGATTAACATATTATTACACCAAAACAAAAGAAATTCTTAAACATTGCCCGAGCCAAATGAACTATAATTTGATGTAGATCGTCAAAACAAAATGAGGTGAAAGCATTGGACTCCAACGTAGATTTCGACTACTTGAAATATATAAGCGAAAGCACAGATAAAAAAGCGATTTTGGAAGATTTGATGACTGCATACGGGAACGACGTTTGGAATTATGCTTTCAGCATTACACGCAAATGGGAGATGGCCGATGACATTACGCAGGATGTGTTCATTAAGGCATACCGCAACTTATTCTCCTTCCGCAATGAATCGTCCGTCAAAACATGGCTTCTCGCCATCACCCGCAATACCGCACTCGACTACCGCAAATCGGCGTTTTTCCGCAAGGTGACGCTGGTTGATTTCATAGGGACGCAGGCGCAGGGGACCGACCGGTCGGCCGAAAGCGAAGCGATTGAAAATTTGGCCGTAACCGACCTGTGGAAGAAGGTGCTGCAGCTTCCGGTCAAATACCGGGAAGTGTTGATCCTGTTCGCGCATTATCAGCTATCCATGCGGGAGATGGCACAAGTCTTGGGCGTCAGCGAAGGTACCGTGAAATCCAGATTGCATCATGCCCGCAACAAAATTATAAAGATGAAGGACAGTGAGACGAGTGGATCCCATTGAAATGGAACTGAAAAAAGAACTGGCATCCGGCCCGTTCATGAAGCAGGGCTTTTCGGACGAGCTGCGCCGACGCATCGAAACGCAAATCGATAAGAAAAAAACGATCGCAAGGCCTTGGTGGCCGGCAATTAGCGGCGTTTGCGCCATCATTCTGATCATCGCGATATTTTCCATGTTCGGCGATCAGTTCGCTTCGCAGGAGTCCGCTTTAACGGAAAAGGTGTCGAAGACGGCGTCCGATGCGAAGGAAGCGCTGGCGGATCAAGAGGTCCAGCTGAGCTCGGCCGTGCTTATCGGATTTCGGGCCGATGAGCAGGCTGAAGGAACGCACAGCTACCGAACGGTGCTCGCTGCGCCGATTGACGGGAAGCTGCAGGCGGCTGCGGAAGGTACGGGCATTCTTGTTCCGTATAAGCAGGAGTTTTGGAAAATCGAACCGATGGTCAAAACGACGGAAACGAGCTCGTTTTCTTATCTGACCATCCATCCTGCGAAGCAGTCGCTGAAAACGGCCGCCTTCAAGGAAGATTCCAAGGCGAAGGTGACTTATAGCGAAAAGTTGATGTACGCCGGCAACAAGTATGTTGCCGTTGAGAATAACGAAACCGTGGCGAGCGGTGACTCGACGAACCGGTATAACCGGCTGTGGGTTCGTGAATTCAAGCAGATGAACGGCGGCAAAAGAACGCTTGTTTCCGAGGGCAGTGCCGACGCGCAGCATATGACGATCGGCGAAGTTCTAGGCAACGATGCGGAACAGTGGATCGAACGCGAGCGCAATACGGGCAAACAACCGTCGGGAAATGCGGGCCTCAGCAACGACAACTGGTGGATCGTCCGCGACAACGGCAAATGGGTCGCGCAGATCGCCGAAGCGAACGAAGGGACCGGCCAGGACGGCTCGACTTATTTTATGCGCAATGTCCCGTTTGAAGTGCCGGATAGCATCGTTTCGTTCGATCATCTCTGCTGCACGCTGAAGGAAGTTCAGACGGTTCAACCGGCTGCGGTCGATGCGTTTTCATCGCCGAAAAGCGATATGATCGCCGTTGTGACGGATCGCCAAATTATTTTTTACCCGTATTCGAATCAAATTATTAATAAACCGCTGCTGACCGTGGACCGTGCCGATAATGAGCAAATCGTCATGATGCAATGGGCGACGGACAAATATATCCAGAAGTGGGTCGACCAAGCCCAGATGTATTTGCAGGCGCCGGCTGCGGAAATAGTCCAGCAGAAAGCGGACGCTGCGAAATAGTTGGATTCATGCAATGGAGAAACTTAAACGATACTGGAATCAGCAACATCCCTTGCCAAGGCGGCGAGGGATGTTTGGCGTTCAGGCTCGTTGTACGAGTCGATGTCGCCCGAGTTGAAAACGGATTCTGCAAAGCTGCCGAAATATTGGTAAAATAGGGGGAGACGAAGCAAGTTGGAACAGCGGCTTGATTTTCAATTAGAGAAGGGGGATGAATGCCATGGCAACGGAGCCTGACTTTATCGAATCGCTTGATGCGAATATGCATCCCATGCTGGCGGGATGGTTTCGGGAGAAATTCGGCAATCCCACGGATGTGCAAGTCCGGGCATGGGAAGCCATAGCTACAGGCAGCCATACGCTGATCGCGGCGCCGACCGGCTCGGGCAAAACGCTTGCGGCTTTGCTGCCGTGCCTCGACCGGATTATTCAAGAGAAAGCCAGGGAATCGAAACGTATTCGTGGGGTACGGACACTATACATAACGCCGCTTAAGGCGCTGAACAACGATATTCACCACCATGCCGTCGGATTTATCGAGGAGCTGGAGCAGTTCGCCGAAGCGGCGCAGGAGAAGCTCGTTCGGGTGACGGCAGCCGTACGGACGGGGGATACGCCGCAAAGCGCGCGCGCGGCGATGCTGCGGACGCCGCCGGACGTGCTGGTGACGACGCCGGAGTCGCTCTACCTCATGATGACGTCGCAGAAGGGCCGCGACATCCTGAAGACGATCCAGCAGGTGATCGTGGACGAAATTCATAGCTTGGCTGCGGACAAGCGCGGTTCGCACCTCATGCTGACGCTGGAGAGGCTCGTTGAATGGTGCGGTGGACCAGTGCAGCGCATCGGCGTATCGGCCACGCAAAAGCCGCTCGAGCGGGTGGCCCGGTTTCTGGGCGGCTGGGAGGAGCCGGAGTCGCAGGCAAGAAAAGCAGCGGGCACCGGTGCGGGAGCCGAAGAGGCAAAAGGCACGGGTGAAGGATCGGATAGAGCAAGAGCAGGGGGAGGGGCAGGAGCAGGTGCAGGAATAGATGCAGGAGCGGTTAGAGCAGGTGCAAGTGCGGGAGTCGAAGCGGGAGAAGGCGCGACGTCTCGCTCCGGTACTGGAATTGGTGCCGTTGCCGGGACGATGGGCGGTACCGTAGAGGATGCGGAGGCGCTTGACGACCTTCGTTTCATCCATCCTTTCGGATACCGGCCTCGCCCGGTGCATATCGTCGAGAGCAAGATGGAGAAAGTGATCGAGCTGCAGGTAACGATGCCCGATCCGAAGGCGCCTGCCAAAACGCGTGATGCGGTCTGGATTCCGTTCATGGACCGGATTATGCAGCTGATGGAGGGCTGCCGTTCGGTGCTGATCTTCGCCAACAGCCGGCGGATGTGCGAACGGTTGTGCCTGAGGCTCAACGATTACGTCGGCTACGAAATGACGCGCGCGCATCACGGCAGCGTATCCCGCGAGAAGCGGCTCGAGATCGAGCGGATGCTGAAAGCGGGCGAGCTGCGCTGCCTTGTCGCGACGTCGTCGCTGGAGCTCGGCATCGACGTCGGCTATGTCGATCTGGTCATCCAGATCGACTCGCCGATGGAGGCGGCGAGCGGCATCCAGCGCGTCGGCCGCGCGGGGCATGCCGCGGGCATCGCAAGCCGCGGCGTCGTCATCGCGCGCCACCGCGGGGCGCTGCCCGAGGTCGCCGTGCTGAGCCGGCTCATCGCGAGCCGCGACATCGAGCCGATCCGCGTGCCGCGCAACCGGATCGACGTGCTTTCGCAGCAATGCACGGCGATGCTCGCCACGGATGCGTGGCAGCTTGACCGGCTGCACGCCGTTATCGCCCGCTGCGACAGCTTCCGCGCTTTTCCGCGCCACAGGCTGGAAGGGATGCTGCGGGTGCTGGCCGGGTTTTATCCGTTCGCGCGTCCGGTCATCGACTGGGACCGCGATACGGGGCGGCTCGCCGGCCGGCGCAATACGCTGATGGCGGCGGTGACCGGAGCCGGAACGATTCCGCAAAGCTCCGCGTACCCGGTCCACCATGCCGACAGCCGGCTGCATCTGGGCGAGCTGGACGAAACGTATGTGTTCGAAAGCCGTGTCGGCGACGTATTCCAGCTGGGCACCCAATCGTGGATGATCCGCGAAATCGCGGGCGACAAAGTATACGTCGTGGAAACGGCCAACCGACTGAGCGAAGTTCCGTTCTGGCAAGCCGACATCAGCGGACGATCGTTTGCATTAGGCGAGAAGGTCGGGGCGTTTCTGTCCGAGCTGATCGTACGATTAGGGCTGAAGGAAAGCGCCGGCAATCCTGCGGATTCTTCTTCCGATCGCAAGATCCGCAAGCTCGATGAAACAGAGACGAGTGGAGATACCGGACGAATCCGCCCCAGCGACATCGAGGCAACGGCATGGCTGGAGCAGGAGTATCATCTGGACGCGAGAACGTCCGAAACGCTTATCGGATATATCCGGGGCCAGCATGCGGCTTGCGTCGTGCCGACCCATCGGCGGATCGTGATCGAGCATTACCGCGATTTGATGAATCAGGTGCACGTCGTCATCCATAACGTTTGGGGGCGACGCTTTAACCGGACGTGGCAGTTGGCGCTGCGGCAGCATTTGGAGCAAACGCTGCCGTACCGGTTTTACAGCAATGCGAAGGATAACGGCATTGAATTTATTTTTTCCGAATGGGATTATTCCTGGCTGCAATCGTTCTGGCAAGTCACCTCCGCGAGGGTGGAGCCTCTGCTCAGCGAAGCGCTGCCTTCCTCGCCATTGCTGCCGGCAACGTTCCGCCGCATTGCGGAAACGTCGCTGCTGCTGGCGCGAAGCTTCCGCCGGATGCCGACCTGGCAGCGGCGGTTGCGCAGCGAGGAGCTGCTCAAGGAATCGCTGCCTTTCGCCGAGCACTTCCCGTATTTGCAGGAAGCGGTCGACGAATGCTTGCAGGAACATTTTGATATCCGGCATGTGACGCTCGTGCTGGATCGGATCGTTGCAGGCGAGGTGGAGGTCGTCGTTCGCGAATGTGAAAACCCTTCGCCGATGGCGGCTCAATTCGTCGCCGATTACGTCACGATGAACATGTACGAGTCCGACGCCTTGAATGAAGACGTGCAGTTGCAATTGCTAAGCGTTAACAAGGAGATGGCGGGCGAGCTGTTCGGCCGGGAAGCGGTGCGGCGGTCGTTCGAGCCGAGCATCGTCGCAGAGGAGCGTAAGCGCCTTGCCGAAGGCGACGAGCCACCGCGGGACGCCGAAGATTTGCTGCGGCTGCTGAAACGCCGCGGCGACATGACGCGCGCCGAACTGCTCCGGACGGCCGGTGCGGAACCGGCAGCAGCCGAAGCCGCTGAACATTGGCTGGATGAGCTGATCCGTTCGAAGCGGGCCGAGGAGGTCGCGGTCGGAGGGGAACGGCGGGTCATTTGCCGCGACGAGCGCGAGACGTATGCCGCGTTTCCCGAAGATGTTGCTGCAAGGGCATTCGTGTTGAACCGGTTCATCGAAAACCGGATTTCGTTCACCTCGGATGAGCTTCGGCAGCATTACGGCTTGCCGGAGGCAATGGCCGAAGAAGCTATCGCGAAATGGGCCGATCTGAAGCTGATCGAACCTGCGCCGTTCGCGGACGACGACGAGACCGGCTTATGGATCAGCTCCAAGATCGCCGCGCGAATCGTCCGGCTGTCAGTCAGCCATCACCGGAAACAAGCGGAGCCCGTAGATCCCGCAAGGTGGTGCGGCGAAATGCTTCGCCGCCATCGACTGCAAGCGGAAGCCAAGCCGCAGGGCATCGACGGTTTACGTTCCGTGCTTGCCCAGCTGCAAGGGCTATTCCTGCCGCTGCCGCATTGGGAATCGATCGTGCTGCCCGCGCGGATCGCCGATTATCGCCCGACGGACCTTGATTTGCTGTGCGCCTCCGGCGAGCTGTTCTGGGTCGGCAAGAAGGATGATCAAGATAAGGAAGGCAAAATCGCCTTTTTCCTTTCCGAATCCAAGGAACTGTATATGCCGATCGTAAAGGCGGCTAGCAGGCCGGATAAGGATGCCTCCGGGGAGAACACAGGGGACACCAACAAGGAGGCCGCCCTGAATCGAGCATCGCCCAGAGCGGATGTGACAGAGAAGCACAATGATGCTGACCCTAACCGTCAAGCAGCTAGCTCGAGAACCCAAGCAGCTAGCTCGAGAACCCTAGCGGCTAGCTCGAGCACCCAAGCGGCTAGCTCGAACACCCAAGCTTCGGGCTCGAATCCCCAAAATGCGGGCGCGAAACACCAGGAGCTGCTTGAACTGCTGCAGCGCAAAGGCGCCATGTTCCTGACCCAGCTGAGCCGAGACAGCAACCGGTTGCCTTCCGAGCTGTTGAACGATTTGTTCGATCTTGTCTGGGAAGGTAAAGTCGCCAACGATCAGTTCTCGCCTTTGCGCGTGCATTTGCAAGCTCGCAGCAAAAAACCGCCGAAGCAAGGCTCCGGCTTAGGCCGATGGTACGCGTTAAACGCATTGGCTGATGAAGCGGAAGCGCCCGAGCCGGAGCAGTCGGTAGTCCGCTGGGCGCACCACCTGTTGAACGGTTATGGCATGATGACGAAGGACATCGTCGCCGAATCGTGTCCATTCTCATGGGATACGATGCTTAGCGTGCTGAAGCGGCTCGAGGAATGGGGGGCGGTGACGCGGGGGATGTTTATTCAAGGCGTATCGTCCCTGCAGTTCACGACGCATGAAATCGCTTCTTCGATGCGCAAGGGGCCGAGTGCTAGCGATTCGGCGGATGCGTCGCAACCGCTAACGCTGCTATGCGCCGTCGATCCGGCGAATCCGTACGGCACTTTGATGCCTTGGCCGGACAAGAAGGGAATCGCATTCTCGCGCAAGCCCGGCAATTATATCGTGCAGCAGGGCGATCGCTGGTTGTATTGGGTTGAAAACAACGGCAAGAAGATATTTACAATCGATTCAGGGAGCAGTGTGAGCGAGCTCAAGCCTTTGTTCAAAGCCATCATGCGTCAGCAGCACCGGAGCAAGATCGTGATCGACACATGGGACGGCGAAAAAGTGACTGATACGGTATCCGGCCATGAGCTGCAAGCGATGGGCGCCGAAAAAGACAAGACATCGCTCGTGTTGTGGCCGAGTACCCTGCAATAAATGGCGAATCGTGGCGCAGCATTGCCCGGGAAATATCCAGCTAAGCGGTACATCATAGTTGATGTGCCGCTCATACGAGAGGAGGTAACGAAGTGGCAAGCTTTTTGGTTGTTATTGGAGGCATTATAGTCGCCGTAGGTCTCTTCGTTGGGTTCCTTGGCGCTATGAACAGCAATAATATATTGGGACTTCTCAGCGGGGGGAGTGTCATCATTAGCGGACTCATCCTCATGGGCCTCGGCAAAATCATCGAAGTGCTGCAAAGCATCGAAGCGAAATTGCCGAACAATATAACGAAACGATCCGGGGAGTTTACCGTTGTTTCAATTGATTTTGAAGTATACGGCGGAAACGGGGAAACATACAAGTTCATGGAAATGAACGGCAAAGCTTTCATCCAGGCGCGGGTCTTTCGCAATTATCTTGAATACGATGAGGATTCCTGCACATTCCGCTTGCCGAATCGATCCGAGGTCAAGCTCGCGAAAGAAGGCGGTTACCGCACAGGGGCAAAATTGTTCTCAATTGATCATGTACTTTTCGTGAGTGTAGAGGCTTTAGGGTTAACCGCTTCCCACAATGGGAAAGAAATCGTACTATCCGCAATAACCGAATAACAAAGAATACCCGGCTCGGACAAAATCGTCTCGACGGCCGGGTATTGTCATTTTATGCAGTTTTATTCGTTGCGTACGTCAGCATACACGAGATCAAACCGCTCGAAGCGTCCTTGGAGAGGACGATGCTGAGCTGCATGCCGTCTTTTGTCCCGCCGCCCATGTACGTGTCGCCCATCTCGGTAGTAGACGTATCCGAGTAGCCTTCATTTTTCAAAAAATCGGTGTACAGCTTGGAAATTTCCTTGAAATCGCCGTCAAGCTCATACATGACGACGATCGAATCGCCCTGATCATCCGAGGAGCTGCTCATCGAGCTCGTAATTTTTGCTCCGTCCGGTATGGGGATGCTTTTCGGAAAGCTGTCCGGAATCGTCTGAGTGACGTTCATTTCGAACTTGTTTCCTTGCGCGTCGGTCCCTTTGATCGAGCCGTTTTCCTCGTCTCCCGAAATTTGCAGCGACCCTTCGTCCGTTTTCAGCGTGACGTCTTTTCCGTCGGACGAAATATTCGCAGAGCCGCCGTCACCGGTTGGAACCGTAACCGATTTGCTTCCGCAGCCCAAAGCAACGATAGATAAAATTACAAGAGACAAAATTATTGCCAACTTCTTCATGAATAGCCCCCTAACAAATGTTGGAATCCAATACCTCCATTATGTTAAATGCAGGAAAGGATTTTGTAAACACTTTTTCGTTTGTTATGGGGCCTAATTTTACGAATCGAGCGCGTCATGCACAAGCCGAAGGAACTGCTCCTTCCGGTCCGGGTGGCAGGCGATCAAATACGGTTCGGACACCGCTTCGGCAAAAGGTTGTCCGTCGAAACCGATCACCGATGCGCCGGCTTCCATCGCCATGAGAACACCGGCATACAAATCATCGCCTTCCGAATTGTACAGGACGATGCCATCCAAGTCGCCTCGGGCAAGCATGCACCAGAGCAGAGAGGGCGCCCATAACCGGAGAACCCGCTTGCAATGCTCGTCAAGCGATTGCTTCAGCTTCATCGCCGCCGAGTCCTTCTGGACATGATGGCCCTGAATCCAGCCGATCGTCAGCTTGCGTATATCGATGCCGCGTCCGGCCGACACGGCAAGCGGACTTCCGTCGCAGGTTGCGCCAGCTCCATGGCGCGCGACATAACAACGTTCCAGATGGGAGTCGTAAATGACCCCGATTACGGGAACATCACGGTGCATTAGGGTGATGCAGACGCCATACATCGGGATGCCCAAAGCATAGTTGTTCGTGCCGTCGAGCGGATCGACGAGCCACTGCCAATCGGTTTGGGCCGCCTCGATGGAACCGGCTTCTTCGCTGCGAATGCGATGCTCGGGAAAACGCGCGCGAATAATGCGCAATATTTCCGCTTCCGCCAAATGATCGACTTCGGTCACGAGATCGCCGTCATCGCCTTTTTCCACGATTTGCAGCACTCCGTTAAAACGTTCATTGGCTATCCGGCCAGCCGCCTTTGCGGCTTCGACCGCGGTTTCTTTGGCGATTTGCATGATCTGATCCAATTCCTGTTCCTCTATTTTCATCGCGAACACTCTCTCCTCAATTAGCTAAAGTAACAAGAGTATACCATGAAGTTCCAGGCCGTCCGCATAAAAAAAATACGGCCGAAGAAGCGTCGGTACAACGCTCGACTTCGACCGAATATACGATTTTTTTATCATTTTTTAACGAGAAGAACCGAACTGCTATTCTTTGCGCAGCTTGCCGAGTTCCGCGACAAGCGCTTCGATTTCGCTAATGCTGAATTTGTCTTTGCTCATGACGATTTCATAAATATCATAAATATCCTCATAATGCCGTTCATCGTAATGGGAAGCCTGCATCGCGGCGGCCGTCGCCATTTTTAATTTCGATTTGATCCCTTCGATCATGTACTCCAGGTTCGCTGTCGATTGTTTCGTTAAATCCACCGGAATCATCCTTTCGCCTAAGACAATATAGCATCTATTGTAGCACGTTCATGTTGCGTTACCAATGCTCATCTTAGTGTATGTTCCGGAATAGCTTCGCATGCGGAAGTCGCGGTGCGTCCGGGTCGAGCAGCGGGCTCGGTTTTCCTTGCAAATACTGGTCGAAGAACGCAACGGTGTACGCGTTGATCAAGCGATGGGCTTCCCGAGTTCGGATCGATGTTCCCGTCAACCACGGCAAGGCGGGGGAATACAAGTAGAAATCGGAAAAGCTTAAATGCTGCGCCCCTTCAAGAGTCAGTTCATAGGCACCATGGCGGAGAACAGAATCGCCGCGGTTCCATACACGCCGTAATTTGTCGTATTGCTCCGAGGTCATGCCCATCGAGCGGAGCAGCTCGTTCGTTGGTTTCTCCGGCGGCCCGTTTCGGCGGGCGGATTCGCCCGAATCGGACGTATCCATGAGCATAAACGGCTGGCTGAGCCCGTTCGACAAATCGCCAAGGCCGAAAAACGTGCCGTCCATATTGATGCCCGCCTTAAAGCGGTCGTCAGCGAGCAGCGTTTGCGCCGCATTCGCCCCGCCGAACGAATGGCCCAGCATGCCGACCCGCGACAAGTCCAGCTTGCCGCTCAGCAATTCGCCCGAATCGGCATCGTTCAACTTCGTCAATTGGTCCAGCACAAAGCGCGCGTCCTTGACCCATACCTCGCTGATGAGCCGATCCGAACCGTCCAAATCGTCAGGCGCAGGCCCTTGGTTGGAGAAGGAGGCGGTACGCCCATCCGGGAAAACCGTTGCGATCGCGCTGTACGCATGGTCGATGGAAGCGACGACGTATCCGTGGCTGGCCAGTTCTTCAATCTGAAACGCATTGGAGAACCGGGTTCCGGGGAAGCCGTGAGAAAATAGGATGACCGGGTATTTCGACAGCGCTTTGGCAACTGGAGCATTTTCCGTCGAACGCGTGTCGACGAGATCGAAATATTTGAACAAAAACGCCGGGGTGCCGTATTGCCGTTCCACGTCCTTGGCAAAGTCGCGTCTTTGCGGAATGTAAGGCGCCGGGTCACCTGAGGTGTCATCGTCCGGCTCGGCGGGATACCATAATTGAACCATCAGCTCCCGGCGGTCGCGAGGATCCTCAGTGAACGTTTCCTCCCTTGAGGCGTCCTGCCAATGGTACGTCACCGTCCCAACGGCATAAGGTCCCGTAAGCTTCTCGAAGCTGAAAACCGGAAGCAGCGCGGGCACCGCCGCAGATACGACAAAAACAATGCAAATGCCGACGGATACGAGCATCTTTCGCCATAAAGGATACGTTTTTGCTGCGGTCGGATGCAAATATCGTTTGACATTGATACAGACCAATACGACAGCCAATACATATGTGAATGACATTTGCCAGCGAAGCCCTTCGTTATCCATGTGCAGCAATGCCGCGAAGACAAGCGCGATCGTCGTAAGGACAAGAAGATTTTGGCGCAGGGGGCTGCCGGCCTTCATTCGGTATACGATCAAATTGAGTGCGGAGCAGCTTAACAATATGATTTCGAACAGTCTCATCGCGGTTCGCCTCCAATTGGAATCCACATCCATCATATCCGGACAAAGTAATATTGCACAGTCACTGCGGTCATATGAGCGGTCATATGATGACGAACGACACTTTGCAGGATTGCGATAATACGACTTTATTTTACAAAATTACCACATCGCGCTTACTTTCCGTTAATAGAACTTGTTTATCTTGTAGATATAAAACAACAAGATGACACATAAAATCACATAACAAGCAAAATGAGTCCTGAGGAGGAGAAGCAGGCATGACGAAGTGGTGGAAAAAGGGGTTAAGCTTGGCGCTGGTCGTAACGCTTGCGGCATCGCTCGCCGCGTGCACGAAAGCGAAGGAAACGTCGTCGGACAGCGGCTCCGGCGAGCAGTTGTCGACCGAAGAGATGGAGAAAAAAGCGAAAGAGGAAGGCAGCGTCGTCAGCGTCGGCATGCCGGATTCGTGGGCGAACTGGCTGGACACGTGGAAGGACGTCACGGCCAAGTACGGCATTCAGCACACCGACACGGATATGTCTAGTGCGGAGGAAATCGCCAAATTCGAAGCGGAAAAAGACAAACCGACTGCGGACATCGGCGACGTCGGCATTGCGTTTGCGCCGGTTGCCGTGGAAAAAGGAGTGACGCAGCCGTACAAAACGTCCTATTGGGACGAAATTCCGGACTGGGCCAAAGACAAGGACGGACATTGGGTCGTTGGCTACCAAGGAACGATGGCTTTCATCATTAATAAAAGCTTGGTGAAAAATCCGCCGAAATCGTGGGACGATCTGCTGAAGGGCGATTACAAAGTAGCGGTCGGCGACGTCACGAAAGCGGCGCAAGCGCAAATGGGCGTACTCGCCGCGGCGATCGCAATGGGCGGAGACGAAAGCAACATTCAGCCGGGCATCGATTTCTTCGAGAAGCTGGCCAAGGCGAACCGGATTTCGCTCGCCGATATGACCGTCGCCAACTTCGAAAAAGGCGAAATCGCCGTTGGATTGCTATGGGATTTTAACGCGCTCGGCTACCGCCAGCAAATTAACGCCGACCAATTCGAGGTCGTCATCCCGCAAGAAGGCAGCGTCGTGAGCGGTTACGCAACGATCATCAACAAATACGCGCCGCATCCGAACGCAGCGAAGCTAACCCGCGAATATATTCTCAGCGATCAAGGACAGATCAACCTGGCCAAGGGCTACGCCCGTCCGATCCGCGACAGCGTCAAGCTGCCGGATGATGTAGCGAGCAAAATGATTCCGCTTGAGCAATACAAAAACGCGAAGCCGGTCAAAGACTATAAAGTATGGGAGAAGACGTCCAAGGAGCTGCCGCAAACTTGGCAGGAAAAAATTCTCGTCCACATTAACTGATCGGAAAACCTTTAAGCAGCTCTCGTGCTCTCGGCATGAGAGCTGCCTCCTACTGAGAGGGGAAACGAACGATGAGGAAAGACCGCAAAATCCGTTTCAATCCCTTGCTGCTCGGATTGCTGCCCTTCGTGCTGATGGTCGTTTGCTTCGAATTGCTGCCGCTCGTTTTTATGGTGATGACCAGCCTGTTGTCCGACGACGAGACGTCATACACGCTTGAGCAATACGTAACGGCGCTTACGAACCCTTTTTATTTGAAAGCGATTCAGAACAGCCTGCTCATTTCCCTGTATTCGAGCGTGATCGGCATTGTCGTCGCCTTGTTCGCGGCTTACGCGATCACCCGGTTCACGGAGAAAACCCGGGATCGCATCCTGATGGTGTCCAACATGACCTCGAACTTCGCGGGGGTCCCGCTTGCCTTCGCTTATATCGTGATGCTGGGCAATACCGGCATCTTTACGCTGCTCCTGAACAAATTAGGACTGGATATTCTCGCGCCCGATCTTTATTCATGGACGGGACTCGTGCTCGTATACGTTTATTTCCAGATTCCGCTCGCCACGCTGCTGCTGTATCCGACGTATTACGGCATTCGCGAACAATGGCGCGAAGCGGCGTCGCTGCTCGGCGCGGGGACGCTGCAGTTTTGGCTACGCATCGCGCTGCCGGTTATTTTGCCGGGCATCGCCGGCACGTTCGGCATTTTGTTCGCCAATGCGATGGGAGCGTATGCGACCGCATATGCGCTCGTGGGCGGCAACTATAATCTGCTTGCGATCCGCATCGGCTCGCTTGTCACCGGCGACGTCATCACGCGTCCGCAGCTCGGCAGCGCGCTTGCCGTCTTGCTCGGCATCACGATGGTGCTGGCGTTATGGCTGAACGATTTGCTCATGCGCCGGGTCAGGAGGGATTTGCGATGACGAAGAAAAAACCGCTGTTCGCGGCGATCGTGATCGGCATCGTGCTCTTTTATTTAACGCTGCCGCTGCTCGCCACGTTTCTGTATTCGATCGCGGGCCCGTGGCAAACGACGCTGCTGCCGGAAGGCTGGACGCTGCATTGGTTCGCGGATCTGTTCCAGGACGAACGGTTCTTGAACGCGATCGGCCGGACGTTGTTCGTTTGTATTATAAGCGTGGCGCTGAGTCTTGTTATCATGCTGCCTACGGTGTTTATCGTGGCGATTTATTTTCCGAAGTGGGAGAAGGTGCTGAACGGCCTTGTCGTGCTGCCGTATGCGGTGCCCGGCATTGTCGCCGCCGTTGGACTCATCAAGCTGTATTCCGCGGGACCGCTGGCGATTTCGGGCACGGTCTGGCTGCTTGCCGGGGCGTATTTCGTCGGCATCCTGCCGTATATGTACCTTGGCATTCGCAACAGCATGCGGACAGTCGGAGCGCTGCAGTTGATCGAAGCGGCTGAGCTGCTGGGGGCTAGCAAGCTGCGGGCGTTTCGCGCCGTTATTCTGCCTAACATATTGCCCGGCATTACGGTGTCGACGCTGCTTGCTTTTTCCGTCTTGTTCGGGGAGTTTGCGCTGGCCAATCTGCTGGTCGGCGGCCAATACGAAACGGTGCAAATTTACTTGTACCGCCGCTTAAGCGAAAGCGGGCATTTGGCGAGCGCCGTTGCGATTACGTATTTTGTCTTCGTCATGATTATTTCCGGGGTGCTCATGAAGCTGGGCAAATGGATGTTCGGCACGCCGAAACTGGGATAAGGAGGCTGCACTGCCGTGAGCTATGTACAAATCAACAATGTAACGAAACAATTCGGTTCGAATACCGTCCTGCGAGATCTTTCATTATCGATCGGCAAAGGCGAGCTGGTCACCCTGCTCGGTCCAAGCGGCTGCGGCAAAAGCACGCTGCTCCGTTGCATCGCGGGGCTTGCCGGGATGGAACAGGGAACTGTGGCGCTTGACGGCCGCGACATTACCGGCACGCCGCCGAAGGATCGCAGCGTCGGCATGGTGTTCCAGTCGTATGCGCTGTTTCCGAACATGACCGCCTCGCAAAATATTGCGTTTGGTCTGAACATGCGCGGCATGAATCGCGAGGAAACAACTCGCCGTACGGCCGAAATGCTGCGGCTGATCGACATGGAGGACAAGAAAAACGCATATCCGCACGAGCTGTCCGGCGGACAGCAGCAGCGCGTTGCCTTGGCTCGCTCGCTGGCAGTTAGTCCGAAGCTGATGCTGATGGACGAACCGCTTAGCGCGCTCGATGCCAAAATCCGCAAAAATTTGCGGGTGGAGCTGCGCCAAATCCAGAAGCAAGTGCAAATGACGACGATCTTCGTCACGCACGACCAGGAAGAGGCATTAACCATTTCGGACCGGGTGTGCGTCATGGATAGCGGGGTCATCGTGCAGACGGGGACGCCTGAGGAAATTTATACGAATCCGCGCACGGAGTTTGTCGCCCGGTTTATCGGCAATTACAATGTGCTCACCGGCGCGCAGCTTGCCGAACTGTCCGGCGGTGCGGGGGTATTCCTGAAAGGAACCGCCGACGCGTACGCGCTGCGTCCGGAGGCGGTGCGTCTGCATCCGTCGGATGACGCTCGGGCCGATAAGGACAGCTTGGCGTCGTTTGCCGTACCGGCTATCGTCCGCGAGATGAGCGTGCTCGGCAATATTTTGCGCTACACGATCGCTGCCGGGGACAGCGGCGTCAAGCTGACGGTGGACGTTATCAACGAAGGCCGCCAGTGGCTTGCGGAAGGCGCGAATGTTATCGTTTCGGTGCCCTTCGAGGAATGCAAACGGCTCGGGAAATGAGCGGTACAGATTACGTTAGTTGCCGAATCAGCTTGAAGAAACCCGGTACCGGTTGAAAACCCAGCTTTTGATTCACGGCAAGCATTCGCTCGTTTTTCGAATCGTTGTGTGTGCCAAGAGTTGTTCCGCCTGAACTTTTCAAATACTCGATGCTTTTTGCCTTGATGGCGGTTGCAAGTCCTCTTCCTCGATATTCCGGGTGAACACCTGTGAGGTTGTTATAATAGACATGATCCGAGTGTTTTAATATAAATGACATCGCTGCCCATCGGTCGCCGTGGGAAATCAAAAACATACTTGCGGGGTCCATAGGTCCGAACGTTTTTTTCATAAATTCGAACGAAGGAAGAGGTACATCGGAAAATCCCGGCACGTCTTTCGTAATCAGCCAATAAAAATCGACAAACCGTTCGAACCAATGGACTTCCTGCGTGTATTCGGCAACGGACGTAAACCGGAATCCGGATGCCTCTGCGGCCGATATCGACTCGGCGAATGGTCCGGGGTCGAACGATGTCAGGTCCAGCGTCGATCCGAAAAGATGCTGTGTTGCGGCAAAACCGCGACGTTCCGCCCAAGCTAGATCCGAAGGCTTCGAATCGCTTACGGAACTCTGAAGAGCGATTGCGCCATGGTTTCTTGCAAACCGTTCAACCTCTGCAAAGATTAAGCCCCCAATTCCTTTATTTTTCCACCCTTGATCGACTTGAATATTAATATCGAAGTGGCCGGGTTTCAGAATCGGATCCCACGGCCCGGTAACGGCCAGCCCAAATCCAACCATTCGCCCTGCTTCCGTTACCGCTGCAACCCGGTGCATCACAGTTTCCTCGGTGCATTTGTGATTTTGAAACTTCAATGTGTCGATGCTAGGCATTTCATCGCTGTGTTCTCGTACAACTTCCGTAAAATTGTGAACAGACAACGGTACGATTTGAATCGGCATTGTTGATCAAGCTCCCTTTTTTTATGATTAAGCAATTCTCTGTTTAACCGTTATTTTCCTTCTCCCAATGTCCGGAGCAGACAAGCAGCAAACTGACGGTTGACGCTTTCGGCATTAGAGGCCACAATAAGTCTATGAAAAGTACGGGTGCGCAGTTGACCGCACCGTATGTGGCGAAGGGAGCTTGAACGGCCTTATGGTAGGATTCGCCATACTGCTGGCGTTTCATTTGCTCGGTTACGCGGTGAAAGCGGCGGTGCCCATCCCGCTGCCGCCGAACGTCATCGGGCTTGTTTTATTTACGGCGGCTTTGTTTCTAAAAATCGTCAAGCTGGAATGGGTAGAGCAATCGGCACAGTTTCTGCTGAGACATATGATGCTGTTTTTTGCCCCGCTCATCGTTGGCACGATCGCTTTCTTTCCGCTGCTTGGCCGGGAGTGGCTGGCCGCTGTCGTCAGCTTGATCGGAGGTACGATTGTTGTGCTGCTCGTGACCGGATGGGTGACCAAATTAGCGGCAGGCCTGGGATCGCCGGGGCAAAAAGGGAAGAAGGGCCGTACGCCGGAATCGAAGGCAGGTGCTCCGATTGACGTTTCATGAGCTGACGGCGAATCCTTCATTCGGCGTTGCCGTAACGGTGATCGCCTATGCCCTCTCTCAGCGCATCCATGCCAAATATCGGGCGCTGCATCCGTTATTTCTGACGACGGGCAGCATTATCGCCCTTCTGCTGCTGACAGGCATTCCTTATGCGGATTACCAGGTCGGCGGCGGCATCATCACGTTTTTCCTCGGCCCGGCGACGGTCGCGCTTGGCGTGCCGCTGTACAAGCAGGCGCAGCAGATGAAATCGCAGCTGCCCGCCATCGCGGCCGGCGTTACGGTCGGCTCGGTCAGCGGGATTGCCAGCGCCGCGTTGTTCGTGACGCTGCTGGGCGGCTCGCGCGAGCTGCTGCTGGCCATGCTGCCGAAATCGTCGACGTCGCCGATCGCCATCGAAATCGCGCGTCAGCTCGGCGGCATCCCGGAGCTTGGCGGCGTCATGGCGGTATTGACCGGCCTGCTCGGCAGCATGGTCGGCCCCGAGCTGCTGCGCCTCGCCGGCGTGCGCGGCGATATCCCGATCGGCGTCGCCATAGGGACAAGCGCACACGGCATCGGAACGGCACGGGTACTGCGCGAGTCCGAGCTGCAGGGCGGCGTAAGCGGGTTCGCCATGAGCATCGCGGGGCTTGTCACGTCGCTTGCCGCGATACCGTTATATTATTGGCTGCAATAGATAGAAGTTGCTGCAAGATAGGAGGGGCTCGGTGAGTTCGCGATTGATGAAACAAACCTATGCGTGGAAAATGAACAAGATGAAAGGAAAGCCGGCATCCTCGGCCGCGTCGGCAGTCGCCAAGGATAACATAAACGGGGCCCCGCGCGTCAAGCTGACCGGCGAGCAATTGACGGGTTTTTTCGCCGGCATGCGGAGACAGCAGGGGAATGCGACGGAGATCGTCTTCCTGTGCATCGGGACGGACCGTTCCACCGGGGACGCGCTTGGTCCGCTCGTCGGCAGCGCGCTTTCGAAGCTCGGCTGCGACGTTGTCGGCACGCTGGAGTCGCCCTGCGACGCAACCAACCTTCGGGAACGGCTGCTATCCATTCCCGAAGGCAAAGTTGTCGTCGCCATCGACGCTTGCCTCGGCCAGCCGTTGTCCGTCGGCTGCTACTTGACGGCGGCCGGACCGCTCGTACCGGGACAGTCGGTCCGCGCCGGATTGCCGCCGGTCGGCGATTACAGCATCGCGGCGGTAGTGGGGGCCGATAGCCCGAAGCCCTACGCGACGCTGCAGTCAACCTCGCTCCACCGTGTCATGGGGATGGTGAGCGAGATCGTTAACGCCATACGGTACGCATACGATCTGAAGGAGGAAGCCGATCAAGCTTTGCCGCCACGATAGGCTTCCTTGTGAAATTCCTTGATGTAACGGAATAGCGTTTCACCGTCGTCCGGCAAAGGCGAATTCCCTTTGAAACTCATGTACATCGCCCGGTAAGGCTCGGGAACCCAGATATAGTGCTCCACGTAATCGGTGATACGGAAGCCGCACCTTTCCCAGAAGCGGATTCGGGCGGCGTTTTCCGGCGACGGTTCGGATTCCACTTCGATAATGATCCCCCTGCACCAGTCCGAGGCTTCTGCCCATCGCCGTATATGTTCCATGAACAACAGGCCGACGCCCCGATTGCGGACATCGCTGCGTACCGCAAGGTAATCGATGATGACCGCATGACCTTGCCGGCTGACTCCCGAGAGCGCCATGGAGACGACCTCCGAACGGTCGGTTAACGTGTGCAGCACGCATAACCGTCTTTCGAACATCCGTCGGATCAGGCTCCGTCCTTTGCGTCCATGCTCCGGGAATGCTTGAACGTAAACTTTCTCCGCTTGACGCCACAACGCTTCGTCCCATGTATCCGTCGTCCGATAATCCATCCGTATCCATACACCTCCGTGGCGGTTTTCCAAAGCTGCGACCTAATGGGTGTCATTCCCCAATGGCGCCATTAACTCCAATGCGAGAAGCCTATATAAAAGGTCTTATTATTCCACGCGGAACAGCCCGTGCCCATCAAGCGGAACGATCGGTCGCTCGTCGACCTTGAGTCCGGTCGATGAGGCTTTGATTGCGACGTCGATGAGCCAACGCGTGAAGGGAGCGACCTTCATCGTCTCCATTTCCTCCAGGCTGTAAAATCCCGCCGCATCCACTTCGACGCCGTCCGCCATCGGCTCTCCCGCAACATAGTCCATCGCAAAGGCGATATAAATGTTATGGATCGCTCTCGGCAAGTCCCGCAGCGCCACTACGCTTGTGACGACGGCTTCGATCCCCGTCTCCTCGAGCACTTCCCGGCGAATCGTCTCATGGATGAGCTCGTGCTGCTCGATATATCCGCCCGGATTGGTCCAATTTCCTTTGCCCGGCTCTTGGGCCCGGCGAACGAGCAATATTTTGCCATCCTTCATGATCAGCGCCCCAACGCCTACGCTGTAGTTTCCCCAATTTACGAAACTGCATTTCGTGCATGCTTTTCTCGACGTCCCGTCGATATCGCGAACCTCAAGCGGAGCGCCGCAGGTCAAACAAAAATGAGCTTCCATAGCAACCACCTTTAGTAGGAATAATGTCTGTTAAGTTCATCGTAACGATCTGCCACTAACTTAATGGGGCATTTGTTCATCTTACAGTTGAACATTTTACTCCTTTTTCGGGTAACTCACAAAGGCTTCTTGGCCGATCGGCCGCGACCCGTATCGTTTTTTGTAAAAAATTAATTATTTGTAATTTACAAATTACGACCGATTTTTTAATAGTCATCCCCTATAATCAACGTATTCCCTATACAATGAACCAATCCCTCTGCCCCAACATACGTTATACAAGGAGATGAATCGTCATGCCCAACGTCAACCATATCAATTATGCCGATGCCAACGGAAACGTCTACTGCTGTTTGCGGAACAAAGTCGTTCAGTTGGACGAATCGCAGTTCACGAATTATTGTTTCGGCTGCAAAATGTTTGGCGGCACGGCTCAAGGCCAGGGTGTCGAATGTTTCTGGGACGACGCGCGTCAAGTGGACAATCCGCATATCGTGAACGATCCGATCAGCGAATTTAATCATAACCAGACGAGAAAAATCCGGTTTTTGACGCAATTGCCTGAAGTTCAGCCTTGAACCCCCGCACCTTGAGCAACACAACCGCATACAGGAAAAAGTTGCGAGTGACATAGAGATATGTCATTATTTTTTTATATCAAAGAGAATGATAATAGCGTACCATCATCGAGGAAAGAAAGGTGAATCACATGCAAAAACATAAAGTCGTTTTGCCGCACGGGCTGGAGATGGCTTACATCGATCAAGGAGAGGGAGAAGCAATTGTGCTGCTCCACGGATATTGCGGAAGCTCCGCCTATTGGGATGAGGTCGTACCGATGCTGGCGCAATATTACCGGGTCGTCGCTCCGGATCAGCGCGGACACGGCCAATCGGCCGCCACGCAAGGTACATATACGATGGACATGCTCGCCGACGATGCAGTCCAGTTGCTGAAATATCTCGGAATCAAGCGTGTCGTCGTGTTCGGCCACTCCTTGGGCGGTTATGTCGCGCTCGCGATCGAGGAGAAGCACCCGGAGCTGCTGAGCGGATTCGCCCTCGTTCATTCGATGGCATATCCGGACAGCGAGGAGGGCAAGGCCAACCGGTTGAAGGCGGTGGAAACGATTCGGGATAAAGGCGTTGCTGCATTCGTGGATGGACTCGTTCCGAAGCTGTTTGCGCCGGAGCATGTGCAATCGATGGCGGACAAGGTCGGTCAAGCGATACAAATCGGCTATGAAACTGCGCCTGACGGAGCGATCGGCGCCGCGCTTGGCATGCGCGAACGTCCGGATCGAAATGCCGTGCTGTCCGCAGCGGATAAGCCAGTGCTGCTCGTTGCCGGGGAGAAGGACGGGGTTATCCCGGCGGACAAAACCTTCTCGGTAAACAAGCCGAACGTCACCCAATCCAAGCTCGCGCAGGTTGGTCATATGAGCATGATGGAATCGCCGGAGGCGCTTGCCGGCGTTATGCTGAACTTTCTTAAAAATGTTCGTTGGAATTGATTCGAAACGAACCAAGCCTATTTGTACGAAACCGGAGGTGAAGCATGTATCGCAGAGACTATCTCGTTCGGATGATCGAGCAGATGACGGAAGCAATGGGACAGCTGATGGGACTGAAGCGGGAACGTAAACGGGAGGAAGCGGGGCAGACGATCGACGAGTTGTTCAGCCGGTTGTTCCGTTTGAACTCCAAGCTGGTCAATTCTTTGTCCGAGCAGGATCTAATCCGGCTTCTGTCGACTAACGGCGTGCCGGAGACCGAGAAGATCAAGATCGTAGCGGTCCTGCTTCAGGAGGAAGCGGATTTGCTCGAAGGCGAAGCGGAGGAACGGATAGGGGAAGCGCATGAGCCTTCCCCGGAAATATACCGCAAGCGTCTCAAAACGCTCGGATTATATCTGTATGCGGATTTGTACGGAGCCGATACGCAATATATCAACCAGCACGAAGCGATCGCGAAGCTTCTCGTTCAGTTGCAATCCTATGAACTGCCTTCATCGACGAAGCTCCAGCTGTGGAATTACTTCGAATCGTCAGGCCATTACGCCCGCGCGGAGGATACGTTATTCGAGCTGCTTGAGACGGAGGATGACGAGTTAATCGAAAGAGGCGTCCGATTCTATAACCGGCTATTGGAGAAAACAGACGCGGAGCTCGCCGCAGGAGAACTGCCGCGCGAGGAAGTCGAAGCGGGGCTTGAACAGCTCCGTTCGATGCAACAAGAGGCGAAGGCGGCGGAGAATTGAAGCTGAAGTTGGCGGGCGATCGGTGCTGATGTCGGGCCAAGCGGTAACCATGTCGAAAGGAAACTCCTTGAATGACGGTTTACAACCGCTATGATTCTGTTATATAATAGGCGAAACAACATATGAAACGTCGGAGGAGCCTGTCAGCACAGGCTCCTTTTTGTCTTTTTTATGGATAATGGGGAATAATAAGCCTCTACGTGAGTCTGTGCGGACGGCGCTTCTCGCGGCAGAGGAGGTCACTCATGAACAATCAAGCTTTGTGGGCCATCATTATTTTTCTTGTCAGCTATGGCATCATTGTCTCGGAAAAAATTCATCGAACGATCGTCGCGATGGTCGGAGCGGTTCTGGTCGTTGCGCTTGGCATCGTCAGCCAGGAGACGGCGCTGCACCATATCGATTTTAATACGATCGGCTTGCTGGTCGGCATGATGATTATCGTAGGCATCACGGCCGAAACGGGGCTATTCGCGTATTTGGGCATTTGGGCGTCGCAGAAGGTACAGGCAAGGCCGATCCGCATTCTGATCGCATTATGCACGCTGACGGCGGTCGGATCGGCTTTTCTCGACAATGTAACGACAGTGCTGCTCATGGTGCCGGTTACGTTCAGCATTACGCGGAAGCTGAAGCTGTCGCCGATCCCGTTTCTAATCGCCGAAATTATCTCTTCCAACATCGGAGGCACGGCGACGCTGATCGGCGACCCGCCGAACATCATGATCGGCAGTGCCGTACCCGAGCTAGGTTTTATGTCGTTTATCAATAACTTGGCGTTGATCTCATTCGTTATTTTCCTGGTGAGCATTCCGTTGTTGGCGTTTATTTGCCGCAAGCAATTGGTCACCGAAGACCGATTGAAGCAAGAGCTGATGGCGGTTGACGCCAAACAGCTGCTCACGAATATTCCGCTGCTCAAAAAAAGCCTCGCCGTTCTTGGGTTAACGATCGTCGGGTTTTTCCTTCACCAGGCCGTCCATATCGAATCGGCGACGATTGCCCTTGCCGGCGCTTTCTTGCTGCTGTTGCTGACGGGTGAGCATATGATGGAAAAAACGTTGGAGAAGGTAGAATGGACGACGATTTTTTTCTTCGTCGGATTGTTCGTGCTTGTATCCGGACTGATCGAAACCGGAGTCATTTCCTCGTTGGCTGAGAAGGCGATGGAACTGACGGGCGGCAACGTGACGGAGGCTTCGCTTCTGATCCTATGGATCAGCGCGATCGCCTCCGCTTTCCTCGACAATATTCCGTTCGTCGCTACGATGATTCCGATGATTCAAGAAATGTCCGCGACTGGAATCAGCAATGCCGAACCGCTGTGGTGGAGCCTGGCGTTGGGGGCGTGTCTCGGCGGCAACGGCACGTTAATCGGGGCGAGCGCGAACTTGATCGCAGCGGGCATGTCCGCAAGAGAGGGGCATCCGATCTCGTTTTTTACATTTTTCCGCATCGGTTTCCCGCTAATGCTCATTTCCATTGGCATCGCCTCGATTTACGTATTTCTACGATATTTGATGTGAGCCCTTATCAAGCAACGAAGTTACAGAAAAACGGCCGATGCGGCCGTTTTTTTTATTGTTGGCATTTTCGATGCGGCATGTTCAATGAGGTATCCCGATAAAGGCGCCAATAAGAAGTTCGCTTCGTTATTGCTCATGCCATTCCTCCGCCGTTATCGCGTAGATCAGGTGATCCTCCCAGACTCCATTAATATGAATATAGGATTTGGCCAGCCCCTCTAAGCGGAAACCGGCTTTTTCCGCCACTCGGATCGATGCGGCGTTGCGAGGCATGATGCCGGCTTGCACCCGGTGCAATCCAGCCTCCCGGAAGGCATATGAAACGACTTGCTTCACCGCAGCCGTCATATACCCTCGTCCTTGCCACCTGGCGTCGATGAAGTACCCGATGTCTGCCGATTGGGCCGGTCCCCGCACGACGTTCGTCAGCGCGATCCTGCCGATCAACCGTTCGTCGGTTTTGTCCGGTTCGAGCAGGAAGATGCCGAAGATATACGCTGCATCCAGTTCCCCGTCCGCGATCCCTTTTGCGATAGCAAGCCGCTGTCCTTGCAGCGTGAAGAAGCTGTCCGGACGGATTGGTTCGAAGGGCTGCAGAAACTCACGGTTGCGCGTTCGCATCTCCAGCATGGGGACGACATCCGCCATCGTCAGTTCCCGAATATAGGGGGAATTGTTGCTAGGCTTGTGGGTCATCGTTCTTGCACTCCTCCCGATTAATATCGCGCTTTACCAAGTCGTCCATATTTAGCGTACCCATAGTAAGCTATTATTCACAGATTTTTGGCCAACGGTTTGTCCGCGACTTGCGATACCTTTAGTATATAGCATGACCGGTTCGCAAGGTTGAGTTTATTCCGCAATCTCTGTTAAAGTGTTGTTATGGAACGACTACATGCCGAACGGAGATTTGGGAAATGGACAAGGTGAAACAGCTGCTTGCCGAGCTGACGGCAGCACAACATATAACGCAAGTGACGCTAAGCAATCCCCGCAAGAAGGAAGCGGGGGCTTATACGAAAGTGACGGTGCAGCCGGTCAAAGTCAAGGGCGGGCTGCATTATCAATTCTGCTACCATTACGCGAACAAGGTGCAACATGACAATGTATTGCCGAATGAAGCGGCGTCCAAGCTGGAGGAGCTGCTCGGCGGGCAGTTCAAGCAAGGACTCGTGCGCACGAAGGATGCGGATTATCAAATTTTGCTTAACAAAAAACAGCAAGCGACCATTATGCGCAAGCAAGCGACAAAAACTTCGGTCGATCTGTCGCACAACCGCAAGAAACAATACGTGCTTGAGGAAGGAACCCCCGTGCCGTTTCTCGTCGAGCTCGGCATCATGAACGCCGAAGGCAAGGTGCTCGCCCAAAAATACGACAAATTCAGGCAAATCAACCGCTTCCTCGAGATGATCGCCGACGTCGTGCCGTACCTGAACAAGGAACGGACGCTGCACATCGTTGATTTCGGCTGCGGCAAATCGTATTTGACGTTTGCGATGCACGATTATTTGCAGCGAATTCAAGGCCTTGATGTGCGTATCATCGGCCTGGACCTGAAGGAGGACGTCATCCGCCATTGCAGCGGGCTTGCGGACAAGTTCGGCTGTGGCGACAGCCTCCGCTTCCTGATGGGCGACATCGCGCAGTATAACGGGCTGGACCGCGTCGACATGGTCGTAACGCTCCATGCTTGCGACACGGCAACCGATGCGGCGCTGGAGAAGGCGGTTCGATGGGGGGCCGACGTTATTTTGTCCGTGCCGTGCTGCCAGCATGAACTGTTCCGGCAAATTTCGAGCAGCGCGCTAGCTCCGATGCTCGATCACGGCATTATCAAGGAGCGGTTTGCCGCCCTTGCGACCGATGCGGCCAGAACGAAGCTGCTCGACCTGGTCGGCTACAAAACGCAAATCCTCGAATTTATCGATATGGAGCATACGCCCAAAAACTTGCTGATCCGCGCCGTCAAACCGCCGGCGAAATCGAGGCGGACGGAGCAGGAGCTTCACAAGATCGCCGAGGCTTATTTGGAGTTCAAGCGATCGCTGCATATTTCACCGTACTTGGAGAGAGCTTTGGAAGATCGGCTGGCGCCGCTGCTGGGCCCGGATCATTTAGGACCGTTGAATTAAGGAGTATTCGCAATGGCATTTTACCGGATTTGGATTGTTGAAGATGACGAGAAGATTGCAGGTATTTTATCAGCGTATTTGGAGAAATACGGCTACGAGGCGACGATCGCAACCAATTTCCGCGATTTAAAAAGCGAGTTCGTGCACAAAGAGCCTCATCTCGTGCTGCTTGACATCAATTTGCCTTACTTCGACGGCTATTATTGGTGCAGGCAGTTCCGCGCCGTCTCCAACGTGCCGATCCTATTCCTTTCGGCCCGCTCCGGCGATATGGATCAGGTGATGGCGATCGAAAACGGCGGCGACGATTATTTGACGAAGCCGTACAGCCTTGACGTCGTCATGGCCAAAGTCAAAGGCGCCTTGCGCCGCGCTTACGGCGAGTATTCGTCGGGACAGGCTGCCGACAGCGACATGTACGAGCTGTCCGGTTTATTCCTCGACCGCAGCAAAATGATGCTGGAATGGCAAGGAACCCGCAAGCCGCTTAGCAAAAACGAGTTCATTTTGTTCGATTGCCTGGCGCAGCGAGCAGGGCAGGTCATATCGCGCGAGCAGTTGCTTGAGGCGTTGTGGGACGACACGCATTTTGTCGATGACAACACGCTGACGGTGAACGTCACCCGGGTGCGCAAGAAGCTGGAAGAGCTCGGCTTGCCGGGTGCGATCGAAACGGTGCGAGGGCAAGGCTACCGGCTGAACATGGGCGAAAGGAGGACATAGCGTGCGCTTCCGCGATTTTGTGTCCGACCGGCTCGTATCGCTTGTTCTGTTCGTTGTAGGCACCTTGCTTGTCCTGGCTGTCGTTTATTTGAGCGTCTTGTCGCTTCGGCTCAACCTTCCGACAGGGGACATGCTGTACATGTTCGTCTTGAGCGTAGCGGCGGCATGTCTATATTTGCTGATCGAATATGTGCGGCAGCGAGCGTACTTGCGCCAGCTATCACGGGCCGCCGACTCTGCGCGCGGGGAGAAGCCGAGGCTGGAAGAGGTGCACAATATCCAATCCGCCGTCACGCGCGAGCAGCAGGTCGTACAGGAGCTGCTGCACAACCAGTACAAGCAGTACACGGACGAATTGAACCGTTACCGGGAGCAGCAGCAGCAGCAGTGGCATTTTGCCAATCAATGGGCACATCAGATGAAAACGCCGGTATCGGTCATCAGCCTGCTCGTTCAGCAGGGCGGAGGAGACAATGCCCCGGACCGGGCGCTTCTCGATAGCATACAGGAAGAGAACGAACGTCTCGCCCAGGGGCTCGACATGATGCTGAGCACGGTACGGCTGGGCAGGTTCGAGCTGGACATGAGCGCGAAGCAAGTGGATCTGGTGAGTCTACTTCGCGGGATGATCAATGAGCATAAGAAGCTGTGGATTCGCACAGGCATTTTTCCGAGAATCGTGTGCGATACCGAAACGTTTGTCGTGGAAAGCGACGAGAAATGGATTGCGTTTTTGTTCAATCAGCTGATCACCAATGCGATGAAATATACGAAGCTCACCGACAAGCCGAGCAAGCAATTGACGATCCTTATGGAGAGCGATGGCGACGAACGCCGGGTCAGCGTCCAGGATAACGGCATCGGTATCCCCCAGCACGATTTGCCAAGAGTATTCGAGCCGTTTTTTACGGGAGACAATGGACGCATCAGCAAGGAATCAACCGGAATGGGCTTATACTTGGCCAAGCAAATATGCGGGAAGCTGGGGCATACGATCTCCATTTCGTCGCAGGCCGGCGTCGGAACGACAGTCCGGGTGACGTTCAAATCCAAGGCGATCACGAACGTGATAAAATTGTAAGGTTAGCGCCTTCTGTTGTAAGGCGAATCGATGGGACCGATGCGGTCCTTTTCATATGATTAGAGTATGAAAGAAAGACGCATTGGAGGATTCGAGCATGAACGTATTGACAGCAAGATCATTATCGAAGGTATACGGATCGGCCAAAGGCGGCGTGACGTACACGGCGCTGGAGCAGTTTGACTTGGACATTCAAGAGGGAGAGTTCGTCGGGGTGATGGGGCCTTCGGGCAGCGGCAAAACGACATTGCTGAACCTGCTCGCGACGATCGATTCCCCAACCTCAGGACATATCGAAATTAACGGCATCAATCCGGCCACGCTCAAAAATACGGCACTGGCGCTGTTCCGCCGCCGCCAGCTGGGGTTCGTATTCCAAGACTTCAATCTGCTCGAGACGTTGTCGGTCAGGGAAAATATCATCATGCCGCTCGTACTGGACAATGCACCCGTGACTGAAATTGAAGTCAGGCTGAAAGGTATTGCCGAGCTGCTTGGCATTTCGCATATTTTGGACAAGCGGACGTACGAGCTATCGGGCGGACAGCAGCAGCGCACGGCAATTGCTAGAGCGATGATTCATCAGCCGGCGATTTTGCTGGCGGACGAGCTGACCGGCAACCTGGACTCCAAGGCGGCGAACGACGTGATGAATTCGCTCAAGGATTTGAATGAACGGCGCAAGGCGACGCTGCTGATGGTGACGCACGATCCGTTTGCGGCCAGCTTCTGCAAGCGCATCTTGTTCATCAAGGACGGCAAGCTGCACTCGGAAATTCGCAGCGGCTCGAACCGCCAAGCCTTCTTCCAGCAAATTCTCGATTCGCTAAGCGTGTTAGGAGGAAGCTTCGATGAAATTTCGGCACCTCGCGCTTAGCAACGTCCGCGGCAATTGGCATCAATATATCGCTTTTTTTCTGAGCAGCGTTTTTTCCGTGTTGATTTTCTTCATGTTCGCCCAATTCATCTACCACCCGGGCGTCGTGAACGGCACGATCGTCGCGGCGGCTAAAACGCGCCAAGGGCTCGTCGCTTGCGAATACATCATCATCGTGTTCTCATTCTTCTTCGTGCTGTATTCGTATTCGGCCTTTCTCAAGTCGCGCAAAAAGGAGTTCGGTTTGCTGACGATGTTCGGCATGACGCGCGGCCAATTGAACCGGCTCGTCATTTACGAAAATACGATCATCGGCGTTTTGGCGATCGCTGCAGGCATCGGCTTCGGCGCGTTGTTCTCGAAGCTGTTCTTCATGGCGATGTCCGAGCTGCTTGGTGTGAACAATCCGATTCCATTCCAGCTGGTCCCGAAAGCCGTCATCGTGACGGCCGCAAGCTTCTTCATCGTGTTCGAGGCGATCAGCGTCCTGATGTTGTTCAGCGTCGGACGCACAAGCATTATCGAGCTGCTGAAAGCGGCGAAAAAACCAAAAACGCTGCCCGCGTTTTCCAAGTGGCTGGTCGCGTTCGCCGTTATTTGTCTGGGCGGGGCTTACGGGCTGGCATATGTGTCCGATGACACCAACATTATCTTGTTCAGCTTGCCGATTCTGTTTCTTGTTATCGTCGGCACCTACTTTTTGTACACCCAAGCCAGTATTGCCCTGCTTCGCTGGCTCCAACGGAAAAAATCCGTTTATTACCAGAACGTCAAGCTGCTGACGATTTCGTCGCTTGTGTTCAAGCTGAAGGACAACGCCAGATTGCTGTTTATGGTATCGATCATGAGCGCGGTCGTGCTCACGGCGTCCGGTACGCTGTTTGTATTCTACAATGAAGCGATCAGCCAAATTGTGCGGAATTTTCCGCAGACGTTCGGTTTCGTCGAAACAGGACTAAATAGTCACAACGTTCTCGATCCGGCCAAGGTAAAAGCGAAGCTGCAGCAGGACGGCGCCGATATCGTTTACGAAACGAAGCTTGTCGGCATTCCGGCCGCTTTCCATATGGAAAAATATTCGCAAAACGACCGAAAAGCGATGCTGCTTCCGCTGCGGGAGTATGAGGTTCAACTGAAGGCAATGGGGGTGACCAGCCAATTGCAGCTTCAACCGGGCCAAGGTCATTATGTTTTCCCATATGCAGGAAACTATAAGCTTGTATATCCGGGAGACCGTCTGCCGGTTAAAGTAGGAAACGAGCAAATCGAGCTTGTGATGGAAGGCCAATCGAATGGAGCCGTCGTTCCCCGGATCAGCTATGCGGAAGACGTTATCGTCCTGCCGAATGACGACTATGACCGGCTGGCCAAGAAAATTCCGGACAATAAGAAAATCGCGGTGTACAGCTATGAGTTGAAAGACTGGACCTCGGCGATTCAAACGGTACAAGACATTAACGGCATGGTGCCGAAGGATCAGCGGTCGAACTACCAAAACCGTATCGATTTTTATTTGGATGCGAAGCAATTGGGCTCGCTCACGAGCTTTATCGGAATATTCGTCGTCGTCCTGTTCTTTATCGCTTCGTGCAGCGTCATTTACTTCAAGCTATTCACCGAAATGCAGGAAGACAAAGAACTGTATCGTTCTTTGAGCCGGATCGGCGTTTCCAATTTGGAGCTGCGCAAGGTGCTGTTCACCCAAATGCGCGTTATCTATTTCGCCCCTTTTGCCGTTGGTATAGTGCATGCCACTTTTGCAATGATTGCGCTTGGCAACATCCAAGATGATAACGTTTTGGAGTACGGCGCGATCGTCATGGCGATATTTCTGGTGCTTCAGTGGCTCTTCTACTTGATCTCACGGGGCATGTTCGCGAAGAAACTAGTAACAAACTAGGTGGCAATACGAAAGAAAAAGGAGGATGTCCCGCCTGGGATATCCTCCTTTTCGATCGTCATACGTTCGTGAATCGATCGCTCCGACCTCGTACTCACTTACTCTTCGTACTCTACAGCTTCGTATCGTCCACATCGGACAAGTACGATTCGATATGGCCGACGACCGAAGCGACGCAACCGTCCGCGAACGGAGAAGTCAAATTCGCCCCAGCGACGAGTTCCGTGAACGGCTTCGAGCCGCCCGCGCGGCATAAGGCCATATAATCCGCCCAAGCTTCTTCTTTGTTTTCTTCGATTCTTTTCCAAAATTGAAACGCGCACAGCTGCGCGAGCGTATAGTCGATATAATAGAACGGCGACGAGAAAATATGGCCTTGCTGCAGCCAGAAGCCGCCGCGCTCCAGGAAGTCGTTCTCCTCATAGTTGCGGTGCGGCAAATATTTGCGCTCGATCGCGCGCCAAGCCGCTTTGCGTTCCGCCGGGGACGCTCCCGGATTTTCGTAAACATAATGCTGGAATTCGTCGACCGTCACGCCGTAAGGAATGAACTGCAGCGAAGATGACAAGTGATAAAACTTAAATTTGTCGGTATCTTCCTTAAAGAATAGGTTCATCCACGGCCAAGTGAAGAACTCCATGCTCATCGAATGGATTTCGCAGGCTTCGTATGTCGGCCAATGGTATTCCGGCACCTCGAAATGAATGCTGGAGTAAACCTGCAGCGCGTGTCCCGCCTCGTGCGTCAGCACGGTGACATCGTGGGCGGTTCCGTTGAAGTTGGCGAAAATAAACGGAGCCTCGTATTTCGTAAAGCTGGTGCAATAACCGCCGCCGGCTTTGCCTTTTTTCGATTCGATGTCGAGCAGCCCGTTATCGGTCATGAACTTGAAGAACGCGCCGGTTTCCGGCGACAGCTCGTCGTACATCGTCTTCGCCTGCTCCAGCTGCCATTCCGGACCGCCTTGCGGCTTGGCGTTGCCTGACGCGAAATGAAAGCCGAGATCGTAATACTGCAGCTTGTCGACGCCGATGCGGTTCCGTTGTCTTTCGTACAGCTTCGACGAAATCGGCACGAGCTGCTCCTTGACCTGACGGCGGAAGTTCGCGACCATGGCTGCATTGTAATCGGTTCGATTCATCCGGTCATAGGCAAGCTGCACGAAATTATCGTAGCCGAGCTTATGGGCGATTTTCGTGCGAACCTTGACCAGTTGATCGTAAATGTCGTCCAGCTTGGATTCGTTGTCGACGAAGAAGCCGTAGCGGGCCTCGGATGCGCGCTTCCGCATGTTCCGGTCCTCGGATTGCGTGAACGGAGCGAGTTCCGACAGCGTGCGTTCCTCGCCCTCGAACGGAATTTTCGCGGAGGCGATCAATTTGACATATTCGCTGGCAAGCTTATTCTCCTGCTGCAAATCTTCGACGATTTCGGGGGAGAATGTCTTGATGGCCAGGTTCGCCAGGGCGAACAACTGCTTGCCCCATACGGCCTCCAGCTCGTTCTTGAATGGAGAGGCGATAAGCGCTTCATAATACTTGGTGATCCAGCCTTGGTAAATCGGATAGTGCTCGTCGTAAAAGTCCTGTTCTTCTTTATAAAATTCGTCTGTCGTATTGACCGTATGCCGGACGTGAGCGATGCTGGCCATCGTATCGAATTCGGCGCGCAATGTGTTGATGGCGCCCATCGCTTCGCTTTGCTCGGCGCTGCTGCCGGCGCTGGAGAACCTGGAAAGACTGTCGTTAAACTTTGTTTCCATTTCCGCCATGTTCGGGCGTTGATAAGCGTAATCGGCAAATTTCATGAACGCGTCATCCTTTCGGAAAGAAAAATTTGGCACACTATTCTAGTATATTATATTTGTCGGGCTCATACCTCAAAAATGTTTCTTGTAAATATTTTACGATTGTTATTGAGAATTCATGGGATTAAAGATAGAATAAGAGACGAAGTGCATCGTCCGAAAGTACTAGATTGGGACGATGGGAAGCGAGGTGATCGCTATTGGATATCGCATGGCTCGATTTAAGCATGTTTATCGTACTTTTCTTCATGCACATCTATGTGGTTGCCGCGAATAAAATTACGTTTTTCCACAAAATATATTTGGGTTTTCACTTTTGCATGATGCTGTGGCCGATCAGCCAAGTAGCGATCCGCACGACGGACAATCCGGAATGGCAGCTGTTTTATGCGAAAATTTCGTTTTTGGGCCTATCGCTTCTCAGCTTCGGATGGTTTTTGTTTACGCTGCTTTTCATACATAAATTTACGGCGCCGCGGCGCGGAATGGTATTTCTGTTCTCGATCCCGCTGGCCGCATCCATCGTCCTTGTTCTCACCAATCCTTACGAACTGTTCGTTTCGCCGATCGACGGCGGCTTCCGATATAGGGAATATGGCCCGCTGTTCTGGGTCTTTGTAACGATCTCCTACGGTTATTTGCTGGCAACCGCCGTCATGATGGTGAATGCGCTGCGATCGTCCGCGGGTTCCGCCGCGCGCAAGCAGCATGTTTTTTATTTGGTCGGATTAAGCGTATTGCTAGGCTTTACGATGATCGATGCGGTTTTGAACGTCGTCGTGTATAATGGAAGGACAGCCGTCGAAGGGCTGACCTCGCTTGGGATCGCTTTCTCGGATATTTTTTATATCATTGCGGTGCAAAAATACAACGTCTTCGAAATCGTCACGCTCGCGCGTCGGGACGTGCTCGACAATATGGCGACCGGCGTCGTCGTTATCGATCAGGACGATATTGTACTTGACGTAAACAAAGTGTCGGTCAAGCAATTCGGCATCGAAACGGGACAAATGTTCCATATAGGACGATTTCTGGCGATATTCGCCGCGCAGGGACCGGAACCGGATTTTCTTAAACGGTATGCCGACCATCCGACGGATCATCATCGTATCGAAATGACGAACATTCGAACGAAGCGCCACATTTCCATCCATATCGCTCCCATCACCGACGGCCGAAAATCGCTGCTTGGACGCATCATAACGTTTAACGACGTCACGGAACTGCGCGAATTGGTCGACGAATTGAGCCATGTGAACAAGAAGCTGGAATATATGGCGATTACCGACGGCTTGACCGGCTGCTACAACCGGCGCTACTTGCATCAGCAGCTGGAGCACGAGATCATTACGAACCACCGCTACGGCATTCCGTTCGCGATCATTCTGTTCGACATCGACTATTTCAAACGAATCAACGATACATACGGCCATCTGACCGGAGACGAGGTCATCAAGCAAACGGCCGACATCGTACGGCAGACGCTCCGCCGCTCCGATATCCTCGCGCGATTCGGAGGAGAGGAGTTTACGATCTATCTGCCCCATACGAATATGGAGAACGCATCCGTTCTGGCGGAGCGGATCAAGCAAAACGTGCAAAATCACAAGCTGCCCTCGCCCAAAGGTTCGATCAACGTCACGATCAGCCTCGGACTCGTCAGTTATGAAGGGGAGCCGATGGAAGTTACCGACGTGAAGGAGTATTTGCGATCGCTGATGGCCGGCGCCGATGCGGCATTGTATAAAGCGAAGGAAAACGGCCGGAATCGGATCGTTGTCGCGTCGGCATGGAACGCATCATAGAACTATTGGATCTGACTTTTGCCCAAACACATAAATACACCTAAGCATCCACGGAGGATATATACATGTACACGATTCAAATGTATCAAGATCATTACGAAATTTATAAATTGTCGTCGCCGGACGGATCGTCCTGGCTGGAAATATGTCCCGAGCGCGGGGGTATCGCAATCGGTTATGGCGTAGGCGGCCAAGAGCTGTTTTATCTTGATAAAAGCACGTTTTATGACCCGCAGGCGAATATCCGCGGCGGCAATCCGGTCCTGTTCCCGATCAGCGGTCAGCTGCAGGGAGGACAATACGAGTGGAACGGTACCGTCTATACGATGAAAAACCACGGCGTCGCGCGCGTGCTGCCTTGGACGGTTGTCGGCACGGAAAGTTCGGCGGAGTCGGCTTCGATCACGCTGTCGCTGAGCAGCACCGAAGAAACGCTGGCTTCGTATCCGTTTCAGTTCGAACTGATTTTTACGTATGAACTGCGGGATGGCGGCTTGCATATCCACCAGCAATACCGCAACGATTCCGGCGAGCCGATGCCGATGTACCCCGGCTTCCACCCCTATTTTAAGACGGAAAGCAAAGTCATTTCGTTTCATTCCGATGCGACGAAAATACTCGATTACAACGATATGGAGACGAAGCCGTTTACCGGCAAGCTCGATTTGGATACGACGGTGGAGTCCATCACGCTGCTCGACGCGCGGAAACCGCAAATATCCTTCGATTTGCCCGAGCTCGGACGGAGCATTACCTTATCGTATGACGAGCATTTTCCGTATGTCGTGTTATGGTCGGTACAGGGCAAGCCGTTCGTGTGCGTAGAGCCGTGGATGGCGAAGACGCAAGAGCTTAACGTCAAGCAGGAGCTGACCATGGTTGGGCCTGGAGAAACGCTGAAGACGACACTTTCCATAACTTGCGAGATGATGACATCCAAGTAACGACACCATAAATCCAAATGTCGAAGAGGAGAAGTGGATGCTTTGATGCTGAAAGCCGTTATTTTTATTCATGTCATCTCGGCTATCGTTGGCGTCGGCCCTAAATCGTCGTAGGATTCGGCAGTCCGCTAGGCAAGAGGCTGGCAGCGTGGGTGCATAACCCGGACAATGCGAACGCGATGGTATTGCCTCAAGAGCAGCGGCGGCTGCTCACAAAATACAGCAACACGATGTACGTTGCTTCGGCATTAGGATTTTTATTGTTCGTGTTTATGATCGTGAAACCGATTGTCTTCGAATAACGTTCATCAGCGCGTATACTTCCATCGTTTTCTATTGAATTTTTTGCAGGAAGGAAACCGATCATAGGGAAGGGATTCCGACCGGTTTATTGTCAAAGGAGCCAAGTATGAAACAAACGGGTAGATGGATTGCGCTGATGTTCGTATTGATCAATAGCCTCGCCCTTCTTGCGATCATACTGCCATTCGGCGCAGCAGGAAGTCAAACGACGCTGGTTGTAGTTGTCCCAGTAGTCCTTATGGCGGCGGCAATCGCTTGGATGGCCGGAAAACGGTATGACATCGCAAGATTCTATGCTTATCAGGACGAACTGACCGGCTTATATAATCGTCGATTTGCGCAAACTTGCTTCCCGAGGCTGCTCAAGAGGGCCGCGAAATCGAGCAAGAAGGCGTCGGTACTTATTGTTGACGTCAATGATTTCAAAGCGCTAAACGATACGTATGGGCATCTGACAGGGGATGCCGTTCTGCAAAGCGTTGCGCAAGCGCTTCAACAATGCGGGGACAAGGGTGAAATTATCGTCCGCTGGGGAGGCGACGAGTTTGTCGTCATTTGTCCGTATGCGGACGGCGAGGTGATCTCGCATTTCTCCCGGCGCCTGGAGAGCAGGCTTAAGCAGCGGATGGCCGGCAAGCCTTGCGACATCTCGGTATCGATCGGCACGGCTTCATATCCCGATCAGGCGGCTACGTTCGAAGGTCTATTAGAAGCCGCGGATCAACGGATGTATGCGGACAAGCTGGAATGCAAGCTGCGTTCCAAAGAAAAAGCGAAGCAAATCGGTTAAATAGGTTGCGAAAAATCCCTCGGGCGCCAAGCGTTCGGGGGATTTTGTCGTCGCGCTTTTCTTGTGGAGACGGCAGAAATAGCGGTTTTGGTCCGAATACTCTATAATAAGAATCAAATATGGCCAAACGGGAGGAACCCTTATGAGTTCGATCTATGATATTGCGGTAACGGGCGCAGACGGCCGCGTAAAATCGATGGCTGATTACAAAGGCGACGTGCTGCTCATCGTGAATGTCGCTTCCCAGTGCGGGTTTACTCCGCAATACGCGGGACTTGAGGCGTTGTACCGCCGATATCGGGAGCGCGGGCTGCACGTTCTTGCATTTCCTTCGAATGATTTCGGCGCCCAGGAACCGGGAACGATCGAAGAGATTCAGCAGTTTTGCCAAATTAACTACGACGTCACGTTTGAACTATTGGCCAAGGTCCATGTGATCGGGGACGGCATGCATCCGCTGTATCAATGGCTCACCTCCCAGGAGGAGCCGCAAGCGGACGTCCGTTGGAATTTCGAGAAATTCCTTGTTTCCCGCAGCGGCGAGCTGATCGCCCGATACTCAAGCAAAGTAGCGCCGGACGACCCCGAACTAACCGGCGCCATCGAAAGCGCGCTCACATGACGTCCGATCGCGAGGAGCTGGAGCTGCTAGCCCCGGACGGGCAGCGGTTGTTCGCCTGCGAGTGGCGTGCCGTCACCGAAATGCCGCGGCGCGGCGTCGTCTGCATCGTGCACGGCATGGGCGAGCACAGCGGCCGCTTCGGCCATGTCGCGGCGGCATTTGCCGCGGCAGGCTACGCCGTGCTGGCGCACGATCAGCGCGGCCACGGCCACACGGCCGGCAAACGCGGGCATACGCCGTCGTACGAGGCGCTGCTGGACGATGTCGGCCTGCTGCTGAGCTTGGCCGAGCAGCGTTACCCCGGGCTGCCGCGCTTTTTGTATGGCCACAGCATGGGCGGCAACGTCGTGCTTGGCTTCACCCTGCGCAAGCAGCCGCCGCTCGCCGGCGTGATCGCGACGAGCCCGTGGCTGAAGCTCGCCTTCGCGCCGCCACCGGCGAAGGTCCGGCTGGCGCGCTACATGAACCGCCTCTGGCCGAGCTACAGCGAAGCGGCGGGACTGAACGCCGCCGACTTGTTCCGTCCGGCCGAGGAAGCGGCCGCGGCATATCGCGGCGATCCGTACGTGCACGACGCGATATCCGTCCGCTTCTTCACCTCGATCCATACCGCCGGCTTGTGGTCGCTCGCGAACGCCCATCGGCTGACGATCCCGCTGCTGCTCATGCACGGAACGGCGGACCGAATCACCTCCTTCGAGGCAAGCAGGCAATTCGCCGAGACGACTCCGCAGGAGCTATGCACATTCCGCGCATGGGACGACGGTTATCACGAGCTGCACAACGAGCCGTTCCGGCAAGAGGTGATCGAATCGATGATCGCTTGGACGAATGAACGATTGGAAAGGACTACATCCCATTGAATTTGACAGGAAGTCACTCCCCGACATCTTCCCGCGGCCCTTCCGCGCATTCGAACGGCAAGAACTTGCGCCGTATCGTATGGGCGGTTTTGCTTGTCGCTTTGATCGCCAAAATTGCGATCGTATTCGCATTTGGCGAACGATATAATTATAATTCCGACGATCGCGGCTACTTGGCATCGGCGCGTATTTTGCTTGAAACCAGCGCTTTTACGTATAACAATCCGACGCGGCCGACCTTATTCATTACGCCGGGGTATCCCGTGTTTATCGCCGGCATGATGAAGCTGTTCGGCACGGGCTTCGGCGTAGAGCAGGCGATCCGTATCGCGCAGGCCATCATGATCACCATCGCGCTATGGGTGCTCTTCCGCATCGGCGAGCGATTGTTCTCCGCCAAAACAGCCGCAGCCGCCGTGATCGCCGCCACATGCTACCCGCCACTGTGGCTCGTATCCAACTTTATTTTCACCGAATCGCTATTCACGCTGCTGTCGTTGCTGCTTGTTGATGCCGCTATTCGGCTGAAAGACAAGCCAACGGTGTTCAAAGCCGCCCTCTTCGGACTCTTGTGGGCGGCTGCAGTGTACATCCGGCCTACGGTCGCTCTATGGCCAGGCGTATTGTTCCTTTATCTGCTCTGGCAGCGCGAGCTGCCTTGGGCAAAGCTGCTGCGAACCGGCCTTGTGACAGGCCTTGTCGTCATCCTATGCATGCTGCCATGGTGGATACGGAACTACGACGTTTCGGGCGGTCAATGGATTCCGCTCACGCAATCAAGCGGCAATCCGCTGCTGCTCGGCAGCTTTCCGTACCAGCTTCCGACCGCCGAATTTATCGCCGAGCAGGGGAAAGGGCATACGAACGACCTGCGGCACAACGACGAACTCGACACGGAGCGTGCGAAGGAACGTATCGCGCAAGGCTTCCGCGAGCAGTTTTTCTTGTTCGCCAGTTGGTACACCGTAGGCAAATTCGCGATGTTCTGGGGCGATGTATTTTATTGGATGCCGCTGCCCGGCATTCCGCTTGCGTTTGCAATTGCCGTTCATTACGTGCTCGCGATTGCCGGCTTCGTCGGCATCTTTCGCAATTGGCGAAACCGGGAAGCGATGATAATCGTGACGCTGCTAGCTTACATGACAATGCTGCATCTCATTTATTTGGCGCATTCGCGCTACTCCGTGCCGCTTATGCCCTTTATGGCACTGTTCGCAGCTGCGGCGTTTTACCATAAAAAAAGCGTTAAAAAAGTTTTGCCGATTAGCCGCTTTCCGAGTAAAATTGGAGTGAGTGAAAAGTAAAATGGCGTTTTCAGCTAAATATATCCAAAGCATATATAGAGAAATAAAGAGAATTTGAGAGAATTAGAGAGAAAACTATACTTGGAATCGAAAGGGAAATTCACATGCTGCAACAACAGCGCTTCGAGCAGTTGGATTCACTGCGTGGCTTGGCCGCTTTATCTGTTATGCTCGGACATTTCTTGCAAGTGTTTCCCAAGTTTACGGCGTATACGTACCCTAAAGGCTATGACAATGTCGTAAATCTGCTGAAATATACTCCGCTTCACCTGTTCTGGGCGGGCGGCGAGGCCGTCATTTTTTTCTTTATTCTGAGTGGATTCGTCCTTGCGCTGCCGTTCCTGAATAATAAAGGGGTCGAATATCCGAAGTATCTTGTCCGCCGCGTATGCCGTATCTATATTCCGTATATTGCGGCTGTCGCCGTCGCTATTGCGGCAAGGCTCGCTTTGGCGCACGACGAACTTGAGCGCGGAAGCATGTGGATCAAGTCAATATGGACAGGTTCGTTCAATTGGCAGAACATAGCCGAGCACGTGGCGATGCTGTGGAATTTCAACTCTACGATATATGATCCTATTCTTTGGTCTCTTGTTCATGAAATGCGCATCTCCATCGTATTTCCGCTTATTATGCTGGTCGTCGTCCGGTTGCATTGGGCAACCAATCTTTTGCTGGCTATCGGGTGCACGCTGTCTGCGCAGCTTCTCGACAAACTGTTCAATCCGCCGTACATGACGAATTTTCCGATGACGCTGCACTTTATCGCATTTTTTATCGGCGGGGCGCTGCTGGCGAAGCATCGTGTTTCCATCGTGGACTGGATGAGGAAACAAGCCCGTTCCTTCCATGTCTTCTTGATCGTTTTCGCCGTGTTGGTGTACACGTTAAGCTGGACGGCATACGGCTTGAAACTGTTCCATAACGATATGCTCCAGGACTGGATCGCGGCAGCGGGCGCGTCTTTGTTCGTCGTGGCGGCTTTGTCCACGGCGTCCTTCATGAGAGCGCTGCAATCCAAACCGCTCGTTTTCTTGGGCAAAATTTCATATAGCTTATATTTGTTCCATATGATCGTATTGCTCTCTTTACTTCATTTGCTGGAAGGTTACGCGCCGGTTGGAGTCATTCTCCTTATTGCCTTCGCAGCGTCGTTCGCGGTTTCCGTGCTTGCCTACGAATGGATCGAGAAACCATCGATGCAATTAGGCAGACGGCTGACGCGCGGCAGGACGCTGGCGAATCCGAATGGGCCGGGCGGAGTATCCGCATGATGTGACAATAATTATCGAATAACGGACGCATTTTTGATAAAATGTTGAATCAAGAATCGGGGGGCAATCTTCTTATGCGAAAAGTTCAAGTCAATACAGCGAAGGCGGGAGACAAGATTGCCAAGCCGATTTATTTGGAAAACGGCAGCGTATTGCTTGGCATCGGCGTTGAACTGACCGAGCGCTTTATTGACCGGTTAAAAGGATTAGGAATTGATGTCATCTTTATTGAAGACGCCAGGACGGAAGGCATTATGCCGGATGACGTGCTGCGCGACGAAACACGCAAAAAAGCGATGGAGACGGTCCACAAAACGATGACCGGATTGCTGGACAACAAAATGGTGAAGGGACGGATCGTCGTTCCGGAGATCGGATCGACGTTTCGCGGCGTTTTCAAATCCATTCTGGACGATTTGACGTCGCGCAAAGACGTGCTCGTCAATTTGGCGAATATTCAAGTGGCCGACGGGTATTTGTTTCAGCATTCCGTCAACGTCGCCGTGCTGGCGGGAATTATCGGAATCGCGAAAGGGTATAACCGGTCGCAGCTGGAGGAGCTTGGCGTCGGAGCTTTGCTGTTCGACGTCGGCATGACGATGCTCCCGAAGGAGCTGCTTAACCGCAAAGGCCCGCTGAACGAAGAAGAGAAGAAGCGCATGCAGCATCATACCGAGGATGGTTTCAACCTGCTGCGTTACCAATACGATATTTCCCTGTTGTCCGCACATTGCGCGCTGCAGCATCACGAGCGGTTTAACGGCATGGGATACCCGCGCGGATTAAAAGGGAACGAGATCCACGAATATGCGCAAATCGTCGGCATTGCCGACGTATTCGACGCGTTGACTTCGCCGAGGCCGTACCGGGAACGATTTTATCCGAACGAAGCCATCGAATATTTGTTTGCCGCAGGCAATTCCGACTTCGACTTGAATCTGATCCGGCTATTCTGCCGACATATATCCATATACCCGATTGCATCGACCGTGCTGCTGAATACGGGACAAACGGCGGTTGTCTCCGGCGCGGACCCCGTCGCTTCACATCGTCCGCAGGTGCGGATCATCCAGGAAGCGGACGGCAGCGCTCCGGCTTCGCCTTATGAGATTGACTTGCGAAATCATGTGAGCATCACGATCGTAAAAACGCTGTAGATTTTACATATCGAACCGACATTTCATTTTTACAAATAGTTAAATATATAAAACATTTGATTCCATCTCTGACTCTCGTTATAATAGATACAAGCTACATACAACATGTAATCGATAACGGCAAACTTGTCGAAAGGCAAGGACGCAAAGCCATAGGGTCTAATGTTTGCAAAAACAATGACAGCCTGGTTACCGAAATCGCATGAACTTTCTTGCGGGTAATTGAAGGCGTCTCTTTTTTGGAGATTGCCTTTTTGTTTTGCCTGAATCGGCGTAGTACTATATCATTTCGGAGGCCTATATGAGCGTACCCGTTTTTTCTAGAAAGTCGGCGATGTTTACGGAGTCGAAAGAAGGATTTTCCGCTAAAATATTGGTCGATAGCCGGACCGTCGTTGAGAAGAAAGATTTCGTATCGACAGGGATATTAACCTATACCGAAGGTGATGTCATCGAAATCGAAATCGCCGAATTCCGATGGTTCGAGCTCGGAGATGCGGTAAAAATTACGATTTATTCGCCTGTAGGCATATTTTTGCTGCATTCAACCGTCGTTGCGAAGGACGACGGCTCGATCATTATTATTCATCCGCCCGAGCATCAGAAGAAATTCGTTGAGAAGCGCGAGACGACAAGGGTGGACATTACACGCAATGGCATGATTCATGCCGTTCTGCGTGATGGGAAACCGACCAATGCGCTCAGCAGAACACTCCATATTGCCATCAGCAATATTAGCATCATGGGCGTCGGGTTCACGTTGGCGGAAGCATACGATTTTTCCGACGGGACGCGTTTGCAAATTCAAATGGACCTCGATTTCGAGCTGCCATGCGTCATCGAGATCGTTCGCCGGGAAAAAGTGGACGGAGGTACGTATTACGGTGCCAAAATCGTGGAAATGGCGGCCGACAAGCTTCGTTCACTTCGCGCATTCGTGCTCAAGGAGCAGGTTCAGTCGCATTATTCCATCAAAAAAGTGAAAAACCGTTAACATCAAATAACCTCCTCGCTTGAAACAAGCGAGGAGGTTATTTTGTTTGGTAATAATCGATATTTCGTTGGTTCGGGGATATAGGGTTACATCCGTTACACGTCGCGGCGAAGCGCCTTCAGCACATCGACCTGCGTCGCGCGGATGGCCGGCCGGACCCCGGAAATAATCGCAACAGCCAGACAAATGGCGGTGCTGATTAACGTAAGCGAAAGCGGAATATACGAAAACTGCAAGCCGTCCGGCGCGTTTCGGTCCATAAATTGCTGGATGACGATCGGCAGCGCGAAGTTGACGACATAGCTGATGATATAAGATACGACCGTTCCGATGATGGCGCCGAGCAATCCGATATACGTGCTTTCGATGAGGAAAATGCTCTTGATCGCCTTCGGATGGGCACCGATCGCTTTCATAATGCCGATGTCTTGGGAACGCTCCGTTACGGCCATCGTCATCGTATTAAAAATACCGATCGATGCGATGATGACGGCGATCGTTCCGACGAACAGAAGGCCGATTTTCATAATGAGAAACACGACATTCACTTGCTCGAGCTCATTGACGATCGAATGATTCATGAAGCCTTTGGCGCGAATTTCCTTGGCGATCCCTTCGACGTCCTCGACTCCTTGTGCATAGACATGGACCTCGTAGTTCCGTACTTCGCGGATTTTCTTCTGTGCCTTCTTCTCCAGATTCGGATCGTTTAGGATGCCGCCGGTCGTACCGGTGAATGCTTCGATTTGCGCAAGCATGCCTTCGCTAAGATAAGCATTCTGATCATGATTCCATTCACGGCTCGGTTTTTTCCCGATGCCGACGATTTTCGCCGTGAACGTTTCCGTTTTTTTCTCTTTGCCGAAATATTGCGCGGCTTCGATCGTAACGGTCTGGCCAAGCACATTCGGTCTAGAGGGCTTGGCGGACTCGCCGCCTTCTGACGCCGGCTTCTGGTCGGCCGCACCTTGGGCGTCGGCGTTTGTGTCTTTCTCCGAACGCAAGCTATCGGCAAAATAATAACCAACGACGATTTCATTGTCCGATTGCGGCATAACGCCCTCGGACAGCTCGAATCCCGCTTTGACCTCGGACGGCATATGTACGACCGCCGAGAACTGCTCGGTCTGCAAGTCGCCAAGCCGGTATTTCAGCGGCTGGTTGACCGTTTGCCGGCGCGTGACCGCCTTGACGTTTTTGACCGACTCCAGATAGGGAATGTCGGCTTCCGATATCGCCGTAACCCCGTTTTTCGTCTCCTTGCCGTAAATCGAAATGTCGGTCAGCAGCCGGCCTTGCGTAATCTGATCGACGACGCTTTTCTGCAGGCCGAAGCCGACCGAGGCGAGTACGATGAGAAACGCGCAGCCCATCGCAGCGGCGAGTACCGTCATAAATACGCGCGTTTTGTTCTTCTTCATGTTCCTCTGGACGAAGCGAAACTTGTCTTTGAATTTCATCGCGAAACGACCTCCCGTGGCGTTGTTTGTCCGATTCGGCCGTCCTGGATCGTAATGGTGCGATGACCGATGGAAGCGACGTTGTCGTCATGGGTAATGATCAGAAACGAGATGCCCTCATCCCGGTTAAGCTGCTTAATGAATTGCAGCAGCTCGGATTCGTTCTCGCTGTCCAAGCTTCCGGTCGGTTCGTCCGCCAGAATGATCGGAGCGCCTGCAACGAGTGCACGCGCAATGCTGACGCGCTGTTGCTGCCCTCCCGAGAGCTCGCTCGGGTAATGACCGGCGTAATCCGCAAGTCCGACGCGGTCTAGCATCGCCTTCGTCGCTTGTTCCCGCTCACGCTCTCCCATCCCTTTCAAAATAAGCGGCAATTCTACATTCGCGAAAGCCGTCATGCTCGGAATCAGCTGAAAGCTTTGGAATATAAAACCGAAATTTTGAAGCCGGAAATCAGCCCATTGGCCTTCGCTGAACCGGCTTACATTAACGCCGTTCACTGTAATTTCGCCTTCCGTCGGGCGAATGTACCCGCTAATCAAGTTCAGGAGCGTCGATTTTCCGGAGCCGCTTCGGCCGACGATCGCGACGATCTCGCCTTTCGCGATTTGCAGATCGATATTGTGCAATACCGGTATCGTTCGTTCTTTTCCTTTTTTGCCGATTTTGAAATGATGACTCACATTATTTAATTCAATCATAGGGTCCTCCGCAATGGAAAGATTAGAGCCGAATTGCGACGATAGACACGACGCTTTCGGCTTTTTCAATGATGTGACGAGCGGGTGCGGAAAAAAGTTTTATGTCGGATCCGAAAGCTTTTTAGGAATAATACTCCCTATTAATTGGACAAATATGGTTGAGTTGTGTAAGATAGATATGTTTTGTAGGAAAATAATAGTATAATGCGTGAAAGGATGGGAGATTTGATGGCAAAACGTTGGATTCCTGCTCTTGTTGCAGGAGTGTTTGCGCTCACGCTTGGCGGCTGCAGTCTGTTCGGCGGAGCGAGCAAGCAGGTGTTGAAGGACATGGAGAAAGACCAGAAGGCAACGCTAAAAATCGTCTATTGGGATGAACAAAACTTCATGCAAAAGTATGGCTATATGTTCATGGCGAAATATCCGAACATCGATGTAGAGGTCCTCACAACGCGAAGTTTGTATTCAGGCGGCGAAGTGAAGGATTATAACAAGGTTTTCCTCGATTTTATCCAGAAGGAACAACCGGATGTATTCATGGTCCAGCCCGATCAACTTGAAAAAATGAGCGCGGATCAATTGCTGTACGAGCTCGATCCGGTCATTCAGGAAGACGGATTTGACATCCAAAACATTCAACCGGCTATCATCGAATATATCAAAATGAAAGGCAACGGCAAATTATACGGCTTGTCCCCAACGTTCAGCGGCAGAGCGATGTTCGTCAACAAAGATTTATTCGATAAGAACGGCGTCGAGTTGCCGCAAGGGAAGAAGAACTGGGACGAGATTTTGCAGCTTGCGCAGCGTTTTCCGACCTCCGGCGACGAAAAATCGCGTATATATGGGTATGCCGGTCCAGAATACCAGAGCGATCCTTATACCTTGATCCTGCAAATCGCAACGGACAGTGGACTGAAGATGGAGAATCAAGGCAAAGTTACGCTCCAAACGCCGTCGTGGAAAAGCTTGGTCGAGCAAGTCGTGAGCGCATTCAAAAGCGGGGCCGTGCTTCAGGAACAAAATCAAGGCGGCAGCTCCATGAGCGAGGAAGAATGGCTGCTTCGCAATAAATTCGTAGCGGGAAGGGCCGCAATGTCCATGGGCGATCCGTATTTGCTGCAAACGATAAACCAGGCGGCTCAAGTGCTGAAGGACCGCAAGTTCAACTGGGAGATCATACCCGCGCCACAAGGGATCGACGCTTCGCCGACGACGAACTTTTACTTGAACGAATTGTTCGTCATCAACGCCAAATCGCCTAATTTGCGGCCTGCTTGGGAGTTTCTCAAATATATTAACGGCGATGAAATGGCTAGAGTCCATTCGAAAATACCGACGGAGCTCTGGTCGCGGACAAGCTATCAAACGATGAAGGACGGCAAATCGCTGGAAGCGTTCTATCAGCTTACTTATAATCCGAACGAAGCGCCGGCCGATAATGATTACGCAGCCTTGCAATATATGGTGCGAGAGGTGTTCAACCAAGAGCTCAAAGCGGTGATCGACGGCAAGAAATCGGTAGATCAGGCGCTTGCGGTTGTTGAGCAAGAAGCTTTCAAGCAGCTTGACATGATGAAGAAACAAAAGGAAAGCAACGGTACAAAAGGATAAAAAGTTCTATAGAAGAGCCGCGGCGATGATGAAGTATCATGCTGCGGCTTTTTTGTCTAGTAAGCGAGTATATCACCCGGGATGGTTGATTATATACCGTGTTATGTCATATAAATTATCATTCGGGGCAAATTTACTCATTTCCATCATCCAAGACTAGCAATCTCCCGGCGACATCAGTATAATGTGTTATTGTTATTGAAAAAGGCGGAATTTTTATTTTTATTCTCTTATAGGAGTGAATCCAGTGACACAACAAATTAAAGTCGGCATCGTCGGGTACGGCAACCTGGGCAAAGGCGTCAAACAAGCCATCGCGCAAAATCCGGATTTTAAGCTGGAAGCGATTTTTACGAGAAGGGACCCATCCGCAACGGGAAATTCTTCCGATGTTCCGATGCTTCACGTATCGGAAGCAGAGCGTTTTAAAGGCAGCATCGACGTTATGATCCTTTGCGGCGGCTCTGCAACCGATCTTCCGGAGCAAGGACCGGACTTTGCGAGAATGTTCAATACGGTCGACAGCTTCGACACGCATGCGAAAATTCCCGAGTATTTTGCGATCGTCGATAAAGTAGCGCGCAATTCCGGTACGGTCAGCGTCATCTCGACGGGATGGGATCCGGGTCTGTTCTCGATCAACCGTTTGATGGCGGAATCCATTCTGCCTGAGGGCAACGACTACACGTTCTGGGGCAAAGGCGTAAGCCAAGGCCACTCCGACGCGATCCGCCGCGTTGCCGGCGTCAAAGGCGGCGTACAATACACGATTCCTACGGAAGCGGCTCTTGCGCGCGTTAGATCGGGCGAAAATCCTGAACTGACGACAAGAGAAAAACATCTTCGCGAGTGCTTCGTCGTGGCCGAAGAAGGCGCGGATTTGAAGCGCATCGAGCAAGAAATCAAGGAAATGCCGAACTACTTCTCCGACTATGATACGGTCGTTAACTTCATTTCCGAAGAAGAGCTGAAGGCGAACCATTCGGCGATGCCGCATGGCGGTTTCGTCATTCGCAGCGGCAAAACGGGCCAAGCCAGCACGCAAATCATCGAGTTCGCGCTCAAGCTGGACAGCAATCCGGAATTTACGGCAAGCGTGCTCGTTGCATACGCTCGCGCTGCATACAGACTCAGCAAAGAAGGCGTAACGGGTGCCAAAACGGTATTCGACATCGCGCCTGCATACCTGTCGCCGAAGTCCGGAGAGCAGCTTCGCAAAGAACTGCTGTAATAGGCTTCTGCGTGCTTGCAAGTGTCTGCAGACACTTGCAGATTTGACTTGCTTAGACAACTTTTTTAGCGATAAGATCAAGGGGTACCCATCCGGGGTGCCCCTTATTTTTATGCACATAAATAATTTTTTATCGATCGAAAAAAAATATTGATTTGAAAACTGCAAACTTTTATCGCTATAATACAAACATCTTACGATCGAGTACAAACATTGATGCAAAAAGTACAAAACTATGAATGTATGAAAGGTAGGTTCACGATGTCCACTAAATCTTTAGAGCAAGCAGTTGAAACGTTGAATCCATATGAAATCGTGCAAAAGCAAATTGAGAGCGCGGCGGCGATTCTAAATTTGCCAAAGCATGTCGTCGAAGTATTGAAAAAACCTAAGCGCGTATTGAGCGTAAGCTTTCCTGTCAAAATGGACGACGGTTCGATCCGGGTGTTCGAAGGCTACCGTTCGCAGCATAACGATGCGATCGGGCCAACGAAAGGCGGCATTCGTTTCCATCCTGACGTAACGCTTGACGAAGTAAAAGCTTTGTCGATGTGGATGTCGTTCAAGTGCGGCGTTGTCAGCCTGCCTTACGGCGGCGGCAAAGGCGGCGTCATCGTTGATCCTCACGAGCTGAGCACAGGTGAGCTTGAGCGTCTGAGCCGCGGCTTCATGGAAGCGATCGCCGATATCGTCGGACCGGAGAAAGACATTCCTGCACCGGACGTATACACGACTCCACAAATTATGGGCTGGATGATGGATACGTTCAGCCGCCTGAGAGGCCACAACTCCCCGGGCGTTATTACCGGCAAACCGATCATCGTCGGCGGCTCCAAAGGCCGTAACGAAGCAACGGCTCGCGGCTGCGTATTCACGATTCTTGAAGCGTTCAAGCATATCGGCAAGTCGATTGAAGGCGCAACGGTCGCGATTCAAGGCTTCGGCAACGCAGGACGCATCGCAGCGACATTACTGGCTGAGCAAGGCTGCAAAATCGTAGCGGTGAGCGATTCGAGAGGCGCGATTTACGATCCGAAGGGTCTGGACCTGAACAAAGTAGGTGAGCTGAAGGACACGGCTTCGATCCTGGATTACGGCAAAGATTCGCAAATCCCGGCACACGAAATTTTGGAGCTGGACGTTGATATTCTTGTACCGGCTGCGCTCGAAAATGTGATTACGTCGGCGAATGCCAATCGCATCAAAGCGAAAATCGTTGCCGAAGCGGCTAACGGACCTACAACGCCGGAAGCGGACGCGGTTCTGTTCGAAAAAGGCATTATCGTTATCCCTGACATTCTTGCCAATGCAGGCGGCGTAACCGTTTCGTACTTCGAGTGGGTACAAAACCTGATGAACTACTACTGGAGCGAGGAAGAAGTCAACCAGAAGCTGAACGTCGTAATGGTTGACTCGTACCAAGCGGTTCAAGAGCTGGCTGAGAAGCACAACGTAAACCTGCGTACGGCGGCTTACATGCGTTCGATGCTCCGCATCGCCGAAGCGATGAAAGCTCGCGGCTGGGTATAATTGATAAATTTATATTTTTATTGCGATCGAACGGTCGGTGCCTGGCACCGGCCGTTTTTTTGTGCTCGGCCAGAAAGTGCAAGGTTTCGGGGGAGCCGAACCCAGGGGAGGACAAGGGCAAGGGCAAGCCCGATCATGAACAACAACTGGAAAACATGCAGTTAATTTTCTCGGATTTGGCCATTTTCGGGTGATTAAAGGGAAGACATGTATTTATTTCGGTTGAATATTAAGATTTTGACGAAATCGTATAAAATTAAGTACATGATTGGACCTCTGTCAAGAAAGTGGACACCCAAAACCAATTAACCTACGCGTTTGTAGTACATCGACTCGAACTGAGTGGGCGATACGTACCCCAAAGCTCCGTGAATTCGT
>NZ_JBVYOJ010000031.1:0-65312 GCF_056120465.1 Paenibacillus sp. sgz302148
CCTCCTCTGAATGGGTCTCGACAACTACATTCTAAACGAGGATTCTGCCTATGGCTCCCCCTTTTTTAGAGAACCTAGCATTTTACACAATTATATAGACTCAACTTCATTTCAACAGAATACCTGCAAAAGTGCAGTAATCTCACCATTTCAAACGGGATTCCGAGCCTACGTGTAAAAATAAATGTACTTTTGCAGTAATAGGCACCCGTCGGCTAACTGTATTTTAAATAGATGCACGTTTGCATCTATTTAAATCTTTTGCTGCAGACCAAGCCGTCATCGTTCGAGCTTCAGACGCGTTGTTGCTTACGCCTACTCATTGCTCCGAATAACCGCTTCGATCTGTTCCACCGTCGGCATCGCGTCGGAGCAGCTGTGGCTCGATACGACAATCGACGCCGCGGCGCTGCCGTATTGCTGGCACTTGCCGATGTCCCAGCCTTGCATCAGGCCGTAAATGAACGCTCCGGCAAACGAATCGCCCGCGCCGAACGTCTTCACGACTTGAGCCGGATACGTCCGGCCTTTGTACACGGCGCCGTCCCGCGTGTAAGCCGTCGAACCGTCGCCTCCGCGCTTGACGACAACGATTTGCGCGCGATGTCCGAGCCAGCGTTGCGCCGTCGCCCGGTCGCGGTTAGCCGCTGCCGTGCCCGCTTTCGCGGCATGCCTGGCAGCATCCACATTCGTGTCCGCTTTCGCCGCATGCCCGGCAGCATCCACATCCGTGTACGCTTTCGCCGCATGTCCGGCAGCATCCACATCCGTGTACGCTTTCGCCGCATGCCCGGCAGCATCCGCATCCGTGTCCGCTTTCGCCGCATGCCCGGCAGCATCCGCATCCGTGTCCGCATTCGCCGCATGCCCGGCAGCATCCACATCCGCGCCAGAACCGTCCAGATGCTCCAGCAGGTCGAACTCTTCGCGGCCGCCGAGAATGACGTCGCTTTTCTCCGCGACGAGCTTGCAATAAACGGCGGTTTCTTCCCGCGAAACCCACGTGTACGGCCGGTAGTCGATATCGAAAATAACGACTGTTCCGTGCTTCACCGCGAGGTCAACGGCATGAAGCGCCGCCTCCCGCGAAGGACTCTGGGCAAGCGCCGTGCCGGAGATCAAGATCGCTTTGGCGCTGCGAATGTACTGCTCGTCGATATCGCCCGGCTCGAGCTTCAAGTCGGCGACATTGTCGCGGTACATGAGAATGCTGCAGTCGGTCGGCGACTTGATTTCCGTAAACGCGAGGCCGGTTACGCTGCCGGATCGATCGGTGATCACATGGCTCGTATCGATTGCATTATCCTGCAAATAGCCTGTGATGAACCGGCCCATCGCATCGTCGGCGACCCGTCCGATAAAGCCCGCCCGCTGACCGAGACGAGCGACCGCGATCGTGATATTGGCCGGCGATCCGCCGACATATTTCGTAAACGTCCGGGTTTGCTCCATCGGACGGTGAATTTCATTGGCATTCAAATCCACGCACAGACGTCCGAGACCGATAAAATCAAGCGGTCGGCCGCCATCGAATTTCAGGCTGTTCATTTCGTCGCTTCGCTCCCTCCGTAAGGCTTCGGCATGAGCCATTCGTGCTTCGGATCGTTATAGAATTTCCACGTCCGGACCGGACCCGCCATGACGTTCAAATAATAGCCGTCATAACCCGGAGGCGCCGATACGGGATGGTAACCGCGAGGCACGAGTACGGCGTCTCCGTTCTGCACGGCGAGCGTCTCGTTCAGCGACAGGTCGTCCGTGTAGACGCGCTGCACCGCAAAGCCCTGCTCCGGATGAATGCGGTGGTAATACGTCTCTTCCAGCAGCGATTCGTTCGGCAGGTTATCTTGATCGTGCTTGTGCGGCGGGTAGCTGGACCAATGCCCTCCCGGCGTGAACACTTCCACGACAAGCAAGCTGTCCGCCGGCTGCTGCTCCGGCAGGATATTGTGCACCGTCCGTTCGATATGGCCGTAGCCGCGCAGCTCCACGCCGACGTCCTCCGGCGTAATCAGTCTCGCTTCGTAAGTTCCCTTGCCCGGCGCAAGGCATAACGCCAGCTCAATGGCCGTTACCGCCTTCAGCTCGATGCGGTCGCCGCTTGGCGCATACACGGAATACGGAGGAATTTTCTCGAATACGGACATGCGTCGTCCGATGCCGGACCAGCTCTTCGTGACCGTCGAGACGTCGGCGATGCCCGTAAGCAGTACGGCGCACGCTTCCTGATCTCCCGTCTCGAAGCTCCACGTCTGGCCCGGCTGCAATACGAACACCTCGAACCCGACATAGCTCCACCCTGCCGATTCCGGCGTAATCTTCAATACGCTGCCGTTCGCTTCAGGCGTCCGGGAGCTAGGCACCAACAGTTTTGACATGTCCATCCTCCTCCCCGCGGTTTGCGGAAGCCGACAGCTCGGCGATTTCTTCCAATCGAACCGGTCTGCCGAGCTGCAGCGATTGCTTCGCCGCATAAGCCGCCAGCTCGGCTTGCAAGCCGTCATAACCCGATACCGGCACGGGAGTGCCGTTCACGATGCAATCGATAAAATCTCTTGTTTCCTTCTCGTACGACTCGCGATAACGCTCGACGAAAAACAGCTTCGGCTTGTCCTGATAAACGCCGTCCGCCGTCACGAGCTTCGCCGTGTTCGTGTAGTCGTTCTGCACCGTCACGCAGCCGCCGGAGCCGAATACTTCAACCCGCTGATCGTATCCGTAAGCCGCTTTCCGGCTGTTGTCGATCATGCCAAGCGTGCCGTTGGCGAACGTCAGCGTAATAACGGCCGTATCGATGTCGCCCAGCTCCGCGAAGACGGGGTCGACGAATACGCCGCCTTTGGCGTACACTTCCACGATGTCGCTGCCGGCCAAATACCGCGCCATGTCGAAATCGTGAATCGTCATGTCCATGAACATGCCGCCGGAAACTTTGATATATTCCGGGCTAGGCGGGAACGGATCACGGGAAATGACTTTGATGATATGCGTTTCGCCGACCTGGCCCGTCTCGACCATTTCGCGCACGCGGCTGAAATTATGGTCGAACCTGCGGTTGAAGCCGACCTGAAGCTGAACGCCGGCGTCCTTGACCGCTTGGAGCGCCCGCTTCGTCTCTTCAAAACTGAAGCTGACCGGTTTTTCGCAAAAAATATGTTTGCCGGCATGCGCCGCTTCAATGATCAGCGGCACATGCGTGTCGGTGGACGAACAGATAAAGACGGCGTCGATGTCGGGATGGCCGATCACTTCCCGATAATCCGTGCTGACGTTCCGAATGCCGTAACGTGCCGCCCATTCGATGAGCTGTTCGTCTACATGGATGTCGGAGATCGCTGCGATTTGTACCTCAGGCAGCTTCGACACGTTTTCGATATGAAGCTTGCCGATCCGGCCGATGCCGATAATGCCGATGTTTACTTTTTTCATTGGAGCTCCTTCTTCACACGATCGATATAGTCTAACGCTTTGTTCGCGTATTCTACAGGTTCTGCGACCGCCGGATCCTGTTCCGCCTCGATAATGATCCAGCCGTCGTAGCCACGGTCCCTCAATTCGCGCAGAATCGGCCGAAAATCGATGCAGCCGTCGCCCGGAACGGTGAACAGCCCTTGGATGACCGCGTCGGTAAACCCGATGCCGTTCGCCCGTTTCCACTCCAGCACGTCCTTGCGCACGTCCTTCAAGTGAATGTATGCGATCCGGTCGTAATACGATTGAAGCAGCTCCAGCGGATCGCTCCCTCCGTAATAAGCGTGCCCGGTATCGTACAACAGGTGGACAAGCTCCGGATCGGTCGTTTCGACAAGCCTGCGGATATGCTCCCGTCCTTCGACGACGGTCTCAGCGTGATAGTGGTACACCAGTTTCATGCCATAATCACGGCAATACTGTCCGGCCGCATGCAAACCCTCGACCATATGCGACCATTCTTCGTCGGTTAGCGACGTCCGCCGCCCTCGCGGATCGGAGAACGCGTAGCTCGTCTCGCAGGTCACGACATGGCCGCAGCCCATTGCCCGCAAAAAGTCCGCATGCTCGCGAAACGCCTTCATCTCTTCCTCGCGCCGGTCCGGGTCGCTGAACATGACCGATTTCCACTGCGATGTCAGCACCATGCCCTTGTCCGCGAGCTTCTTCTTCAATTGGTCCACGTCACGCGGGAACTTGCGGCAGTATTCCGTTCCGAGAAAACCGAGCTGCGACATCTCCGTAAGCACGTCGTCGCACGTATAATGGTCGCCGATCGCAAGCACGTCCTCGTTGACCCAGTTAATCGCAGATATCCCCAGTTTGTAGCTCATGCGCAATCCCCCCTCGCCAATCGGCTCAAATTATCATTAATATTTTCGCGCTTCCTGCAGCCTTTGCTGAAGCTCCAAATACGATTCCTTTACCTTCTCGCTTTCCGAAACCTCCGCTACGCCGACGTGCCACCACGAATCGTATCCGTCCGTCATCGTGCCCGGCAGCACTTTAATATGGATCAGGGACGAAACCGTATCCTGCTTCGCTTGCTGCAGCGCAGCCAGCAGTTCTTGCTCGTTATGCGCGGTATATCCGTTCGCGCCCAAGCTGCGGGCGTGCGCGGCAAAATCGATCGAAAGGTATTCGCCGGTCAGGCGTCCGGTCTCCGGAGAACGGCGGCGGAATTCGTTGCCGAAGCTGCCGCTGCCGTGGCCGCGCTGCAAGTTGTGGATGCATTGGAAGCCGTTGTTGTCGAACAGGACAACCGTAATCTTCCGCCCTTCCTGCAAGCTGGTCACAAGCTCCGAATGCAGCATCAGGTAGCTGCCGTCGCCGACAACCGCATACACCTCGCGGTCGGGCTCGGCAAGCTTGATGCCGAGAGCGCCGGATACCTCGTACCCCATGCAGGAGAAGCCGTACTCCATGTGGTACGTCTTCGGCTGCTTCGTCCGCCACAGCCGGTGCAGGTCGCCCGGCAGACTGCCGGCCGCGCAAACGATGACGGCGTCTTCCGGCACGAAGGCGTTGAATACGCCGAGCGCGTGCGTTTGCGCGAATCCGTCCGGCCGCTCGAGCGTATACAGCCGATCAACCTCGGCGTCCCAGGTCGCCTTAAGCTGTGCCAGCTCGCCGTCGCCATAAGAAGCGGCGTAGCCGTCCGCGCTCAGCGCTTCGGTCAGCGCCGCAAGCCCTTCCGCCGCATCGGCGACGATCGCCGCGGCATTCAGCTTGATCGCGTCAGCGGCGCATACGTTAATGGAGACGAACTCGACGTCCGGATTACGGAAAGCGGCTTTCGACTCCGTCGTAAAATCGGACAAGCGCGTTCCGACGGCAATGACCAGGTCGGCCTCGTGCGCTAGGCGATTCGCCGCCGCCGTCCCGGTAACCCCTACGCCGCCGAAGCTGAGCGGGTGGTCCCATGCGATCGCGCTTTTGCCGGCCTGCGTTTCGACGACCGGAACGCCGAACCGTTCCGCGAATTGAACGAGCGCTCCCGTCGCGAGCGAATAATGGACGCCGCCGCCGCAAACGAGAAGCGGCTTTTTCCTGCCGCGGAATACAGCCGCCGCACGACTGATCGCCGTCATTGGCGCAGGCTTGCGGTCGATAGGGTGCACCCGCTTCGCGAAAAACTCGGCCGGGTAGTCGTACGCCTCGCACTGCACGTCCTGCGGCAAGCACAGCGTCACCGCACCGGTATCCGCCGGGTCGGTCAATACGCGCATCGCGTTCAGCGCCGCCGTCATGAGCTGCTCCGGCCGAACGATCCGATCCCAATAGCGGCTGACCGGCTTGAACGCGTCGTTCGCGGTCACCGTGTAATCGGACGGATATTCAATTTGTTGCAGTACGGGATCGGGCTGGCGCGAGGCAAAAATGTCACCTGGCAGGAACAGCACCGGAATGCGGTTCACCGTTGCCGTACCCGCCGCCGTCACCATATTGAGGGCGCCCGGTCCGATCGACGACGTGCAGGCATACGTTTGCAGCCGATTGCGCTGCTTGGCGAACGCTATCGCCGCATTCGCCATGCCTTGTTCGTTCTTGCCCTGAATCAGCGTCAGACCGTCCGCATCCTGCTCAAGCGCTTGCCCGATTCCGGTTACGTTGCCATGGCCGAAAATACCCATGACACCTTGAAAAAACTTATACTCCTGCCCGTCCAGCTCGACATACTGACGATCCATAAACTTAATCAATGCTTGTGCCATCGTAAGCGAAACCGTGCTCATTCCGTGTCACTCCTTTATGTAAATGCGATAAATTCCCGATGCTCGAAACAATCGAAAGCGCCTCCCCCGAACGACATATGCGATCTTTAGGTTAAGCGCTTTCCCTAACCGTATTCTATCTCAGTACGATTATATTTGTCAATCGTCTCTTTATGCCGTGCCGCGACGTGCCGCCGGTTGCATAATCCGTTGTGGGACTAGGCATATTATAGCAATAACTCATTCTTCCATATGATGGAGCACGCCATTATGCCGAAACTGCGAAGCTTGTTTTCCCAACTGCTCAAAAATCGCATGGCCCAGCACGACCGCAGCAAGCCGGTTCCGGGGCCCCCCAAGGAGAAGCCCACGCTCGCATTTGCACTGGACGAATTTGCCGACTGCGCGGATTTAAAGCATCGGACGTATCCAAACTTGCATGTGGACGTGCTCTATTTCAACCATTTGATCGACGTTGAAAGACTGATGGACGATGTTCTGAACCCGTTGTTTCATGATCTGGAAAATGGTGACGGGTCTCCGGAGTTTGCCAATCTTAAAGAAATTAAGGAATGCGAGCCTCTGGTTGACGGCATCTTATCCGGAAAAGCGGCGGTATTTTACTTGGACCGGGTATTTTTGGCAGACGTGTACGGCCCTCCTTCCCGCTCCATTGAACAATCGGAAACGGAAACGGTCATTACCGGCCCTCATGATGCATTCGTGGAGCAAGCGGAAACGAACCTGTCGCTAATTCGCCGGAGGCTCAAAAGCTGTCACCTGAAAATCATCAAGCTTTCCGTCGGCGAAATTTCGAAAGCGGACGTTTTTATCATGTATATCGACGGCATCGCCAATCCCGCTTTCGTCCAAACGTTGATTGAGCGGATCCGGGCCGTCGAAATCGATGCGGTACACGATACGAACATGTTGATTCAATGCATCGACGATAACCCGAATTCGGTATTCCCGCAATTTTTGCCGACAGAACGCCCTGACGCGGTTGCGTCCAAGCTTGTATCCGGAAGAATCGTCGGCATGATGGAAGGCAGCCCCACCCTGTTTTGCGCACCGACCTCCTTCTTCGAGTTTTTTTCTTCCTCCGACGATTATTACCAGAGGTGGATTCTCGGCACGGCTACGCGCGCGCTGCGTTTTTTGGCGTTTATCATTACAATCACCTTTACGGCGTTTTATGTTGCCATCACGACATATCATTATGAGATGATTCCCGAAAGCCTGCTGATCACTATATCCGAATCCAGAAGCAGAGTGCCTTTTCCTCCCTTGTACGAAGCGCTGCTCATGGAAACGACGATCGAGCTGCTGCGGGAGGCGGGCGCGCGCCTGCCGACGAAAATCGGCCAAACGATCGGCATCGTCGGCGGTATCGTCATCGGACAGGCCGCCGTACAAGCCGGATTTACGAGCAATATTTTAATTATCGCCGTTGCGTCGTCCGCCATCGCATCCTTCGTCATTCCGAGCTACATCATGAGCGCATCCATTCGCCTGATCCGTTTCGGATTGATTATGCTTGCAGGCTTGTCCGGCAATTTCGGCCTTATGCTCGGCATCACGGCGACCGTCATTCACCTGTCCGGCCTAACGAGCCTGGGCACCTCTTATTTGAATCCGGTAGCGCCGTTCCGGTTCGAGGATTGGAAGGACGTCTTCATCCGGGCGCCGTTCTGGTCGATCAAGAAGCGTCCGACGCTGCCTAAACCCGAAAATAAAAATCGCAATAAAATGGTCAAGTAGAAATGGGGCGAGCACATGTCCGAAAAACTGAATCCTTTCCATCTCGGCATCTTGTGCTTTATGACCCAAACGGGAGTTGCCGCTTTCAGCCTGTCGCAGGTGCTGGCTCAATATTTCGGAACGAACGGCTGGTTGGCATTGATCTTGATCTCGCTGGTCGTGACTTTCAATATTTATTTAATCTCTCTCGTTTACCGATGGGGGGAGGGCAGATCGATCTTCGACATCCTTGAACAAGCCGTTCCCAAAATTATTTTAGTCCCTATTTATATCGGACTGGTCTCTTTATGGGCCATTATCGGCAGCCTGGTTTCCAAGCAATACCTTCTCCTCTACCAAATGATTTCATTTCCGACCACATCGCCGATGTTATTTAAACTGTTTCTTGATTTTGTCGTCATGATGCTGCTCATGAAAGGCCTGCAGGCGATCTCAAGAGCTTCTACCATTTTTTTCTGGCTTATCGTTTGGATGTTTTTTCTGCTATTTTTTTTTATACCCGAAATTCGTCTCGTAAGATACACGACCCATATATTCCAGGACGGGGAGTCTTGGTCCCAAGGAGCGTTAGCCGTGTACTTTTCGTTTCTAGGTTATGAATTGTTAATGGCGCTGTTCCCCTACATCGAGCGAAAAACTTCTTTTTTTAAAAGCGTGTTCTGGGGCAACTTCGGCGTTACGCTAACCTATTTGTCGTTCAGCATCGTGGCGTTCGGTTTTTTTAGTTTGGGGCAGTTAAAAATGCTGATATATCCTTTAATGGACATGCTGGCCTACATTCGGCTTCCGTTTATCGAACGCCTAGAAAACTTGTTATACGGGTTTATTCTATTCACGACGGTCATCACCATCGTTATGTTCTGGTTTGCCGCTTTGGAAACCAGCATGCGCCTTTTTGCAAAAGGCAGGAAAAAGTTAATCGTCTTCATCATCGTGGCCGGCACCTACATCATTTCCTTCATACCTGACTCGCTTCCCGATGTCCAAAATTGGCTGAAACTGTTTGGCACCGTTGAAACGATCCTTTCCTTCGGATTGCCCCTCGCCTTAATCGTCCTGCTTAAGTTCGAGCGAGCCAAAGGAGGGCGTCAGCATGCGCAGCGGTAAGAAGACCGCCATCCTGTTCATGATGCTTGCAGCCGTTCTGACCGGGTGCGGCGACCAACGCGTACTGGAGAAGCTCGGGTTTACGCAAACGACGGCCTACGATTTATTGCCGGGTCATAAATTGAAGGTGACCAACAGCATTCCCAAAACGGATCCGAAGGCAAAAACGGCAAGAGAAGTATTGACAACGATCGCTACGACCAGCAAAGAGGCAAAAATTCACTTGTCGAAGCAAACGGATCGTCTGCTTGTCAGCGGACAAATGCGAAATGCGCTACTCAGTATCGACTTGGCCAAACAAGGCATATGGGATTATATCGATACGTTGATCCGCGATCCGTCCATCCCTTCGCGGGTGAAGGTCGTTATCGTCAACGGAAACGCAGGACGTTTGTTATCCAAAGATTACGGGCAGCACCCGAGAACGGGGCAATACATCGACCGGATGCTGGAAAAAGAAGCAAAAGCCCATGCCATCCCCAAAACGTCGCTGTTCAAATTTACCCGGGATTATTACGATGAAGGGATTGATCCTGTCGCGCCATTGATCAAGGAAGGCAAAAGTAACGTTTTGATCGACGGGGTCGCTCTTTTTGCGAAGGATAAATATGTCGGTCGAATCGGAACCGACGATACGATGTTTTTTTCATTGCTGTATGATGATTTTAAAAGCGGAGATATCAACTTTAATCTAGGGCGCAGCAAAGGCAAACCGGAAACCGTCATGTTCAGCTATTTGGTCAATAAAAGAAAAATACGGATACACCGGGACAACACCGGAAAACTTCACGCCACAATCGAAATCAAAATAAAGGGGACGGTTCTTGAATATACCGGCGGATTGCACCTTAGCCGAGATCAAGACCTCCGGTCATTGGAACGAAAAACGTCGGAGCATGTTAACCGTAACGCCGAACGGCTGATCAAGCTGATGCAAAAGCATAAAGTCGACAGTTTAGGGATCGGCCGATACGTACGCAACCATCTCAGCTATGCGGAATGGAAACAACTCGATTGGCGGGAAACTTTTCCTCAGGTTGACGTTCAATGCTTGTCCACCATCAAAATTACGAACTTCGGAAAATTCAAGTAAAGGGAATTGCAGGCGTGTGGGACATGAAAAAAAAAAAAAAACGAACCTCTTGAACGGCTAGAGGTCCGTTGAGGTCCGATTCTGAAGTTCGGTTGATTGTACAACCTGTTAGGCGCCGGTGCTTAACCGTTCCAGTGCCTTGTTCCAATCCGTTTCGCGCTCTAGCTGCCACAAGCGCCAGTAATGCCCTTTGCGCCGTATTAGCNATTGTACAACCTGTTAGGCGCCGGTGCTTAACCGTTCCAGTGCCTTGTTCCAATCCGTTTCGCGCTCTAGCTGCCACAAGCGCCAGTAATGCCCTTTGCGCCGTATTAGCTCTTCATGCGTTCCACGCTCGCGAACGTCCCCCTGGTGGAGGACGATGATTTCGTCCATTCGCTCAAGTCCCGACAGCCGATGCGTGATCCACAGGACGGCTTTGTCGTTTAGCAGATCGTTCATGTTGCCCATGAACGCCTGTTCCGTCAAGGGATCGAGCCCTGTCGCAGGCTCGTCGAATAAGACTGCCGGTGCTTGCCGGAGCAGCGCACGCGCCAGTGCGAGCCGCTGCCGCTCCCCGCCCGACAACCGGGCTCCCCATTCGCCGATCAGCGTGTCATAGCCATCGGGGAGCTGCTCAAGGGTGTCGTCGATCAGCGCCAAGCGAGCGGCTTGCCGCAATTCCTCGTCCGTCGCGTCCATTCGGCCAAGGCGCAAGTTCGCGGCGGCCGAAGCGTTAAATAGCTGCACGTTCTGCGAGACGACGGCGAAAGCCGACCGGACGGCGTCCGCTGGCAACTGGTGCAACTCCGCTCCGTTCAGCGTGATCGAGCCCTCTTCATACGTGCGCAGCTTCAGGAGCAGCTGCAGCAGCGTGCTTTTGCCCGCGCCGCTTTCGCCGACGATCGCCGTTCGTTTCCCTTGCCGCAACGTAAGCGACAAATTCCGGACCGCGTAAGGCTCATGATGGCCGTAGCGGAACGAAAGGCCGCTGATACGCGCTTCCCAGGCGGCGACTGGGGCGGCAGCATCGTTGACGGGCTGTGCTGAAGGAGCGCTGACGTTAGGGTCGGCCGGTGCGCTTGCCCGGTACGTCGCCCCGTCCGCCGGGCTGGCCGCTAGGCGCTCTTGCTGCGCCGCTGCGACCGTCGGGTTCGTCGCTGAGTTCGCAGCTGTGCATTCTTGTTGCGTCACTGCGTCCGTCGGGTTCGTCGCTGAGTTCGCAGCTGTGCATTCTTGTTGCGTCACTGCGTCCGTCGGTTCCGTCGCCGCTGTGTCCGTCGATTCTGGCGCCGGGTTCGCCGCCGCGCCACCCGTTGTTTCAGCCCGCGGTTTCGCCGCCGGCCCTGACACATGTGCCCGATCTGCCGCCTTCGCCGGCTGGCCGATCTCTCCGCGCCCGTCGGCGAGACGGAACAACCGATCGGCCGCCGACATCGTCTGGCTCAGCTGCTGGAAGGCGCCCGGCAGCGGAATGACCGCCTCGAAGCAAGCGAGCGCCATCATGGCCAGCGCCGGGATCGCGACCGCTCCGATGGAGCCGGCTTCGGCGAGATATACCGAAGCGAGCAGGACTAGCCACATCGCGAGGTGCGCCGCGGCCAGCATGCTGCCGCCCATATAGGCGCTGAGCTTGTTCTGCCCGGCCTGCAGGTCGTCCATGCGGGCTTGTGCCGCTCCGACCCGGTTCAGCCGGTCGGAAATCCGGCCGAAGACGGTGAATTCCTTCAAGCCTGCGACCAAATCGGTCGTTTCCGTATACAATGCCGCCCGTGTTGCGACGATGTCGGCTCCCCGCTGCCGGCCGAAACGGCCGCTCGCCCACGGGATGCCGACGCCTGCCGCCAGCATAACGCCAAGCAGCAGGAACGCAAGCCCGACATGATGGTAGGCCATCACCGCGAATCCAAGCACGCCGGTCATTACGGCAACGAGAGGCGGCGCCAGCACGCGCAAGTACAGGTTTTGCAGCTGCTCCACGTCGGACAGCATCGAGCCGAGCACGTCGCCGCTGCGGCGGCTTTCGAGCAGCGTTCCGCTCTGCGGCTCGAGCCGCTCGAACAGCCATACGCGGATGCGGTGGAGGATGCGGAACGTCAAATCATGCGAAGCGAGACGTTCGAGATACCGCAGGACGCCGCGCGAGATGCCGAAAAACCGGACGCCGACAATCGGCATCCAGAGCAGCAGCACCGTTTCCGGCCGAAGCACCGCCTTTGCGATCAAATATCCGGATGTGCCCATCAAACCGACGTTGGCGGCAACCGTCGCGAATCCAAGCAGCGCCGCAAGCGCCGTTCGCCCTTTGAACGGGCCGACGAATCGCAGCATGCGGAGGAGCGTTTCCTTCCACCGGGCGTTTCGGACATCCGCATCGTCCGGTTGGCCAATCGCTTGCAGATTGCCTGCGTCGACATCCGCCCGAGTTTCGCCATTATCAGCGGCCAACGGCACCTCACCGATACCGCCAACCACCTGCGGATTGCCCGTCTCGCTTACGGCTCGCGGATTGCCTGTGCCGTTAACCATTTGCGGATCGCCCATGCCGTCGACGGATCGCGAGGCACGCTCGCCCTCATCTGTGGCGGCCGCAGCATCCTCAGCCATCAGCTCGTTTCCATCGCTCTCCCCTTCGCATGTCCCATGCTCGGGCGGATTATCGCCGCCTTGATCGAGCTCATCGGCATGATACGCCTGCATCATCGCGGCGTATAATCCGCCTGCGGCGAGCAGTTCCGCCGGCGCTCCGGCTTCGGCGACTTTTCCTTCGGCGATGACGATGATGCGGTCGGCGCTGCGCACCGTTTCGAGCCGATGGGCGACCGTCACCGACATGCGATGCCGCAGAAGCGCATCCAGCCCGCGGCGCACGGCGGCTTCATGCACCAGGTCGAGCCCGGACGTCGGCTCATCGAGCAGCAGCAGCGGCGCTTTCTTCAGCATCGCCCGCGCGATCGCGATCCGCTGCGCCTGCCCGCCGGACAGCCGCACCGATTCGCCGACCTGTGTCTCGCATCCCGCCGGAAGCGAATCGATAAAATCCGCTCCGGCTGCGCGGACGGCTTCCGCAATCTCGGCTTCGCTCGCCTGCGGGCGGCCCATCGTCAAGTTGTCGCGGATGGTGCCGTGGTGCAGCCGCGTATGCTGCGCGACAGCCGACAGCTGCCCCCGCCACCAGTCCATCGACAGCTCCGCCATATCGATGCCGTTCACGAGAATTCGTCCTTCCGTCGGACGGACGAACCCTTGGATCAGGTCGAGGAGCGTGCTTTTGCCCGCGCCGGTCGGACCGATGACCGCAACCCGCTCGCCCGGCTCCAGCGTTAGCGTGATGCCGGACAATGCCGGTCGCTTCTCGCCCGGATAACATACGCTCACCTGTTGAAATTCGATCCGGTAACCGCGCGAACAGGCAGCCGGTTTGATCGCATCTTCCCGCTCCGCCCAGCCCGGCGACTCTGTCTCTAAAATCGCCAAAATCCGGCCCGCGGCGGAAATGCCGTTCGTGCTCGCATGGAATTGCGTGCCGAGCGCCCGAACCGGAGCGTAAAACTCCGGCGTCAGCAGCAGCACGAGAAACGCCTGCTCGAAGCCTATTTCTCCCTGGATGAGACGGAGCCCCAAAAACACGGCGACGATGGCCGTACTCAGCGTAGCGAATAGCTCCATGACGAATGCCGACAAAAACGCCAGCCTGAGCGTACCCATCGTCGTTCGGCGGTAATCTTCGCTCATACGGGCGATGATGCCGATTTGCGCTTTGCTGCGGTTGAACACCGTTAACGTCGGCAAGCCGCGCAGCACATCGAGAAAATGGCCGCCGAGCCGGCCCAGCGTTTTGAACTGCTTTTGGGCTTTCGATTTCGCCGCTACCCCGACCAAGATCATGAACAGAACGAGCAGCGGCAACGTAATCGCCAGCACGGCCGCAGACACGAGATCCAATCCGAGCACGACGCAAAATACGGCTGCGGGAATGAGCATCGACAACGCCATCTGCGGCAAATACCGGGCCAAGTACGCTTCCAGCTGTTCGACGCCCTCGTATACGGTGCCGATCATTTCACCGCTTCGCTCGCCCTTGGCGTAATTCGGGCCAAGCAAAGCCAGCTTGTGCATCAGTCTCTTGCGAAGATCGCTTTTGATCCGTAGCGCCATATGCGTCGAGGCATGTTCCCCCGCCGTCTGGATCGCCGCCCGCAGCAGCATCCAGCCGAGCAGCATGCCGAAGAGCGGCAGCAGCGAAACGAGACCTTCGCCTCGCAGAAACGCCCGATCGGCGATCTGCGCGATGCCGGCCGCTTCCAGAATGAGCAGTCCGCCCGCTGCCAAACCGAGCACGACGCTGATCGCGAACAATTTGCGGACGCCGCTAACTTGAAGGAACAATTTTTTCAGCATATCAATAATCCAAATGGTCGCTCGCGCTGACCCGTTTGCGGAACACCCAATACGTCCATGCCTGGTAAGCGACCACGAGCGGAACCGTCGTTAAGGCGACGATCGTCATCACTTCGAGTGTATACGTGTTGGATGCGGCATTATAGATCGTCAGCGACCAATCCGGGTTCAGCGAAGAAATCATGACGCGCGGATAGAGGGACATAAACACCGTAATTGTGGACAGCGTGATGGTCGTGCCCGTCATGACGAACGCCCAGCCGTCGCGGCCGGCCTTCAGGAAGAAATGTACCGACAGCAGCGCGATTCCAGCCAAGATCGGCACCATGCCGGGATTAATTCCTTCACGCGTAAACATGTCCGTTTCGAAATAGCTCAATATGACAAACAGAAACAGCGCCGCGCTCGTCCAAGCGCCGATCCGGTTCGCGAATCTACGTGCTCGTTCCTTTAATTCTCCTTCGGTCTTCAGCGACAGGAACAAGGCGCCGTGAAGCAGAAACAGCAGCACGATGCTCACGCCGGCCGTCACCGAATAAAGGGAGAGCAAATCCCAGAACGAGCCGACATAGTTCATGTTCGCGTCGATCGGAACCCCGCGCATCAAGTTCGCCAGCGCGACGCCCCACAGCAGCGGGGGCAGCAGGCTACCCGCAAATATAATGATGTCCCACATTTTTCTCCATCTCGGATTTTCGAGCTTGCTGCGGAATTCGAAGGCCACTCCTCTGCCGATCAATGCGACCAGCATTAGAAACAGAGCCATGTAAAAGCCGCTGAACAGAGTTGCATACCAGTTCGGGAAAGCGGCGAACATCGCCCCTCCCGCAGTAATGAGCCACACTTCGTTGCCGTCCCATACCGGGCCGATCGTGTTAATGTACACGCGGCGTTCGGTGTCCGTTTTGCCCAATATTTGCGAAAGCATGCCGACACCAAAATCGAAGCCTTCGAGAAAGAAAAAACCGACGAACAAAACGGTAATTAATACAAACCATAACGTTTCCATAGGCTGAACTACCTCGCTTTCCTGAGCATCCGAATCGCCCGTTATATTAAAGAGGAAGCCGTTGCATGCGCTTGGTCCTCCGCCGCCTCATCTTCGTCGTTATGCTTCCGGACGAAATGTACGACAAGATAGATGAATGCCGCTGCCAGCAATCCGTAAATGAGCGTAAACCCAATGAATGTCGTGGCTACCTCGCCGGTGGAAACGAGCGGTGAAACGCCATCTTCGGTTTTCTGCAAACCGAAGACGATCCACGGCTGCCTGCCGACCTCGGTCATGATCCAGCCCGCGGAATTCGCGATGTACGGCAGCGCAATGGCCGGAATCATCCATTTCAAATAAAAACGATACTTCTCCAAACGTCTCCGCGCGGCCAAGTATACGCCGAACAAGCTAAGCGCAATCATCAGCATGCCCGCTCCGACCATGACGCGGAAGCTCCAAAACGTCGTTCGGACCGGAGGAATGTAGTTGCCCGGACCGTATTTGTCCTCGTATTGCGCCTGCAGCTGGTTCATGCCCGGCACGCTGCCCTTCAGCTTATTGTAGGAAAGAATGCTGAGCGCGTACGGAATTTCTACCTGCATCGAGTTTTCCTTTTTCTGCGGGTCGATCCAAGCGAACACCGTCCACGGCGCGCTTTCGCCGGTCGTGTTCCATAGCGCTTCGGCCGCGGCCATCTTCATCGGCTGCGATTTCATCAGATGCTGCGCTTGATCGTGCCCTGACATCGCAACCATGAAGCTGGACAGCAGCGCCACGACGATGCCGATCGTAAACGATGCTTTGAACATGGCCGTTTGCTGCTTGCGCAGCAGTTTATAAGCGCTGATCCCGGTAACGAACAATGCGCCGGTTACTAGAGCGCCGAATATGACGTGCGGGAATTCCACCCACAGCTGCTTGTTCCCGAGCAAGGCGAAGAAATCGGTCATTTCCGCCCGGCCGTTGCGAATTTCGAAGCCGACCGGCTCCTGCATGAACGAATTGGCGCTCAAGATCCAGAGTGCGGATAACGTCGCGCCGATCGCAACGAGCCAAATCGATGCGAGATGCACCTTTTTCGGCAGCTTATCCCACCCGAAGATCCAGATGCCCAAAAACGTCGATTCGAGAAAAAAGGACACTAACGCCTCTACGGCCAGCGGCCCGCCGAACACCGCCCCGACGAAACGGGAATAATCGGCCCAGTTCATGCCGAACTGAAACTCCTGCATAATGCCTGTCACAACGCCGACGGCAAAGTTGAGCAGAAACAGCTTGCCCCAAAATTTCGCCATTTTTTTGTATTTATCATCGTTCTTAACCACGTACATCGTCTGCATAAAGGCAATCAAATACGCCGTGCCGACCGATAGAGGGACAAACAAAAAATGATAAACCGTCGTAACGCCAAACTGCCATCGTGCCAAATCCACTGCTTCCAAAAACAACGCCTCCCTTCATGTCGAACTCATTATATAAACAATCGGAAGACGTACATGTGATAAATCTCACATATGACGACTGCGAGGCGCATGGTAAGCAAAAAAACTCCTGCTCATAAAGCAGGAGTTGAATCATTCGGATGATTTGCATTCGTTCAAAACATCATTTTTGTTTTTTTGAGGGCTGATTGATTTGTTTCACGATTTGTTCCGTCGAGTCGCTTAGCGAAATTGTAATGGACTGCTGCGGCTGGTCGTCGGCGGATTGAAACAGCAATGTGGCCGTTTCCGGTTTCGTTTTTTCGTTTTTGCCCAGATCGCTTTTGATTTTATCGATCAATGCGGTAAGTTTTTCGGCTGAAGGCAGCACGCCGATCATGACGACGAGTTGTCCGGCCGCTTTTCCCGGCGGGACGGCTTTAGGCGGCGCGGATTTGGACGCGTCTCCGTTCTTGGCTTCGTATTTTTTCGTTACCGGATTCGGAAGCTTGCCCGCGGGCAACTCTTCTTTGGCGGCAAATGCGCTTAACGGGGCAAGTGCGGCGGCTAATACGGACATTCCTACAATCACTTTTTTCATACTGAATTCCTCCATTTGTTTTGTTCAAGGAGATCGAATGACGTCCTTTCCATCATCTCCTTGTTCTTAATGTAACTGCCCGATATGGATCAGAAATGGAGCCGATGTGAAGTTATCGTGGAGTTTGCGCGGATTCTCCGCGAATTTCGGCATGGAACAGGACGCCTTGCTCGGTATTGTTCAAGCTATAGTCGATGGAAAGGGCATCGAACGCTTTTTTGACAATATACAACCCCAATCCGCTTCCTCCCGAATTCCGGTTCCTTGATTTTTCCAGGCGGTAAAAGGGCTCGAATAATGCTGGCAAATGCTCTTGCCGAATGCGCGCTCCCGTGTTCAATACTTTAAAATCCAGCGTTCCGCGATCGTTCTTGTGCAATTGAACGAGCACTTGCGCCGACGGATTGGAATAGACAATTGCATTGTGGAGTACGTTTCTTAACGCTTTTTCCAACAAATCTTTGTCCGAATCGATATGGTGGCCGTTTTCGACTTCATGAATGACTTGTATCTGTTTATGATTGGCAAAATAATCGTGATCTCGGATCGCGGCGAGGATGATCGCGGATAAATGGATTGGTTCCAGCTTGGGCGTAAAAGCGGGGTGTTCCAGTTTGGAGATTTGAAGAATTTGCTGAACCATGCGCTCCATGTTGTCCATGATGGCATAAGATTTTTTCAGATACGCATTGCGATCTTTATACGCCCCTATTTCATAAATCATGCCTTCCAGCTGGCCTTTCACGGCCGTGATGGGCGATTTCAGCTCATGGGAAATGATGCCGAACAGTTCTCTTCGCTTGGCTTCCGCTTCGCGTTCCTTGACGATGTCGTGTTTTAATTTGTCGTTCGCGGCGGTTAATTCCCGCATCGTTCGCTCCAGGTTTGCCGACATTTCATTGAGGCTGTTCGACAGCTGGCCGATTTCGTCCGCGGAATGCAGCTCGATTTTTACCGTGAAATCCAGATTGGACATCTTCTTGGCCGCCTGATTCATAACAAGCAACGGCCTGGATATGATCTTGGAGAACACATAAGCTCCGCCGATCGAAATGACAATAATGAAAAGGCCGACATATGGAAGCAATATGAATAATACTTGAGAAGCCTCGTCGACGGGCTGCAGCGTCGCATGCGCCCGAAGCGTCATGACTCGGTCTTTGAAAGCAATCTCGGCCGTCACGGTATATTGTTGCGGAATCGGTCCCGGCTGCGGCGGCGTCGTCTCGGGATCGGACGGAACAGCGCCTTCGATGGAATTGCCGCTCAGGATGACCGTCCCTCCTCCGAGCTCGGGATAAATAAGTTGGCCGCGACGATCGATTAAAAACGGCAAACTGTTCGTTTTTTGAATAAATCGATCGATATGTATTTTGGCATCGGCATAATCGACGTCTCGGACTTCCTCGGCGAATTCCTCGACATGACGATCCAGCTGCGTTTTTTTGTAGTTTTCGTAAAACTTCGGAAGCCCAAAGTACAGCGCCGCATAAATGACCGCGGCGGAAACAAATAACACCAGCGAAGCCACGGCAAAAATTTTAAACGTGATGCTCTGGCGGCCGATCCATTGCCGGGGTTTATTCGTCAATTTTGTAACCTACTCCTTTCACCGTTTTGATATACGGCACGTTCAGTTTTTTGCGAATATTTTTAATGTGCGTGTCGATAATTCGCGTGTCTCCGTAGTAGTCGTATCCCCACAGCTTGTCCATCATGATTTCCCGGGTGACGAGCCTTCCGTTGTTTTCGAGCAGCGTCTGGACGATTTCGAATTCTTTCGTCGTTAACGCGACTTCGGCGCCATTCACATAAGCTTTGTACCGATCGCAATCGATTTCGAGTTGATGGAATTTTATCGTATTCCGATTGTCTTTCGAATGGCTCCGCCTAAGCACGGCCTCCACCCGTTTAATCAAGATATGGAACGAAAACGGTTTCGTAATGTAATCGTCAATTCCCGATTCGAAACCTTTCAACTGATCCTGCTCGTCTTCAAGCGCCGTCAGCATCATGATCGGGACGTTCGATCTGCCCCTTATCCACCCGGATACTTGATAACCGTCCAGCTTCGGCATCATAATGTCCAACAGGACCAGATCAAATTGAAAATCGTTAAACAGCCGGATTCCTTCCAGTCCGTCAGAAGCGACATGAACCTTGTAATCTTGCGCCGATAAAAATTCTTTGATCACTTCCTGGATATCTTGGTCGTCTTCCATGACGAGTATCCGATACGGCATCGTTTCACCTCTCCCAGGATTCCATTATAGCAAAGCGATCTGGAGTTGATGTGAAGGTATGAGGGCTTCGCGCTCAAAACAAAAGAGATACTGGACCTCGATCCGGTATCTCTTCGTTGGTTTATGCGAACTTGACGCTTTTGATTTCAAACGGGGCAAAATCCAGCTCGACGGCGCCATCGTTAACAGGCAGTTCGGCAACGGCTTCTTCGAGCAGGTTCACAGTCCAGACGCGTGTAGTTCCTTGCGGCAAGGCGAGCTTGACCTTCTCGCGGCCGCCGGACGTTTCGTACATCCGGAATATCGTGCCGTCGGCGTCCTCGGCCGTTTTAACCGTATCGAGCATAACGTGGCGGGCTTCAAACGAGATCAGTGACTGCTCGTGCGGCCATTGTCCCTCAGGCTCGGCAGCGCTTGCTGCGACCGTAACGGGATGGTTCAGCTCGGCTGCGGCGCGAACAACGTGTGCGGCGCGCCAATCTTGCTCGTGCGGATACAGCGAATACGTAAATTCGTGCTCCCCTTGATCCGCCGTCGCATCCGGCCATTTCGGAGCGCGCAGCAACGATAGCCGCAGTGTACTGCCTTTAATGTCGTAGCCGTATTTGCAATCGTTCAGCAGGCTGACGCCGTAGCCGCCCTCCGACACGTCGGCCCACCGGTGGCCGCAAACCTCGAACTGCGCCTGCTCCCAGCTCGTGTTCGTATGGGTCGGGCGCTCCAGGGCGCCGAAAGGAATTTCGTACGTCGCTTTGTTCGTCACGATGTCGACCGGGAACGCGACTTTGAGCAACTTATGCGCTTCGTTCCACTGCACCTTCGTTTGGAAATCGACCCGGCCATGCTTGTGGTACAGGACGACATCCTGTGAAATGGCGGACTCGTTCAGCTTCCAACGGAAGCGCAGCACGTCCTTCGTTTTCCCACGCAGCACGACCTGCTTGTCGATCAGCTCGACGGCGCCGGCGCGCTGCTCCTCGAAGCGCGGATCGACGTCCCAGGCGTCCCAATACATCGGCCTGTCGTGGAAAAACTGCAGCTCGTTCGCCTTGCCGCCTTCCGGCAGCAGCTCGCGTCCGGCAATCTTGTCGTACCAGCGGACGATTTCGCCCAAGGCGTTAAATTCGAGCGCGTAGCGCGCGGTTTCCCAAACGGTCCAGTCGTCGGATTGCCCGGATGCCGGCTGTGCCGGTTGCGAGTCCGACCGCGTATCCGCTTGCGGCTCCGACGCCGGCATCTGAGCTGCGTCTGCTCCGATCCTTGCCGCCTCGTCCGGCCGCACCCAAATCGTCGTGTAGCCGAACGCCGGGATACGAGGCACGCGCACCGCCAGCGAAACCTTGCCGCCCGCGTCGTCGGTGCGGACAACGTCGGCATCCAGCCGATTTCCTTCCGCATCGTAGGCCGCAAGCTCCACCCACGGCATATCGCCTTCGAGCATGATCACTTCGTCGCGCACCCAGCCGAGGCTGTTGAACACAACGTACGGCGTGCCTTGCCCCGAGACGTTAATCTGCCCTGCGATCGTCCGGAGTGAACGGTCCAAGCTGCCGTTTCCGGCGGCGAATACTTGCTCGTATTCGCGGGCGGACGTCACATACGCTTCCGGAATCGACGTTCCCGGCACGATATCGTGGAACTGGTTGAGCAAGATGAGCTTCCAGCCGTCATGCAGCACGGCCAGCTCCCAAGCCGCCTCGTTCGGATCGATCTGCGGCGCAGCGAACCGGTTCCACAGCTCGGCCTCGCGGTACAGCACCTCCGCCTTCCGGTTACTCCGCTTGTTCCGCGCATGCGTCGTATACGTGCCGCGGTGCAGCTCGAGATACAAGTCGCCGTGCCATTTCGGCAGCGCGGGACGACGCTCGGCGATGCTGCCGAAGAACGCTTCCGCCGTGCTGAAGCGGCTGACCGGCAAGTCCGTCATCAGCCCGGACCGGCCGATATATTCAATCATTTCGCGAGTGACGCCGCCGCCCCCGTCGCCGTGGCCGTACAGCAGCATCTGCTCGTCGTGCTTGCCTTTTTCGCGGTACGATTGCCAATGCTCGTGCACGTCTTTCGGCGTCGTATGCTCGTTCAAGCCGTGGTTCAAATACGAAACGATCGACGTGCCGTCGATGCCGACCCAATGGAACAAGTCGTAAGGGAACTTGTTCGTGTCGTTCCAATTCAGCTTGGACGTCATGAAATAGTTCACGCCGGCCAGCTTCAAAATTTGCGGCAGCGACGCGCAATAGCCGAACGTATCGGGCAGCCATTCGATCGCCGATGTTTTGCCGAACTCCTTCTTATAGAATCGCTGTCCGTAAAGCAGCTGGCGCACGAGCGATTCCCCGCTCGGAATGTTGAGATCCGGCTCGACCCACATGCCGCCGACGAGCTCCCAGCGCCCTTCCGCGATTTTCGCCTTCACCTTCTCGTACAGCTCCGGGTAATGCTCCTTCGCAAAAGCGTACAGCAGCGGTTGACTTTGTGAATAGACAAAGTCGGGATATTCCTCCATCAGCGTCGTCATCGTCGAAAACGTCCGGCTCACCTTGCGCACCGTCTCGCGGACAGGCCACAGCCAAGCGACGTCGATGTGCGATTGGCCGACCATGTGCATGACGCCGTTCAGCCGCTGCTCCGGCATGAGCGCTTCGATCGACGCCTGCAGCTTCGCTTCGAGCGAAGCGACCCACTCGCCGTCGGTCCAGCGGCCTTCGGGCTCACGATCCGCTTCGTTCATCGTCGCATACATTACCTCGACCATTCGCATCCGTTTCAATTCCGGCTCGGGCAGAAGATTTGCGGCGTCATAGGCGACCTGCAAGCTGTATAGCAAGCTTTGCACCGGCCGGTTCACGCGGACGAGCTTGCTGCGAATCGAGGCGATCGGCGGCTGGATAACGGCTTGATTGTTGAGCGGGTCGACCGGCTCCGGAATCGGGTCGTACAGCTCGATCTCAAGCAGCGGCTCGAGTCCAATGCCGCTCAGCCCAAGCGGAACGTACGTATGATTGCGGTCGAGGCCGTGGTACGGCGTGCCGTTCACGCGCAGCAGCCCTTCGCCGCCCGCTTCGAATACGAGCCCGATCGCGCCGCTGCCGTCCGCCCATGCGGCCGGAATTTCCGGCTGCGCCTTCAGGAAATACGTGACGCCATGCTTGCTGTTCAGCGGGTCCAGCTGTATCGTGCCATAGTCCTCCGATTCGAATTCATATTGCCCGGGCAATACGTAACGGGCTTTGCGCACTTGCCAGTCGTTCAGTTCGATCGACTCGAACCATTGCCGGCCTGCGATCGATTGGATAAAACGGCGGATTCGGTTCATCTCTGCTCTCCTTTACGGACGTGAAGCGAAACACTCGACACGTCTTCAACATGTTTCCCTACCATAATACCAAATTCGCCCTCTTCCACAACTCGATTCAAACGGAGATCGAGCAACTGCAACTGCTCCGGTCCGACCGTGAAGGCCACGGTCCGGGTTTCGCCAGGCTGCAAATGAACTTTGCGGAACCCTTTCAGCTCCTTCTCCGGACGAGTGACGCTGCTCACTTTGTCCGAAACGTACAGCTGCACGACTTCCGCTCCCGCGACTTCGCCGATATTCGTCACGTCCACCTGCACGGTCGCTTCGCCGTCCGGCGTTATGACTTCCGGGAACACCTTCAAATTGTCGTACCGGAATTCCGTATAGCTAAGCCCGAAGCCGAACGGGTACCGCGGCTTCGAATCGGTTTCCAGATAACGTCTACCGCGTGTTCGCTTGCCGTTGTAATAGACGGGCAGCTGGCCGACATCCTTCGGAATCGACACGGTTAACCGGCCGGACGGATTGACGTCCCCGAACAAAATATCGGCGATGGCGCCGCCGCCCTCCTGTCCCGGATACCAGGCTTCCAATATAGCCGGAACATGCTCGTCGATCCATGGCTCCGTAATCGGGCGGCCGTTGATATAAACAACGATGACCGGTTTGCCGAGCTTGTGCACCTCCTGCACGAGCTCCAGCTGTACGCCGAGCAGCTGCAATCCGGAGCGGTCGATGCCTTCGCCGCATTCCATATCGCTCCACGCATGCTCGGTCACAACCGATGCGCCGGTACGCAGGTCGATCGTACCGTCGCCGAAATCCCGCGCGCTGGAGCCGCCAACCGCCAAGACGACGACGTCCGCCAGCCGCGCGCACTCAAGAGCGTGCTCGAAGCCTTCGCGCGAATCGCCTTTGATGCGGCAGCCCGGCGCGTACAGCACCCGGCTCGAAGCCGTTTCGCCCAGCTTGCCGCGAATGCCGTCGAGCAGCGTGACGATGTTCTCCCGCGGCTGCGGCGACGTATAATCGCCGAGCTGATTGTACGAATGATTCGCGTTCGGACCGATCACCGCAATCGTCCCGATCTCCCGGCTTAGCGGCAGCGTTCCGGCATCGTTCTTCAGCAGCACGACGCCCTCTTGGGCCGCTTGCAGCGCCAGCTCCCGGTGCTCTGCGCTGCCGATCAGCCGCGCCGCGCGCTCCGGATCGACATAAGGGCTGTCGAACAGGCCGAGCCGGAACTTCATCCGCAGCACGCGCGAAACCGCCTCGTCAAGATCGGCCTCATCAATATGTCCGTTGTTCAGCGCGGACAATAAGTACTTGCCGAACATTTCGCCGGACATCTCCATGTCGATGCCCGCTTTCAGCGCCATGCCGGCCGCCTCCGCTCCGTCCGCGGCGACGTCGTGTCCGTAAGCGAGCATGTTGATCGCGCCGCAGTCGGTAATGACGAAGCCATCGAAGCCCCATTCGTCGCGCAGCACGTCCCGCAGCAAATACGCGTTCGACGTGCATGGCACGCCGTCGATTTCGTTGTAGGCCGGCATAATCGACAGGGCACCTGCCTCAACCGCCTTGCGGAACGGGTACATGTCGACTTCGTGCAGCTCGCGCATGCCCATATGCGCGGGACCCGCGTTCCGCCCGCCTTCGGAACTGCCGTAGGCGACAAAATGCTTCAGCGTGGCGATCACGCTGTCTTCGCCGGCTACATCGTCACCCTGCAGGCCTTCGACGGCGGCAACGGCGTACTCCCCGATAAGATACGGGTCTTCCGCGAAGCATTCCTCGGTGCGGCCCCAGCGCGGATCGCGGACGACGTCCAGCACCGGCGAATACGTCGCCGCCCCGCCCTGGGAACGCGTCTCGACGGCGATCGCCCGGCAAATGCGGCGGTACAGGTCGACGTTCCATGTGCTGCCGAGCGACAGCGGCACCGGGAACACGGTCGCTCCAATCGCCATATGGCCGTGCGAGCATTCTTCGCCGAACAGGATCGGGATGCCAAGCCGCGACTCCTCAACCGCGAAACGCTGAATGTCGTTGATCGCTTCCGCCCCTTCCTTCGGCGACAAGCCGTTCGCAAGCGTCACCTCGGTCCATGGATCCGCGCGCAGCACGCCGTACAGCGAACCGACGCCTCCCCGGCGAACCCGTTCCTTGAACTCTTCGGTCAGGACGGCTTTGCCGCCCGCCTTCTCGTATGTTTTCCAGCCGAACGGCTGCACGAGCTGCCCGATCTTCTCCTCCGCCGTCATGCGCCCGAGCAGATCCTGCACCCGTTCGGCAATCGGCGCGGACGAATCCTTATATGTTACGGTCATTTTTATCTTCTCCTCTCACAGCTCCCCGGATAGCAGAAGGAAGCAAACCCGAAGGGTTTACTTCCCGCTACGTCATCCGTTTTGCTTTTTCAAGTCGATCTTCGGAAATTTATTTCTTCTCGATCGCTTTTTGATAAATCTCGATGTATTGCGCCAGGTTCAGCCCGTCGAAGCCTTTGACGTATGCGTCCCAATCCTTGTCGAGGCTCTTGCTGCCGATAATGAATTGTGCCATGTTCGATTCGACATAATCCTTGATCGAAGTCGTCAGCTGCGCCGCAGTGTCGGTATCTTCCGGTTTGATGTAGACGCCTCCAGGATAAATCTCTTTTGGCTCATACGGTGCATAGGTGCTCGTCGCGTCAGCCAGTCTTCTCTCATAACCTTTGCTTGTCAGCGGATCTTGCGCCGTCGCGAACAAGTCGCGGAACTCTTTGGACAAGTCTTTTGGCCCAAGGAGCGACCAGCTGTCGTTTCTTACGACGTTTTCGTCTTGCTTCTTCAAGTTTTCGAACGTGTATTTTGCAGGTTCGCCGCTGATGTTTTTCTCATCCGCACCCGCCTTGTTCCAGCCGATGCCTTCGGTTGGGCCATATTCGCTGTACAGCGCGCCTTCTTCGCTAAATGCATAGTCGGCAATTTTGATCGCCGCGATTTGCTGCTCTTCGGTTGCTTTGTTCGTGATCGTAAAGACGAAGCTGCTGATGCCTCTCGAAGTACCTGCAAGCTGAACGCCGTTAGGTCCTTTGAGCGGAGGTACGATGACCCAGTGCTTGTGGCGGGTAATGTTGTCGTCCCAAACGTTAACCAGATAGCTGATTAGCGCCGTCGTGATGGAGCCTACGATTTCGTCGCCTTCGCGATTGCCGAGCTGGCCGACCGCTTGGTCGTTTTGCGTGAACGAAGCCGGATCGATCAGTCCTTCCGCGTACAATTTATGCATATACTCGAGGCCTTGCTTCCATTCCGGCTTGTTCGCCGCAAAGTCAACTTTACCGCCGTTCACCGTCAAATATTTGTCGTTGTCATTGTAGATGAATGCATTCATGAGGAATGCGTCCATGTTTCCGTTCCAGACGTTTTTGTTCGGTGCGCCCGTAAGCGGAATTTCGTCGGCTTTTTTGTTGCCGTTCGGATCTTGCGTTTTGAACGCTTTAAGTACAGTATACAGCTCGTCCGTCGTTGTAGGAACTTGCAGTCCGAGCTTGTCCAGCCACTCTTTGTTCATCCAGTATTTTTGGGAATACGTACAATGATAGCATTCGTTCAGGCGAGGCAGCCCGTAAATGTTGCCGTCCGGCGCCGTAATCGCTTCTTTGAAGTATGGCTTTTTCTCCATCATCGCTTTAATGTTCGGCGCGTACTTCTCGATCAGGTCGTTCAGCGGAATGAAGACACCTTGCTTGCCGTACGTCATCAATTCCGAGTTATTGAATCCGCCTTCGAGGAATACTTCAGGGTAATCGCCGCTTGCAAGCAGCAGCTGTCTGCGGTCCTTCAGCGCGTCAGCCGGCGCCAGGTCCCATTTAATGTTGACGTTGAATTTCTTTTCGACCCATTTCGTATAATCGTTGTCTTCCAGCGGAGCCTTTCCTTGCGGTGCGAAAAAGGTCATTTTCACAGGTTCGCTTGGCGTTTCAGCCTTTGTATCGGTGCCTTGCGCGTTGTCTTTCGTCTCCGACTGCCCGTTCTCTTTGTTGCTGGAGCAGGCCGACAGCGCCAAGGTGAGCGTCAGCACGAGCGAAAGAATCAGAAATAACGATTTTTTCAAATTGAACTCCTCCTTTTTTGTGATGAAGCAAGATGAACAAATATGAAGCATAATGCCCTTCGTCTTCCATCCGATTCGGGAAACGTCCTTCCCTTCGTCTCCCGGCATCCCCCCTCTCAAGATTCCCCACAAAGTGGAGCTTAGCTTCGAAGCAGATTCAGCCGCGCCGTTAACCTTTTAATGAACCGATCATAACCCCTTTGACAAAATGCTTCTGCACGAACGGATACATAATCAGTACCGGTACGGACGCCACAACGATCAGCGCGTATTTCAACACCTGCTCGAGCCCTTGGTCCCGCAGCTGCTGAGCCGTGTTCGCCAGCATTTCCGGATCGGTCGCGTTCAGGAGGAGCAAGTTCCGCAGCACGTATTGAAGCGGGAACAAGCTTTCCGTGCGCAAGTATACCAAAGCGTCGAAATAAGCGTTCCAATGTCCTACCGCATACATGAGCGACATGACGGCAATAATCGGCTTGGAGAGCGGAAGCGCAACGCTGACCAAATATCGCAAATCTCTGGCGCCGTCAATTTGCGCGGCCTCCGATAATTCCTCGGGAATCGAGGTTTGGAAAAACGTTCTCGCCACGATGACTTGGAATACCGACATCGCGCCCGGGAGCCACATCGCCCAGCGGGTATCCAGCATGTGAAGATTTTTGACAAGCAGGTAAGTCGGAATTAAACCTCCGCTGAAAAACATCGTGATCATCATCAGAATCGTCAGGAAATTCCGTCCGACAAATGTCTTCTTGGACAACGGATACGCAAACATGATCGTAAAGGCGACGTTGATGAACGTACCCACCACCGTATAAATGATCGAGTTGTAATACCCCATCATCAATTGCTTGCTGTTGAATATCGATTTGTAAGCCTTCAGCGAGAAATCGACCGGAAACAGCCATACCTCGCCCGAAACGACGGCTTTCGGCGAACTGAATGACGAGCTGATGATGTACAGCATCGGATACAATACGGCAAGCGTTATCGCCCCAAGAAAAATATAAATGAAAAGAAGAAACAGCCGATCGCCTATAGATTCCCTTATTTTCCGTCTATTAAACATGTGCGTCCCTTCCTTTACCACAAGCTCGTATCCGAAACTTTACGTGCGATGTAATTGACTACGACGAGCAGGATCAAGTTAATGATCGAGTTAAACAACCCGACGGCGGCGGAGAAGCTGAAGTTGGCTCCTACGAGACCGACCTTGTAAACGTAAGTGGAGATGACCTCGGAGGCGCTAACGTTTAACGGATTTTGCATCAAAAAGATTTTTTCGAAGCCTACGCCCATGATGCTGCCTAAATTCAGAATAAGCAGCGTAATCGAAATCGGGATCAGTGCCGGAATGTCGATATGAATGATCTTTTTCCATCTCGACGCGCCGTCCACCCGAGCCGCTTCATATAACGCCGGATCTACGCTGGCAAGCGCCGCGATATAAATGATCGATGCGTAACCCATCTCCTGCCATACCCCGGACCAGACGTAAATCGATTTGAAATATTCCGGAATGCCCATAAAATTCGTCGTTTCGAAGCCGAACATCGAAAACAATTTGTCAACGACGCCGACATGCGGAGACAGCATCAGAATAATGATGGAAACCATGATTACGGTTGAAATGAAGTGCGGTGCATACGTAATCATTTGTACCGACCGTTTGAAGAAACCCGTCCGAATTTCGTTCAGCGCAAGCGCCAGCAGGATCGGAACAGGAAAACCGGCTAGCAAGCTGTAGAAGCTGATGCCGATCGTATTCTTGATGAGCAGCCAGAAATTCGGCGAATTGAAAAATTGCTCGAAATATTTGAGGCCGACCCAATGGCTGCCCCAAATGCCTTGCACGACGTTGAAATCCCGAAACGCGATTTGCACGCCGACCATCGGAATGTATTTGAATATAATCAGATAAAGCACGGGCAGAAGCACGAGGATGTACAGCTCCCAGTGTCTCTTTACATTTTTGAGCGTCGTTTTTCTTTTGCTCTTCTTCAGATTGACCGCAAGGCTGCCGCCAGCCGAAGGATTCGTGTTGATTCCGTCCATCCGCAATTCCCCTTTGCCTAAATAATTCGAAAACTTGATTTCGTTTGACGCCCTCGTTCGACAAAATCGATTGTATGCAATCCCGGTGCATTTGCTCAATACGCAAGATTCTGCCGACTTCCCGTTTTTCATTTCGCGCGGCTGCGCCCGTGCTGCTGCTGAGCTTGGTGCATTTTTCCCGGAGCATGACCCATTATTCGCCGCTTGTGAGGTCTCGAAAAAAATATCCCCGCTTCGTCTGCCGACGAACGGGGAATTGTTGCTGATTACGATTCGCGATATTGCTTGCGGAAGTCTCTCGGCGATAGCCCAACGACGTTTTTGAACGCCCGATTAAACGATTTGTAGTTCACGTAGCCGATTTGCTGGCTGATGTCTTGAATCGGGGCATCCGTCTCCAGCAGCATTTGTTTCGCCTTATTGATGCGAAGCCCGATCATGAAATCGACGAAATTTTCGCCGAATTCTTCCTTGAACATTTTGCTCAAATATTTGGCGCTCAGCTGAAACTTCTCGCTCAGAAAATCCAGCGAAAGGTTCGGATTGACAAAATTCGCTTCGATATAATTGCGGATGTCGCCGATCATCGATCGATTGCTGCGCGAATCCCGCAACGTCTGCATCTCCGCCGTTAACGTCAAGAAAATCCGTTCGAAAGCGGCATGCAATTCCTCAAGCGTGTCCCAGTAAGGGCCGATTTGATTGATTTCCTTCAAGGCGACTTTCCAAACATCCCGATATTCCTTCGAAAGTTCCAAAAATTCGCGGTCCAAATGCTGCATGAGAAATTGGAGCAAGCTCTCGATTTCTTTGCGAGGGGAATACGCTTCCTTCAGCATGTTAAAAAATGAATCGAGATGCTGCTTCCATTCATCCTCGGACAGCCTGAGCGATTGCGCGAGCAAATAAATCGATTTGAAGTACTCCTGAATTTCATTGTCGGAACGGGTCACTTGCATCGGTTCGATGATCCGGTTGACCCCGATGACCGGTTTATAATCCAAGGATTGAAGCGCGAGTTCGTAGGATTCGCGCAATTCTCCCGCCGTCCTCGCCATTTTGCCTTTCCCGATCGTTACGGTGAACGATAAATTATGCTCGATCCATTGCCCGAATGCTTGCATCAGCTGATCGTGAGAAGCTTCTGAATCTTCATCTTCCGGCAGCCAGACAATGCTTGCCAACCGATTGTCTTCCACCCATTCCGCCCATACCGGCATTTCGTGATTTTTGGCGGTTTCCTGCAATACGCTGATCACGACAAATTTAAGCAGTGATTGGTCCTGCTCGTTGTAGGCCCGCATAAACCCGCCATAACCGTCGATTTCGCTCACGTGCACGATCGCGTTTTTGCCTTCCACGTTCAAATCGTAACGAAGCAGCTCGGCCGCCCATTCTTGCTCGTTGATTGCGGTCGTACCCTCCAGCAGCTCTTGAAAGCGGTATTTTTTTTGCATAATCAAATGCTCTTTGTACTTCTGCTGGTATTGCTCCTTCTGCTCCATTAAGTTTTCGAGCGCATATTGAATGAAGCCGAATTCGTTTCGGTCTTCCTTGATGGCGGGCTGCGTTTTCAGCGAATACGTTTCAATGAGCGACACGAGCTGCTGGACGGGCTTGTAGTTGCGCTTCGTGACATAGAACAGCCAGGCGATGCCGATCAGCACGACGATAACGGCGCCCACCATCCAAATGTTGTACAGCGTAAACGTGAATTTCACGACGCTTCCGTTCACTAGGCCGCTTTCGGTCGTCCATCCGGTGTACGCAGACTTGACGCTGGAAAATACTTCGCTCGATTTCGGTTCTTGCTTCCCGCTTGCCAGCAAGTTATTCCCGTCCGAATCGATCCATCGCACGAAACTGGTGTCCGCGTTGTACATTTGCCCGATGAATTGGCGCAGCTTCGATAAACTGACATTTACGACGTACAAGCCTTGAGTTTCTGAAGTAAAATAAGGCGCTTTCCGAACGAGCGTAACGACCTTCTCCGGCTTGTCCTTCGGATTGATGAACGGCCTAAAGTCCCGTTGTCCGGTCCATTTGGCCGTCATTCCGTTTTGCATATACGACCGGATGAACGGCTCGTCCGCAAAATTGGATATCGTGCTTGAACCCGGCCCTAGCACGAAGCCGTCCGCAAATCGGACGAAATACACCGAATCGATCATCGGGTAATTGAACTTCAAATCGTCCATCACCTTCACCGCTTGAATGTTGGCATAGACGTCCTCGTTCTTCCGGCTGAAAAAATATTTCACATCCTCGTTCGTTAAAATATCGCGAACGACTCGATAATCAATCGATTTGAGCGAATTTTCGGTATAACGGTCCACCTGCTGCGTCAAAAAAGCGTTGGCCTTCATCGCCTCGCTTCGATTTTGTTCATTTAACGTCTGAAAAAACAACAGAAATAAGATCATCGACACAATAAAAAATACAGGCAAATACGACAACAACAAACGGCGCAACCAAATTTTTTTCATTCCCCGGTCGATCCCCCTTTAATGGACAAGCCCCGTACCGGCTTATTTAAGTTATCCAGAATAAGCCTTTTTCATTGATAAGTGACTTTTTTCTACATTAAGAAGATCATGTTTATCGTCCACTTATCTTATTTTTCATCGGTAAACGGTTACGCCGAAAAAGACGACGTTAGCCGTTCATCCTTGTATATCCGATTATTGTGAATGTTCGTCGGTCCCCCCGCAATCCCCACTATTCCGTCGTCATCCCATATTTCCGCCGGTGCAATCGGAACAAAAAGGACATTTTTCTACGATGTCGCATTTTCCCTCAGCAGCGCCGGAAAAGCCGCGCCGGACAACGCTTTTTCTTGGAATCGACGGAGTTAAAAAAAACTCCTTTTCGGAGCCTTCTGATAAAAAAAAGAAGCGTTGCCGCTTCGTGGGCTTTCCATTATTCCGCTATCGCTTTTGTCGTGCTGCGTACGACAAGATTCGGAACGAGAATGATGCGCTGCTTCGATGTTTTTTGCCGATTGATTTCCTGCACGAGCAGGTCGATGACTTGCCGGCCGATATCCTGGATCGGCTGCGCGACGGTAGTGAGCGGCGGATCGGTGATCGTCGCCAGAATCGTATTGTCGAAGCCAACGACGGACAAATCGTTCGGCACGTTCACGCCTAGCTCGCGGGCCGCTTGCATGACGCCGATCGCCAGCAAGTCGTTGCAGGCGAATATGGCGGTTGGACCGTCCGGCTGCTCCAGCAGCTTGCGCGTCTGCTGTTTGCCGCCTTCGAGCGTGAACAGCTCGCTTTCGGTCACGAAGCGCTCCTCCGCCGCAATGCCCGCTTCCTCCAGCGCATAGCGGTAACCGCGCACCCGTTCTTTACTGCTCATGAGCTCCAAGTCTTCCGCGATAATGGCGATTCTCCGATGCCCGAGCCGAATCAAATGAGACGTCGCCAAATAACCGCCCATGTAATCATCGACGAGCACGGTATCAACAGCAAGCATCGGCATTTCCCGGGCGATCAGGGCGAGCGGAATGCCTTGGCCGGCGAGTCCTTTCATCAGCTCGTTCTGCAAGCCGGTTGCGATGATGATGCCGTCGACTCTTTTTTGCTTCAATAACGAGATGTACTGAATGCCTTTGTTCGGTTCGTTGTCCGTGCTGCAAATGACAAGGTTGAAGCCAAGCTCGCTTCCCCGGTCCTCGACGCTGCGGGCGATTTCGGCGAAAAAAGGGTTGGCCAAATCGGGAATCAGCAGTCCGATCGTATAGGTGCTTTTGCCGGTGAGGGCCGATGCGACAACGCTCGGCTGGTAATCGAGCCGCTCCATCACTTTGTTCACGTGCGCTCTTGTTTTATCGCTGATTCGTCCCGTTTGGTTAATGACCTTGGAGACGGTTGCGATCGATACCCCGGCCTCCTTGGCTACATCGTAAATGGTCGGTTTCAATGAAAGGTTTCCTTTCTTCCGGACTTGACGGGCATGGCTTTGCCATACGTCCAATGCTAAACATTATACACCAAAAGAATTATTTCAGAAACGTTGCGCCGCAATTTACGCAATTCTGTATCATTTGGTTGGGTTCCCGCGGCAGCATTCGTTATCGGAACGATTGTGGCGGTGATAGCTTTTATATGGACATTTGTATGATTTTACAAAAAGCAAAACTACATTTGTCCATGTCGAGCGAACAAGGCTCCATATGGTTGGTACAAAATCCCCGATATAATAGATGGGAGAACCCGCTTAAATCAAGTATTTCTACTATCTCAGGAGGCGCTTATGGGCATTTCATACGATGCATCTTCCCGCATTTTTCATCTGCAAGCGAAGCAAACGAGCTATATTCTGCAAATCTTAGAAGGCGGTTACATCGCCCATGTGTATTGGGGGCGCAAGCTGCGCCGCCAAGCGCAAGGCATCCAGCACACGGTCCGCGCTTCCTTCTCCCCTTATCCGGCCGACATGGATGCAAGATTTTCTCTGGATACGTACCCGATGGAATATCCGGCTTACGGTGGAGGCGACCTCCGCGTTCCCGCGTACCAGGTTCAATTGGAGAACGGATCGACGGTCAGCGACCTGCGTTATGAATCGCACGTCATCGTTTCGGGCAAGCCGGGACTCGAAGGGCTTCCCGCAACGTATGTCGAGAAGGAGGGCGAAGCGGAAACGCTGGAGATCACGCTGCGCGACGCAGTAACAGGGCTGAGGGTGGTGCTTTCGTATACCGCATTCGCGAACTTTGACGCGATCGCCCGCTCGGTCCGCTTCGTGAACGAAGGCGCGGCGCCGCTCAAGCTGCTGCGCGGCTTAAGCGCCAGCGTCGATTTGCCGCACAGCCGGTTCGACATGCTGCATTTGACGGGCTCGTGGGCGCGCGAGCGGCATGTGCAGAAGCGTCCGCTGGCGCACGGCATGCAATCGATCGAAAGCCGCCGCGGCTCCAGTTCGCACATGCACAATCCGTTCATGGCGCTGCTTGCGAAGGATGCGACGGAAGACAACGGCGACGTATACGGGTTTAGTCTCGTGTACAGTGGCAGCTTCATTGCCCAAGCGGAGGTCGAGCAATTTAACACGACACGCGTTTCGATCGGCATCAATCCGTTCGATTTCAGCTGGCATCTTGATTCCGGCGAATCGTTCCAGACGCCGGAAGCGGTGCTCGTTTATTCGGCCGAAGGTCTTGGCGGCATGTCCCGCACGTATCATAAACTATACCGTTCGCGCTTATGCCGCGGATTGTATCGCGACGAACCGCGCCCGGTGCTCGTGAACAACTGGGAAGCGACGTATTTCAACTTCAATGCCGACAAAATCGAAGCGATCGCCGAAGCAGGCAAAGATCTCGGCATCGAGCTGTTCGTCCTGGACGACGGCTGGTTCGGCAAGCGCGACGACGACCGCAGCTCGCTCGGCGACTGGTTCGTCGACCGGATCAAGCTGCCGAACGGGCTTGAGGACTTGGTCGAACGTGTGCGCAAGCTGGGGCTGCAGTTCGGCTTATGGTTCGAGCCGGAGATGATTTCGCCGGACAGCGAGCTGTATCGCAGTCGCCCGGATTGGTGCCTCCATGTGCCGGATCGCGCGAGATCGCTCGGGCGCACCCAGCTCATCCTCGACTTCTCGCGCCAGGACGTCTGCGACGCGATTATCCGGATGCTGTCGGACATTCTGGACAGCGCGCCGATTACGTACGTAAAATGGGACATGAACCGCAACATGTCGGAGATCGGCTCCGCGCTGCTGCCGCCGCACCGCCAGCGGGAAACGGCCCACCGTTACATGCTCGGCCTCTACCGCGTGCTGGAAACGATCACGACGAAGTTCCCGCACATCCTGTTCGAGAGCTGCTCCGGCGGCGGCGGCCGGTTCGATCCCGGCATGCTGCATTACATGCCGCAGACGTGGACGAGCGACAACACCGATGCCGTGGAACGGCTGAAAATCCAATACGGCACAAGCATCGTGTATCCGGTTAGCTCCATGGGGGCACATGTCTCGGCGGTGCCGAACCATCAGGTCGGGCGGATGACCTCGCTCAAGATGCGCGGCAACATCGCGATGTCCGGCAACTTCGGCTACGAGCTGGACTTGACGAAGTTCACCGAAGAGGAGAAGGAAATCGTCAAGGAACAGGTTGCCTTGTACAAGGAAATTCGCCCGTTGGTCCAGTTCGGCGACTTCTACCGGCTGCTGAATCCGTTCGAAGGCAATGAGGCGGCATGGATGTTCGTCAGCGAAGACCGGAGCGAGGCGCTTGTCGTATACAGCCGCGTGCTTGCGGTTCCTCACGAGCCGCTTGAACGGATGCGGCTGAAAGGTCTTGCCGCGGAAGCGGATTACGTCATTGTCGAAACCGGACAGCAAATCGGCGGCGACGAGCTGATGTACGGCGGCGCTCACGTGCCGACGATGTACGGCGATTATCAAAGCTGGATGTTCCGGTTGAAGCGCGTGAATTAACGTTTCTACGATAACAGGGAGGACGATCGTTTTATGCCATTAGTGGATATGCCGCTGGAACAGCTGGAACGTTATCAGGGGAGGAATCCTAAGCCCGTGGACTTCGAGGAATATTGGAGCCGGGCTCTCGCCGAAATGAAAGCCGTCGATCCGCAGCTCGAGCTCGTGCCGAGCGCTTTTCAGGTGCCGAACGCCGAATGCTTCGATCTGTATTTCACCGGCGTGCTCGGCGCTCGCATTCATGCCAAATATTTGCGTCCGCTGCATGCGAAGAAACCGCATCCCGCCGTCATCCAGTTCCATGGCTATTCGGGCCATGTAGGCGACTGGCACGACAAGCTGAATTACGTATCGCTCGGTTATTCCGTCATTGCCATGGACTGCCGTGGTCAAGGCGGCTATTCCGAGGATACCGGCGGTGTTAAGGGCAATACTTACGAGGGCCATATCATCCGTGGGCTGAGCGACCATCCGGACAACTTGCTGTTCCGCCATATCTACCTGGATACCGCGCAGCTGGCCGGCATCGTGATGGGGCTGCCCGAGGTCGACCCGGAGCGTGTCGCCGCCATGGGCGGCTCGCAAGGCGGCGGGCTTACGATCGCTTGCGCCGCGCTGGAGCCGAGAATCAAGAAGCTCGCGCCGATCTTTCCGTTCCTGTGCGATTATAAGCGCGTATGGGAGATGGATCTGGCGAGGGATGCTTACGCGGAGCTGAAAACATACTTCCGATATTATGATCCTCAGCATAAGCGGGAAGACGAAATTTTCACCAAGCTCGGCTATATCGATATTCAGCATTTGGCGGACCGCATCCGAGGCGAAGCGATCATCGGCGTTGGCCTCATGGACACCGTCTGCCCGCCGTCCTCCCAATACGCCGTTTTCAACAAAATGACGGCGAAGAAACGAATCGAATTATACCCGGATTTCGGCCATGAAGGCTTGCCCGGCTTCAACGACCAAACGATGTTGTTCCTGCTGGACTTGTAAAGGAATTTACGAATCGAATGCACGCAAAAAACCGGCAATGCGCAGAGTGGATGAATTCCAATCTGCGTATTGCCGGTTTGTTTGTAATCATGGATTACGAGTGTCTACTCCTCCGAACGATAGCGATCCGCGACTTTGTGCTCATCCCGCCATGCCGATCGCCACAATGCCAAACGCGATGACCGTGGCCCCGATAATGCGTCGCCGGCCCTGCAATTCCTTGAGCACGGCGATTCCGAGCACCGTTCCGAATACGGTACCGATCTCGCGGATCGGGGAAATGTACGCGATCGGCGCCAGCTTCATCGCCAGCAGGAACAATATATACGAGCCCGGCGACAGAACGATGCCGAGCAGCAGCACATTCCGGTTCGCCTGCCATTCCCGCTTCCATCGCGATTCACGCAGCGTAGCCGGAGTGAGCGCAAGGATAAAGCCAAGATTGGCGACCTCCAGCATGGAGAACGGAGACAAATTGTTCACGTTCATCTTATCCGCCAGCACGAACAACGTCGTGATCAACCCAACGCCGATCGCAAGCAGCAGCGCCTTGCGGTTGATGTCGGCTCTCCCGCGGCGCTCCATCCATCCGCCGTTAATGAAAAAACCGGCGATGATGCCCGCGAGGCCGATCCATGCGACGACCGATAACGATTCCTCGAATATCGCCACGCCGAATACCGGAACGAGCAGCGTCGAAGTACCGCGCATGATCGGGTACACCTGGGACATGTCCCCCGCCTCGTACGTTTTGCAGAGCAAGCGGGCGTAAACGAATTGCAGCAGGAACGAGGCCAGCATGTATACATACGCCTCCGGCGGGATATCCCTCGTCGCCAGCTCCCAAATGAAATAAGGCAATAGTAAGGCGGTCGTCGGCGCGTTAATCAGCCACAAAAACGCGCTTTTGTCACGGCTTTGCTTGGTGTACAAATTCCACACCGCATGCGTTAAGCCCGAGGCGATGACGAGCGCTATCGATAGCGCGAACACCCTGGACACTTCCTTCCTCTAGCTGCTTCAAAATCGGCTCTCTAACAATCACCAGATTGAATATAGAGCACGCCCGGGCAACTTGCAACAGGAAAAAGGTGTGTTTTTCGTAAACTATTGCTCGCAGCCCCAAATCATCAGCGTATAGCCGTCCGGATCGATAAAATGAAACAGCGCCGACCGGTCTTTGAAGGTTTGAATCGGTCCGACTTGAACTTGGTTCGACTGCAATTGCCAATGAACCGCCTGTACATCACCCGTCTCAAAATTGCAAACAACTTCACTATCGTGGCTGTGCCCGCGAGAATCGACAATAAAGGTAGGGCCCGGTTCAAGGCCGCCCTGTAAGCCGGTAGCCCCCGTCTTCCCGTCGATCCAGCACCTTTTCATGCCTAGCACCTGTTCATAAAAATCGCGAAGCTCATCCACCTTGTCCACATGGCGAAACACGACCCCGATATGGGATAATAGCTGACTATTTTGACTCATACTCTCGCTCCTCTCCGCTATGCAAAGGCAGGCGCGAAACGCGCCATCATATTGGCCATATCTTCGCAATACTCGACCGGGTCCGGCGACCACAGGATGGTCGGTTGTCCCGACGAATCGCGGTAATAAAAAGCCGACAACGGTCCGGACTTCCGAATCGGTTCCGAATAGACCCCGCTTTGCCGCACCTTATCATAAGCCTTTTGAATATCCTTTGTCGTAAAATGAACCGCCGATTCCCGTTCGAACCTGCCCGGGCTATCCGCCGCCACCAACACGATAACCGTTCCCCACGGCTCTCTCGGCTGCAAGCAGACCATCGACTCGTTGCGCCAAATGACGCGAAGCCCTAGCTTTGCCGAATACCATTGCTCGGAAGCGGATAGATTCGAGACGCGCAGCGTTACCATGCGGATCCGGTTTAATATGGTTTCGTTCATGTCAGTCCTCCTTCGATAATCGGATTCGCTTGTATAACGTGAAACGAATCGAAATCGATACGATATCGCGATAAAATTTCTCTACTCTGTTAAAATAGTTGTTCCGATTCCACAACGCACCATCCGCCGGATGGATCGCGAAAACGGAAATATAAGCCGTTGCCTGCCGGCGTATGCCCAACCTCAACCTCGTTCTGCTGCAGAGACATGTACAAACGCGCAATTTCGAGCGGATCTTCGCGCCGGAATGCAGCGACAAACCGGGCCATCCAATGTCCGGGAGGCTCTTGCGGCGAGTTGCGCCCGTTCTTAATGGGCGCACGCTTCTCTTTCCATAGCGAACCGGCTCCTCCGCCAAGCTGTGCTTGTCGCCGCAGCGCCGAACGAGCGCGATGCAGCATCGCTTTGACCGCGCCTTCGGTCGAAGATAACATTTCGGCCGTTTCTTTTGGCGTAAAATGAAAAACATCGATCAGCAGCACAACGACGACCTGTCCGACGGGCAGCAAATGCAGCATATATTGCATGGAATCCTGCAATTCCAGCGGATCGGCATCTTGCGCCGCGGGGGCATATTCGTCCAGCGGCTCTTCGATATACGCCTTCTTCTTACGGCAAATATCGATCCAAGCGTTCGTCGCCGCGCGAAACAGATATGCTTTTTGTATGGATAACGGCTTCTTCAAGCCTAATGCGAACAGCTTGGTCAACGTTTCCTGTACAAGATCGTCGGCTTCCCATGACGATTTCGTCAGCAGCATGCAATACCTGAACAGTTCTTTTCGATACCGGTTGACGATATCGATCATATACGCCTTGGATGTCTCCGGAGCATGCTTGTCGTTCATCCGGCTTCCTGCCTTTCCCGCATAGTGATACCTCATCATTTCGGCGGAAGGAAAGGATTCCCTGCTAATGACTGTGGAATGGGGAGGAATATACCCGTAGCAGAATAAGAAGTGGATCATCATCGTTTTGTCAGTAGGGAGGATCAGGCACTAACTGCGGTGATTGAAAGAGCGATCAAACAAAAAACGATTGTATTTCGTACAATCGATTTCACTAAATCGGACTCGAGATAAAATAACATTGCAGTTCATACAATGAATTTGCGATTTTATCGCGAAAATGCCCAAAAACGAGTCTTCGTATTGTATGTTGTGCAATAGAAATCAGATCTACGGTCGCTTATCTCCGCAACCATTGCATGTTGTGCAATGGATTGAGACTGCAGCAAACTAGTATACTTTTCTCGCCCAAGCGAATAGGGTTCCCCCGCGCTCCCTTCGCGATAACGAATACGTTGGATAACAACAAAATGAACCGCCGAGTCCGACTCGGCGGTCATTTTTCATGGGGCGTCCTTCATTCGCCTAGTCCCAAACCAGCTTCACTTCGTTGCCGGTTCGCGACGATTCGTAAATCGCTTCGAGGATGAGATTGTTCGTGTAGCCGGTCAGCGCCGAGGTCAGCGGTTGCTTGCCATGCACGATGCAGTCGATAAAATGCTTGCTCATCAGCGTCCGCTCGTCTTCCGGATTGTCCGGCTTTACGAGGTCGACATCCACCGCGCGGTCGAACTGCTCGGTCAGCAGCTTGCCCTTGCCGCCGTGCATCGATACGCCGCCTTCCGTTCCCATCAGATGGATGAAGGAGCCGCTGTCCGTATCCATATGCACGGCCCAGCTGACCTCAAGCGATAAGGTGGCGCCGTTGTCCATCTTGATCAGCGCGGTAGCCAAGTCCTCTACATCGTAATAACCGGACCAGTTCGGCGTACCCCACGTGCCGATACCGCGTTTCTTCGGTCCGAACTCCGCGTAGGTGGAACCGTAAACGGAAACCGGCTTCGGATTGCCCATCAAGTACAGCGACAAATCCAGCAAATGAACGCCGATATCGATCAGCGGACCGCCGCCCGATTCGCTTTTTTGCGTGAACCAGGTGCCCCAGCCCGGGATGCCCTTGCGGCGGAACCAGCCCGCTTTCGCGTTATAAATGGTGCCGAGCGCGCCTTTGTCGACCTGCTCCTTCACTTGGCGCGCCATCCATTCCCAGCGCATCTGATGCGATACCATCAGCACCTTGCCGGTTTCCTGCTGCGCCTGCATGATCGACTTGGCCGAAGCTGCGTCGATACCCATCGGCTTCTCCAGCAGCACGTGCTTGTCCGCCTGCATGGCGCGGATCGCAAGCGGCGCATGCCACTTATTCGGCACGCAGACGATGACGGCGTCGATGTCCGGATCGTCTATCAGCTCCTCCGGCGTCTCATACACTTTCGGGATGCCGTATTCTTGTGCCCGTTTGTCGGCAAGCGCCTTGAACGTGTCCGTCACCGCAATGATTTGCGCTTCTTCCAATGCGCCAAAAATGGACATGTGTACATTTCCGATGTTGCCTGCTCCAATAACGCCGATACGTACCGTGCTCATCGCATTCAATGCCTCCTGGATATGTGTTTTTATTTTGTTACGTTCATTGTAACTGATTTCGATTATCGCCGCCAAACCAAGCGCGGATTCGATTTGTTCAAGTATACTGAAAGTTTCCCTGTAATAGAAAAATCGAGTATGGTACGCTAATCTTGACTATATCATCGGGAGGCGTTTATATGGAAAGCAAAGTATATACGGAATGGGCGAAAAATCGAGGGAGTCACGCATCACTCGCCCTTTAAACCGCGCGACCCCTCGCCATCCGAAAGGGGTATACTCATGAACAATCAGGAAACTTTATTGTCAGCAGACAAATCGGTGAACCGCAAGGATGACGTCGTGCTCCGGCCTGCAAGCCCGTGGACCACGAGCGTACACGCTTTATTGAAGCATTTGGAGAACGAAGGCTTTCCGGCTCCGCGCGTAATCGGCTCCGGATTCAGCGAGGACGGACGCGATATGCTCGGCTTTATCGAAGGCGAATTCGTTCATCCCGGTCCTTGGAGCGACGAAGGAATCGTCGAAGTCGGTCGGATGCTGCGGCGGCTCCATGATGCGACCGCTACGTTCGAGCCTGCCGCCGATGCCGTATGGCAGCCTTGGTTCTTGCGCGACTTGGGCGAAGGAAGACGCGTGATCGGCCACGGCGACTTTGCGCCGTGGAACACGGTGACGAGGGACGGTCTGCCAATCGCCGTGATCGATTGGGAATATGCCGGCCCGGTTGATCCGATCGCCGAGCTTGCCCGGGTATGCTGGCTGTACCCGCAGCTGCATGACGACGATGTCGCCGAGAGGGTCGGTCTGCCTTCCCTGGACGTTCGGGCGCGGCAATTGCGGCTGCTCGCCGATGCTTACGGCGCTGCGGCCGGCGTACGGCGCGTTCTTCTCGAACGGATCATCGAAGTCGCCGTATGCGAAACCGCCAATGAAGCCATTGAACAAAAGGTTACGCCGAATCGACAAGGCCCGCTGTGGGGCTTCGCCTGGAAAGCCCGCGCCGCGGCATGGATGCTGCGCAATCGCATCGTTCTGGAACGAGCCCTGGCATAACCCGTACTGAGGCACACGATTACTAAGCAGCCCCTTCATGAACTGCACCCCTTTTGTTAGACACGACTAACAAAGGAGGTGCAGTTCACCGGGGCTGTTTTTTATTGTTTCCATATATTTTAAAAAAAGGCTACCTATCACGCAGTTTCATCCATCGAGGAGCTAGCTCCGAATAATAGCCTGGACAAGGCATACTTATCCAACATGTGCCTTCTCCCGTTCGGATTGCAGCCCATGCCGCATAAGGTATTGTTATACCGTCAAAACAGAACGCGCCAGCAACTCAATGGAACGATGCCGGGAAGCGTAATCGGGCGCCGGGGTAACCAGCATAAATTCATCCACACGGTAATCGTCTTCCATTCGCAGCAGGCGATCCTTTACTTGCTCGGGCGTCCCGACTAGCAGCCGATCCGATAGCCCTGCCCCGCTATCGTCCGCATCGTTGCCACCTGCGAACAACCGGCCCGCCCCTGCTGCGGCATGCCGCCTGGCCTCGGCCTCCGTCTCCGCGCAGATCGCTCCGATGGCAATGATCACCCGCGGCTCCTGCAGCAGCCGGGACGGCCGGAATTCGCCCCGGTAGATGGACAGCGCCTCGGCCGCATCCCGTTCGCTCATGAACTGCCCGAACACGTAACCGGTACCGTAACGGGCGGCGTATTCCGCGCTTTTCCTATTCGTGCCGAGCAGCCAAAGCTCCGGCGGCGAAGGCGGAACCGGCCGCGCCGCAACGGGCGTATCCTCCACCCGGTATTTTCCGTCGAGCAGCTCCGTCAAAGCCTGCAGCGATTCGGGAAAGCGGCGCACGTTGTCCAGAAAGTTGTCGCTTAACGCCATCGTTACGTGAGCAGATCCGCCCGGCGCCCGGCCGATGCCCAAATCGATTCGCCCCGGGTGCAGCGTCGCCAGCAGATGGAACGTCTCCGCAACCTTGATCGGCTTATAGTGCGGCAGCAATACCGCGCCTGAGCCGAGCCGAATGCGCTCCGTCTGCGCTCCGATATGCGCGAGCAGCACTTCCGGACACATGGAGGCGAGATGCTCCATGTCATGGTGCTCCGGCACCCAGAAGCGGGTGAAGCCAAGCCGTTCGGCGGCTTGCGCCAGCAGCACCGTTTGCCGCAATGCCTCGCGCGGTTCGACTCCTTGCAGAATCGGCGCAAAATCAAGCAGGCTTAATTTGATCATCATCACTGGTCCTCCATTCACTCTTAATATACCATGAAAAGCCATATGTTATGGACCTTTGCCTTTGCGGCGCGAAACGCGGGGCAGCTTCGCGCTTTTTTACGAGTTCATGATCGGGCATGGGGCGTATTACCCGTAAAATTAGCGCATTTATCCTATCCAAATTAGAGATGGTCAGCCCCCGCCTCCTCCTCATCGGTTCCGCACAGCCGTAAGGTTTGCACCCGATGTCTCATTCACGCATACCCATGTATGACCGATTTCTTTAAAAATTCCCTTATTGCCAACCTGCAACGGATGCCCTACAATGATTTCTAGATTTTTCTACTCTAATGGAGAGAAACCGGAGGAATCCATCATGGCATGGATCGATTGTCATTTTTGTTCGGAGACGCTTGCAAACAGCTGGGCATTCCATATCAATCCGGAGATACATAAATGTTAGCCAGACTCATGAAAGCCGCCAACAATATCAACATCCAAAACAAGCTGATCATCACCTACCTCGTCGTTGTGGCCGTCCCCGTTATGCTGGTTGGACTTGCACTGACCCACTCGCTGCGGGAAATGGCGCTGAACGGAGCGATCCGGCAATCATCGGACAGCGTGGAAAACATCAAGAAACGGACAGCGGAAATTTTGCGCGTGCCCATCGATATTTCCAATCAAATCTTTATCGACAAGAAGTTGAGAAAGCTAGTCAATACGCGTTATGAATCAACCTTTGACGTGGTCAAAGCGTACTCCGAGTTTACCGATTTTAAAGATTACGTACGGCTGTACAAGGAAATTTCTTCGATCCGCATGTATACGAAAAACGATACGATGCTGAATAACTGGGAATTTTTCCGCGAAACCGGCGAAATTTCCGAATCGGGTTGGTATCGGCAGGCATTAACGGCCCAAGGCCGGATGGGCTGGCATTATATCGGCGACGAAACCAAAGGAAACCGGTTTGAGCTAAGTCTTGTCCGGAAAATCGCCTACCAGAACGACAAAAGTTACGGCATGCTCGTAATCGGGGTCGATATGAGCGTCATCCAATCGCTGCTCGACCGCGAGCCGTTCGAAACGATGATCATTACCGATGACGGACTTGTCGCCGCCTCGAACAACGACATATTGATCGGCAAAAGCATCGAGCAGCTGCAATATTCCTTGGCTTCGAACAAGCCGCGTAGCGGAACGTTCGAGGCGGTATACGACGGAAAACCTTCCAAGGTGATTATCGAACGGTACGAACCCGAGTCGAGTCACAATGGCGTTTGGATCGTTTCCGTTTTTCCGATCGAAGCCATCGTCGGGGACGCCAATCAAATCAGCAAAGTCAGCCTGCTCATTATGTTGGCCAGCATGCTGCTTGCATTCGTCCTTATCCTCGTATTCTCCAACATTCTCGGACGGCGGCTGCGTCGCTTAAGCAAAGAAATCAAGAAGGTCGCTTCCGGCAATTTCCGCGTCTCCTCCTCCCTCGAGGGAGAAGACGAGATCGGGCAAGTGTCCCGGCAGTTCAACCGGATGGTGGATAGCATCCGCGGCTTGATGGACGAAGTCCAAACCGCCAACGAGCAAAAAAACCAGCTTGTCATCAAGCAAAAGGAAATCAAATTAAAAATGCTGGCGAGCCAGATTAATCCGCACTTTTTGTTCAACACATTGGAAACGATCCGAATGAAGGCTCACAACAACGGCGAGGGTGAAATCGCTAATGCCGTCCTCCTGCTTGGGAAATTGATGCGTAAAAGCTTGGAGCGGAGCAACGAAAAAATGCCGCTGTCGGAAGAAATCGAACGCGTGAAATGCTACCTGGAAATTCAAAAATTCCGCTTCGGCGACCGTCTGACGTTTCATTTGAACATCGAAAGCAAAGTGATGCGATACCTGGTATTTCCGTTCATCCTGCAGCCCATTGTCGAAAATGCGGTCATTCATGGCCTGGAGTGCAAAGAGGGTGCCGGAACGGTTACCGTCATCGGCAAAGAAACGGATGGAATGCTCTCGATTGTCGTCGTTGATAACGGAGTCGGGATACAGGAGGATCGGCTGCGGCAAATCGCCAAACGGCTAAGCGAACCTGAAGACCGGGACGGGAACGAGACGGAATCGCGGATCGGCTTGCGCAATGTACATCAGCGCATCCAGCTGTCGTACGGCAAGGAATACGGCCTTTCCATCGAAAGCATAAAAGGAACGGGAACGGTTGTGGCGATTACGATGCCGGCGGAGGAGGACCCCCGTGTATAAGGTGCTGCTTGTGGATGACGAACCTTCGATTCGCGAGGGTCTCAAAACATTGATCGATTGGGATCGGCATGGATTTGCCGTATGCGGCGACGCCGCGAACGGAAAGGACGGCTTGCGCCGGTGCGCCGAGCTGCAGCCGGATGTCGTTGTCGCCGACATTCGAATGCCCGGGATGGACGGCTTGCATATGATCGAAGAAATCATCAAACGCGGCATGTCCTGCCGGTTCATCATTTTAACCGGATATTCCGAGTTTCATTACGCGAGAAAAGCGATTGAATACGGCGTGGACAGCTATTTGCTTAAACCGGTCGATCCCGTCGAACTGCTCGATAAGTTAAGCCGCCTGCGCTCCATGATCGATCAAGAGAAGGCACTGCGCGAACAACGGGAAGGCTCCCTCGTACTGCAGAGAGAACGGCTGCTGCAAAGACTTCTGCTAGGCGATACCTCCGCCGCGGACGATCCGTCGTATGCCGCCGCCCTGCCTAGCCTAGGTTTCCCATGGAAAAGCTACCAAGTGTTCTTGGCGGAGATCGAGCCGAAGCCCGATTCGGCGGAAGTCCGCCATACGGTCCAACAGCGTCTGCAATCTCGCCTGGAAGCGGAATCACTAGGATATGCCCTCAAGCTCGACGATAATACAGCCGTCTTATCAAAGGACGTATCGCCGGCGGCTATGAAGCCGTTGCTGGCGGAATTGCGCAGCGGCATCCTTGTCGAATTCGGGCATGATCTGGTTGTTTGCGCCGGCGCCAAGGTGAAGGAAGCTTCTCAGATCAACGCTTCGTACGAAAGCGCGAAGACGCTATCGCGAAATAAATTTATCCTTCGTCCGGAGGACGATTTCTGGATTGAGGAGCAAACAGCCGAGAAGCGGCGATTCTCCGCTTCGGTGCAAACCGCAACCGCGATCCAAGCGTACGACCCTGGGAAAGCGGCGGAAAAGCTCGCTTTTGCCATCGATGCGGGCGATTCTGCCATCATCCGGCAACGCTTGGACGAAGCGGCGGGCGGACTGCTGTGCGGCGCCTGGTCCCAAGAGAGCGTGACCATGCAGCTTGCCCTGTTATATGTAACCGCCATCCATCAGCTTATGCATGCGAACGAACCGCTGCGCGACCTATTATCCCCTTTTTTGGCGATTCAATCGGAGTTGTACGGGCATCGCACGCTGGAAGGACTTCTGGCGTACATTCACGCCAAGCTGTCGGAGCTGTCGGACGCGCTTCACAAGGATAGGCCGGGCGCTGCGCTGCTGAACATGCTGGACTTTATCCGGCGCCATTACAACAAAGAGTTGAAGCTGGAGGCGCTCGCGGAAATGTTCCATTATAACAGCAGCTATCTCGGCAAGCTGTTCAAGCAGCATACGGGCGAATCCTTCAATACGTATTTGGACCGCCTTCGGATCGAGGGCGCCAAGCAATTGCTGCGGCAAGGCTGGAAGGTGCACCAAACGGCGGAAAAGGTCGGTTATGCGAACGTCGATTATTTTTGCGGCAAATTTAAAAAGTATGTCGGGATGCCCCCTTCCGCTTATCGCGAACATCCCGAGTAACGAGGTGCTCCCGCTTCCGGGTGCACCTCTAATTGTTGCGGGAAAACAACGCCAATGTGCCGGGTATTTCGTTCGGGCGGATTTTGTTACGCTTGATGGACGGGGAAATCAAGGACACATGGGAGAGATTGTATGGGGTCTCGCGGAAAAAAAAGCAGATGGCACGTACTGCTGCGGCAGCGGTATTTGTTTCTGATGTCGTTTCCTTTTATCGCTTGGCTGTTCGTATTCAACTACATTCCGATCTGGGGCTGGACGATGGCTTTCCAAAATTATCGTCCCGGGAAGCCGTTTTGGGCCCAGCAGTGGGTAGGCCTCGAACACTTCGCGGAGCTGTTTTCCGATGAAAGGTTTTACCTCGTCCTGCGCAATACGCTGGCCATGAGCTTTTTAAATTTGATCGCGGGTTACACGGTGCCCATTCTGTTCGCCATCCTGCTCAACGAAGTTCGCCTGCGCGCTTTCAAAAGGTCCGTCCAGACGATCGCCTATCTCCCGCATTTCGTCTCCTGGGTTATCGCGGCCGGCCTAGTAACCAAAATGCTATCCACCGACGGCGGCATCGTGAACGACATTCTACTCGGCTTGCATCTGATCGATAAGCCGATTCAATTTATGGCGAATGAGCATATGTTTTGGTGGATCGTGACGTTAGCGGACATTTGGAAGGAAACGGGCTGGAACTCGATTATTTTCCTGGCGGCGATTATCGGCATCGATCCGGAGCTGTACGAAGCCGCTACGGTCGACGGTGCGGGGAGGCTGAGACGCATATGGCATATTACGCTTCCGGGAATCCGGACGACGATTATGGTGATGCTGATCCTGTCCATCGGCTGGCTGACGAGCATCGGCTTCGAGAAGCAATACCTGCTTGGCAATCCGCTCGTGAAGGATTATGCCGAAGTGCTTGATTTGTACGTACTGAACTACGGCATCAAGGTAGGACGCTATTCGTACGGGACCGCGATCGGGATGTTCAATTCGGTCGTCAGCATTATGCTGCTGCTCGTTTCGAACGGCATTTTCAAACGGTTGACAAAAGAAAGCGTCATTTAACGACAAGGGAGGAGTTCCGGTGCATGGAACCGCAGCCAGAATACGCCGGAGCACCGGCGACATCAGGTTTGACGTTGGCCTCTATGTGTTCATGACCTGTGTCGGCGTCGTTACGCTTTACCCGTTCCTGAACATATTGGCGATTTCGTTCAACGATGCGACCGATTCTGTCCGAGGCGGCATTTATTTGTGGCCCCGCTTGTTTACGCTGGACAATTACCGGGCGATTTTCCAGTATGCCGACCTGCTCACCGCTTTTCAAAACTCCGTGCTGCGCACCGTCATCGGCACGGTGCTCGGATTGTTCAGCGCCGCGATGATCGCGTTTACGCTCAGCCGGCAAGATTTTGCCGCACGCCGCTTCGTTTCGGTTGCGCTGGCGCTGACGTTGTATGTTTCCGGCGGCCTGATCCCCGTTTATATGCTGCTGCGCGACCTGCACTTGCTGAATTCGTTTTGGGTCTACATTTTCCCCGGGCTGGTCAACGCCTGGAACATATTCGTGCTTCGCTCTTATATGGACGGCTTGCCCTACAATCTGCAGGAATCCGCCAAGCTTGACGGTGCGAACGATTGGACGATTTTCTGGCGGATCATTGTGCCGCTAAGCAAACCGGTGCTCGCGACGATCGCGTTGTTCATCGCCGTCGGGCAGTGGAATGCCTGGTTCGACACGTTTTTGTATAACAGCGGCAAAACCGGACTGACCACCCTGCAATACGAGCTGATGAAAATATTGCAAAACACGGCATTCAGCGGCAGCCGGAACCAAGCGTACGGCGGCGAAGCCGCTCAAGCGGGCCGCGTTTCGCCGGAATCAATCCGCATGGCGATTACGATGGTCGCTACGGTGCCAATCCTTGTCGTTTATCCGTTCCTTCAAAAATATTTCGTCAAAGGACTGACGCTCGGCGCCGTAAAAAGCTGAAGATCGTATACAGGGGGAAATCCGTTTGATACGATAAGGGTAGATAAGGAGAGGGTACAGGGTGAAAAGGAAATGGAGCAAGTCGTTGATTCTCATCGCCGTCTTGATGCTGCTCGCGGTGCCGCTGGCCGGATGCGTCTCCTCCGAGAAGTCCGATTCCCCAGAGACGGCTTCCGACGATACGAAGCAAAGAGACACGGCGAAGAACGATACCGGAAAAGGCGACGACGGTACAACTCCGGCCGCGGACGACAAATCGCCGATCACGTTTACGATGTATGCCGGCCAGCCTAACTCGAACTATGAGAACATGGAAAGTCCCGTCGGGCGCAAAATTACGGAGTTGACGGGCGTCAAGCTCAAGATCGAGTATGTCGCGGGAGACGAAAAGCAAAAAATATCGCTGATGGCCGCAAGCGGCGAATATCCCGATCTTATTTACGGCAACGGCAATGAAAGCATTCTGGTCGAGGCCGGCGCATACATCGACTTAACCGATCTGATCGACAAATACGCGCCGAATATTAAGAAGCTGTATGGCGACTATTTGAAACGGCTGCGTTGGAGTCTGGCCGACAAGTCGATTTATTTCCTCGGCTCCTTCGGCGTAAACGACCAGCAATGGCAGCCGAACACCGGGTTTCAGCTTCAGCATGCCGTCGTGAAGGAACTCGGCTATCCGAAGCTGTCGACGCTGCAGGACTTTGAGAACGCCATCAAAACGTACAAGGACAAATATCCGACGATCGACGGGCAGCCGACGATCGGTCTTTCCTTGCTGGCCGACGATTGGCGGTACAAAATTACGGTAACGAATCCGGCCTTATTCGCCACCGGCGGACCGGACGACGGGGAATTTTATATCGATCCGCAAACGCATAAAGCGGTATTTCACTATACCCGCCCGGAAGAAAAAGAATATTTTCGCTGGTTGAACCATATGAACGACATCGGCTTGCTTGACCCGGAAAGCTTCGTCCAGAAATTCGACCAGTACCAGGCCAAAATTTCATCGGGCCGCGTGCTCGCCTTAAGCGATGCCAAATGGGAATACGGCACCGCCGAGCAAGCGTTACGACAAGCGGGCAAGCCGGAGCGCATGTACGGCATGTATCCGCTCACGCTCCATGAAGGCATTAAATACGCCGATTTCCAAAACGCCGGCTACTCTGCGGGCTGGGGCGTCGGGATCAGCAAATCATGTAAAGACCCGGTCCGCGCGATCAAATTCCTCGATTGGCTCGCATCCGACGAAGGGCAAATTTTGAACTATTGGGGAATTGAAGGCGTCCACTACAAGATCGAAAACGGCAAACGCGTCATCCCCAAAGAAGAGCTCGACAAACGGAACAACGATCCGCAATACATCAAAAAAACCGGCATTGGCCTATACACCCATCCGTTCCCGCAATACGGCGTCGGCGTTGTGGATTCCACCGGCCAAACGTATGCTACCGATTCGATCGAGCAAATCATCGACAGTTACACCGATGCGGAAAAAGACGTTTTATCCCACTACAAGGCCAAGATGTGGAAGGATTTGTACCCGGCGGCCACGGAATTCCCGGTTAAGCCTTGGGGGAAGGCTTGGCAAATCAATATCCCGCAAAATACGGAAGCGGCCGTCATCTCGCAAAAATGCGAAGACATCGTGAAGAAAAAAGTACCGGAAGCGATCTTGGCCGCCCCTGAAAACTTCGATCAAGTTTGGGACGAATTCATGAAGGAGCTGGAAGCGGCGGGCGTCCATCAGATGGAGGTAGCGTTCACCAAGCTTCTGCAGGATCGAATCAAGCTATGGAATGAATGAGTAACATTAGCCCCGGTTGCCGAGCATTGAGCCGGCCCCCGGGGCTAATGTTGTATACAATCGTCAAATTTTCGTGTCTGCGCTTTCGACAATCGTTTGCCCCTCAGCATCCCACCGCCACGGCACCGACCGCCCTTGCACAAGAACGCCGCCATACCACGTGTCGATTCCGCTCAGCGATACCCAATCGGCCCTGCCGTCCAATACTTGGCGGCCCAGCTCCGTCATTGAAACATGGCAATCTTGAAAAGAAGGCGCCGCGCTTTGAAAATCCGGGAAAGCTTCCAGCCCCTCGATATGCAGCAGCGGGTGCGATCCTTGCGACAGCTTCGCCAAGACGTGCCAGTACTGCAGATCCCCCATGCCCAGCTCGTGCAGCCGATCGCCCACCTGCCGGAATAAGGCGTACGGCGAACCGACACCGCGATCGACTTGCTCCAGCGTCAACTGCTCGACGATGCCTAGCCCGTTCCGCACGGAAGGGAACCTGGCGAGGTGCAGCCGGAACGCTGCCTGTGCAAAAGGCAACGCCGACGTATCCCCGCCCAGAAGCTCGGAGAGCCGGCGAGGATCGGACGATGCGTAAGCCTCCCATAGCGCCGTGCCCAGAGCCAGCTGATCTCGCCCGACCGTTTGCCACGTGCCCGATAATGTGGCGAGCTGCTCCGCGTTCAGCTGCCCCAAGCCGCGGAATAATTCGATGCCCGGAAACGATCCGATGCACAGCAAGCTTAGCTTGGTACGGCCGAGCGGCCGCTGCGCAAACCAATGGAGCAAGTAACAGAGCATCGTCTGGTCGAACAAATCGTGCTCGAACCATAACACGACCTCCTCGTGACGATCGAATTGAGCTAGCGTTTGCTCCTGCATTTCGGAGAGCCGGGTGAACTCCGCGACCGGAACCCCCATCGCCTTCTCCAAATATTGCGCCCGCGCCAATCGGTTGGCAGGCTTTGCAGGGTCAACAAAATTCGGCCCGTCCGGATAGACCTCCCTCCAGACGAGAATATCGCCTTGAACGACGCCGCGCAGCGTTTCCGCCACGTGATCGCCATTTACAATGTGCAGCATGCCTTTTCCTCCTTCATACAAATCGTTGAACACATGAATGAAATCGGCAACGGGGAGCATGCCCTTCAGCTTCCGCCGCGCGTCGAACAGCCGTTTCTTCAGCACGGGGACGGGTACGCCCAGATAAGCGGAAATCTCCTGCAAGGTATATCCGTAAAAATAGAACAATTGCACCGCCACGCGCATGTTCGAGGATAGTTCGGCTACCGTTTGATGGAGCAGCTGCCGCATTTCCCGTTGCTCGACGATGTCCGCCAAGCCTTTCCCCTCTCCGGCCATCCCGGACATTTTGTCCAGCGGCACGGACGGATGCCGTTTCCGGCGAATGATGCGGTTCGCTTGACGCGCGACGATCACCTTGAACCAGCCGGGGAACGCCTCAGGCTCCCTCAGACGGCCAAGGCCCACGAAAGCTTCCGCAAACGCTTCTTGCACCGCATCCTCCGCCAGATGGACATCGCGCAACCTTTCATAAGCGACGGCATACGCCATCGAAGCGAACTTCCGGACGATGCCGTCAAACGCCTCTTGGTCTCCTTGCTTCGCCGCTTCAATCCACTGGAGCATGTTCTCCGGCTCCTTTCATCCGTTCTATAGAGAAGTGCCGCTTAACAGCACAAAGGTTACTTTAAAGATCATAACAAGGATTGGACAAGAAGCCTACTTATTAAAAGTCGGACGCATCGATCGAAACGAATAAAGCCTCCGCTCCCACTTTGACAGTGGTTCGGAGGCTTATCTTTAATTACTCCATTCTTTATCCCTGCGGCTTCGGCAGAGGCGGCAGTACGTTCTTCGAACGTTTGCCCTCCAGCTTCAGCTTCCGCTGAAGCACGCCAAGCACAATGTCCGCGATGACCGCCAGCAAAGCCGCCGGAACCGCCCCGGCAAATATACGAAGCGAGTTGCCGTTGCTGATCCCCGCATAAATTTCCCGGCCAAGGCCCGCTCCGCCGACGAGCGGGGCGATGGTCGCGACGCCGATCGCGATGACGGCGGCAATCCGCAGGCCGCTCATCAAATACGTGAGCGAGAGCGGCAGCCGCACGTTGAACAAAATTTGCAGCCGGCTCATGCCGACGCCGCGCCCGGCTTCCACGTAGCTCGGATTGACCTGCTGCAGCCCGACGTAGGTGTTGCGCACGATCGGGTTCAGCGAGTAGAGAAACAACCCTACGGTTACTGTTTTGGTTCCGAGACCCATAATGAGCAGAAGCAGCACCAGCATAGCCAAGCTCGGTACAACCTGCAGTATATTCGTCACCGCTAGAATCGTACGGGCCAGCCCCCGGTTCCGCGCGCATAAAATTCCAAGCGGGACGCCAACGACAAAGGCAAGGCCAACACCGATGAGCACCATCAAGACATGCTGGCAGAGATAGCCCCACAGCATGCCGGAATTTCGCTGCACATAATCGAAAAAATCCCAGATCGTCAGATGTCGTTCAATCATTTTGGCCTCCCTATGCCTTAAGCAGGCCGACTCGCTTCAAATAAGCGAGCGCGACCTCACGTTCGCTTTTTTTCTCCACGTCGACTTCATAGTTCAGATCGATCATCGTTTGCACGTCAATGGTGCCGATCAGTTCCGACACGGCGGCTACCGCATCCGGATGCAGCTTGGCGGCGTCGCCGCGGATAACCGGCGAAGCGTCGTAAGGCGGGAAGAAATGCTTGTCGTCCTTAAGCGTCCTCAGCTTATACGCCTTAAGGCGCGAGTCCGTTGAATAAGCGAGGACGATGTCGACCTGATTCTGGGCAACCGCATTATAGACAAGGCTCAGCTCCATCGGGAAGGTTTGGCCGAACGTAATGCCGTAGTACCTGGAAAATGCGGGATATCCGTCGGACGGGCGCTCGAGCCAGGAGGTGTCGACGCCAAGCCGCATGCTTCCCGCATCGGGAGCAATATCGGAAATTTTGTCGTACCCTTTGGATGCTGCCAGATCCTCCCGCACCGTAAAGGCGTATGTATTCTCGAATCCGAGCGGATTGAGCCATTCAAAATCGAAATATGTTTTAAAACCGACTTGCGCCTGCTCCAGCACCTTCTTCCGATCCTTCGTGTCCTCGATCGGAAAATGGTTATTGAAGATTTCGCCGGAATACAGCGTCCCCATCTGAACATCGTTTCTTTTCATCGCCTGAAGAACGACCGGGCTGGAAGCGAGATCCGGGATAATGTCCACGCCCACATCCGTCCGGTCCTCGATAAGTGCTTTGTACATTTCCGCCAAAATTTTGGTTTCGGTAAACGTCTGAGCGCCAACGATGATTTTATTTCCCGTGCTACATGCGCCAAGGACGGCCAGCATTGCGACGAGGTTAAGCGCAACCGCCGCTTTTTTCAGTTTCGTTGTCATCGTCCATCGTCTCCCTCTATTTCTCAAGCCGTCCTCGTCGTCTGCCCGAACCGGCCGGTCAGCCATTTCTCAAGCAGCCCCAGCAGCAGGTCCGCGAGCAGCGCCAGCACAATCGCGCCTAGAGCGCCGGTAACGATCAACTCCGGTTTGTTGACCCCCATGCCCGATACGATCAATTGGCCGAGTCCGCCTGCGCCGATCAACGTTGCGAGTGTCGCCCAGCTAATAATATAAACCATCGTGACGCGGATTCCCGACATCATATAGGGGAGTGCGAGCGGCAGCTGAATGCGGAGAATGCGCTGCATCGTTCCATACCCCATCCCTCTCGCCGCTTCAAGCACGCTCCGGTCAACCGCTTCAAACCCGTCATATGTATTGCGGAGAATCGGCATAATGGCATAAAGAAGCAAAGCAAGAACGGCCGGCTTCGTGCCGATCCCCATGAGAGGGATGAGGATGGCCAGCAGCGCGAGGCTTGGCACGGTTTGCAGCAGGTTGGCTACGAAGAAGACGATGCTGTTGATCCACCCCGCCCGGTTATAAACAAGCGCAATCCCAAGCGGGACGGCGACAATGGTGCCAAGAACGATGGCCGTAAGCGAGATGGCCATATGCTCCTGAAGAGCTTTCAGAATATCCGCATACCGTTCTTGCAAAAAACTCAAGTACGCTTGCATGCTCACTGCTCCTCCTCGGTCTTCGCGGCGTTAGGGGATGGACCGCTTCCGCTTGTTCCGGCCGCTTCGGACGAAAGTTCACCGGTAACTGTTGCCGGGTCGCCCGCCGGGTCATCCGCCGGGTTGCCCGGCGCCGGTTCCGATTTAGGCGCTTCTTCGGTTTCGTTCAGCGTAGGCAATACCTCCGCCAAATGCCGCACGACGCTGCCGCGCGTAACAAGGCCGATCAGCCGATCCTGATCGTCCACGACCGCCAGGTTGGAAAGATGGTTCCGGCTCATGATTTCGACCGACTCGGTCAGAGGGGAGCCGCTGCGTACGGAAAACCCGATCGGCCGCATCACGTCGGCGACTTTAATATTTTCCTCGCCGTAATGTTCCAGCACGTTAAAGATCGATACGATCCCTTTGAGCTTCCGCTGACGGTCGATAATGAACAGCGAATCGACCTTGCGCCGCTCCATCATCGATATCGCCTCCGCCAATCCCCTGTTCGGGTATGCGACGACGGGTTGCTTCACCATCACCTCATCAACGGTGGGGATATCGTATATATTCTCCTGGTGCAGCCGTTTCTGGCCGATGAACGATTCGACGAATTCGTTCGCCGGGTAGCGCAGTATTTTTTCCGGCGTATCGCTTTGCACGACTTCGCCGCTTTTCATCAGCACGATCCGGTCGGCGATTTTGAGCGCTTCATCCATATCGTGCGTCACGAACACAATCGTTTTGTGCAGCTCCTGCTGCAGCCGCACGAGCTCGTCCTGCAGCTGCTCGCGGCTGATCGGGTCAAGCGCGCTGAACGGCTCGTCCATCAGAATAATGTCCGGATCCGCCGCTAGCGCGCGGATAACGCCGACCCTCTGCTGCTGGCCGCCGCTCAGCTCCGACGGGTAACGATCCCGGTAAATGTCCGGAGGCAGCCCGACAAGATCGAGCAGCTCGTCGACCTTCTTATCGATCTTGCCAGCCGGCCATTTGCGCAAACGGGGGACGACCCCGACATTCCTCCCGATCGTCATATGCGGGAACAAACCGATGCTTTGAATGACATAGCCGATACTGCGGCGCAGCTCGACGGTATCGATCTCCCGCGTATCTTTGCCGTTGATCAATACGGAACCGCTGGAAGGCGTAATAAGATGGTTGATGAGCTTCATCGTCGTCGATTTTCCGCAGCCGCTCGGGCCGATCAGGACGGTCATTTCGCCTTTCTTGAACTCCAAATTAATATTTTTTAACGCATGAAATCCGTCTGGGTATATTTTGTTCACGTTTTTGATCTCAATCATGCAATCACCCGCCTCTACGACATACTATCCCCAACTTTGATATTTTTACCAACGCGATTTGATCTTGAGCATTTCCCAATTTCCATTTCCATGTGTAAAATAGCATTATACTCCGGCCAAAGGAGGCTGCGACGATGGCGAATATTAAACAAATTGCCAAAATAGCCGGCGTCTCCGTATCAACGGTTTCGCGGGTGCTCAACAACTACGCCCATGTGCACGAAGACAAAAGAAAGGCCGTACAGGCAGCCGTTGAGCAATTAAACTATTCCCGCAACATGAATGCGGTCCATCTCATCAAAGGGAAAACGAACATCATCGGCATTATGCTGCCTTATCATAATCACGCTTATTTCTCCAGGCTCGTCGAAGGGATCGCCAATGCCGCTTTGCCCGCCAACGTGCAGCTCATGCTGTGTCAGACAAACTACAATCCCGATGAAGAACGCAAGACGCTTAATCTGCTCAAAATGAAACAAATCGACGGCATCATCATTTGTTCGAGGACGATGTCGTGGGACGAAATCGAGCCTTTTGCCGCTTTTGGCCCGATCGTCGCTTGCGCCGATGTCGCCAGCCCGGCGATTTCCACGATCTATCACGATTATTACGGCAGCTTCCGGATGGCGCTGGACTACTTGATCGAGAAAAGGCACCGGCGCATCGGCTTCAGCATCGGAAGGCCGGACAGCGACAGCAGCTTGATCCGCCGGCAAGCGTACAACGACGCGCTTGCTTCAATTAACGAGCCTTGCCGCGAGGAATGGCTGTTCACGAAGTGCATCGCCATCGAAAACGGCGTCGATATCGTGCACCGGCTGCTTGCCATGGACGAGCGGCCTACGGCCCTACTCGTAACGGGCGACCACGTAGCCGCGGGCATCATGACCGAAGCGAGAAAGCATGGCATCCGCATCCCGGAGGATCTAGCGATTATCGGCTTCGATAATCAGCCGATCGGCAAAGTGTTCGACTTGACGACCGTCGACAACCGGTTAGCCGAAATGGGGGGCACGGCTTTCCGCATCGTCCACGAACAAGTGACGAATCCGCAATCGGCGCCCCAGAAGCGGGAAATGCATTTTCAGCTAATCGAACGTTCAACCGTATAATCCGTACAGCATCTCCTAAAACGAGAAAGCCGGCACAGTTTCGCACTGCAGCCGGCTTCTTGTCTGGAAGTTCATTACGGGTATGATTAGAAGCACAAACCGCGAAGTACAATCACCAGCAGAATGAACAATACCAGGATTACACCGGTGGAAGTAAAGATACCTCCTACATTTCCGTCGAAGCAGCCGCCCATGAGTTCAACCCCCTCCCTTATTCCATTAGCATCCTATGTAATAAACCTAAGGTTGCTCTGGTCGATCGTCTATATTGTGTAGATTTTGGCGTGGTGGTAAAATAATCCTCACCAAGCTCCTGGGAGGGCATTTGTATGCAGCGAATATTGGAGACGGATAGATTAACTCTAAGACCGTTTGAATTAAGGGACGCATCTCTCGTGCAAAGGTTAGCCGGAGATCGCGAAGTGGCGCAAACCACGTTATCGATCCCGCATCCGTATCCCGACGGAGCGGCGGAAGCATGGATCGCGGCGGGTCGTGAGAGGGCAACGGCGGGGCACGGATTCCCATATGCGATTGTAATCCGGGACGAAGGGATACTGATCGGATGTATCAGTCTTAACCTTACCCAATCGCATAGCCGGGGCGAATTGGCGTATTGGCTCGGCACATCTTATTGGGGAAAAGGCTACGCCACCGAGGCGGCGGCGATGATCGTAAACTTTGGATTCGACGATTTGGGACTGAATCGGATATGGGCTGCCGCCATGTCCAAAAACCCGGCCTCTTCCCGTGTCATGCAGAAGATCGGGATGAAGCCGGAGGGTGAGTTCAAGCAGCATATTTTGAAATGGGGCGAATTCGAGGATTTAGTGTATTACGGCATGACCAAGGGAGATCGCCAGCAGAATGCTTTGAAAAGCATTCTTTAAGCCAAGCCTCGGTTCGGCCGAATCCTATTTGAATTTGTATTTCTTCCCCAGCTTATCTTTTTTTTTCATAACAGCCTCCAGATCTTTGTGCAGCTGCTGCATATCTTTGTACATTTGCTTCAATTGCTTATTCTCAATAAGAAAATCGATCCCGTACTTGAACAAATATTTATTCAAGCATCTCCCCTACTTTCTATCCCGATTGCTACAGTATACGGCCTGGCAGAGCAAGGCGTATCCGCTTTTGTCAGAACGTTGGAAAGACGGGCTGGACGCTCAGGCGGAGACGACCATGACATGACAAAAAGATCCCCGCCGAACGGGCGGGGATTCAACTCGTCTATATATACGGCCCGTGCTTACACGAGCATGTCGACCAGTAGCACGGTCCCAAAAGCGATGAAGGAAAGCATCGTTTCGAGCACCGTCCAAGTTTTGAACGTTTCTTTGACCGACAGCCCGAGGTACTCTTTGACCATCCAAAAGCCGGCGTCGTTGACGTGGGAAAACATCAGGGAGCCTGCGCCGGTCGCGATGACGAGCAGCTCCAGATTGACGCCGGACATGTGCTCGATAACCGGGGATACGATGCCGGCCGCGGTCGTCAAGGCGACCGTCGCCGAGCCTGTCGCAATCCGGATCAAACCGGCAACGAGGAAGGCCAGAACCAAAGGAGACAGCGACAGGTGCTGCGCCATATCGGCGATGGACGTACCGACGCCGCTTTCGACCAAAATTTGTTTGAAGCCGCCGCCTGCGCCGATGATCAGAATGATCGAGCCAACCGGCAGCAGACATTCGTGCACCAGCTTGTTGATCTTGTTTTTGTTTATTCCTTGGCGATAACCGAGGAAGAAAAATGCCGCAAAACACGAGATAAGCAGCGCAATGACCGAGTTGCCGATAAAAGCAAGAAAGTTCATCAGGCCGGCCGGAATCGGCAAGAACGGCGCAATAACCGACAGAACCATCAGAATGATCGGCAGCAAAATAATAAAGAAGGAAATGCCCGTGCCCGGCAATTTATCGATCTCTTCGTTTTCGCTAAGCAGCACCGGCTCCCCTTCGGGCACGACGCGCTTGCTCACCCACTTGGCGAACAGCGGCCCCGCGATGATGGCTGCCGGAATGGCAATGATTAACGAGTAGATCAATACTTTGCCGATATCGGCTTTGTAGATGCCGATCGCGGTCATCGCGCCCGGATGCGGCGGGACAAGGCCATGCACGATCGATAAGCCGGCGATGACCGGAAGTCCGATGAGCAAAATATTTTTTTTCGTCGATTTGTAGATTGTAATGACCAAAGGCAGCAGCATGACGATCCCTACGTCGAAAAAGACCGGGATCCCGATAATAAAGCCCGACAGCAGCATAGCCCAAGGCAATCTCTTCTCGCCGAAGACGCGGACGAAGAAGCCCGCCACCTGATTGCCTGCGCCGGAATCGGACATCATTTTGCCGAGAATCGTGCCAAGCGCCAGGATGCCTACCAAATGGCCCAATACGGCGCCGACGCCGGTTTCATATGCTTTGACGATTTTGTCCATCGACAACCCGGCCATAATCGCCAGAAACAAGCTCGCCACCGTCAAGCTAATAAACGCATGCCATTTCCACCAGGCTACGCCCAAAATTACAATTACAATCGCCAGCAAAGTGACCAGCAGAAGGTACATCGTCATCGTTATTCCTCTTTTCTGTTCGTGTAGTAAGCGCTCTCATGATGATTAAGAAAAAAGGAATTGCACGGTGTCCGTGGTTCCTAAACGTCGTAATTTACGACATATTGATGCAAATCCGTGTTGTAGTACCCGTGGCTGTATTCGATCAGCTCGCCTTGCTCGTCGTACGAGAATCGCGACCTTCTCAGCAGCGGCGTCCCGGCCTTGATTTGCAAAGCCTGTTCGACGTGGGCGGGTGCTATTCCTACCGCAAATTCGTCGCGGTATTTTTCCAGGTTGATATCCTGTTCTTCGAGCAAGTCGTACAACGATTGCATATTCAAATCGGGCAGCTCGATCGTCGACACTCTCATCGTAATATAATGCGTGTAATGGATATAAGGCACGTCATTCAAATGGTACAGCCTTTCGATGCGGAGGCAGCTCTCCCCGAACAATCGATAAGGCTCGGTCCCTTCTTCATTGCTTACGATTTCTGCGTGAAGCAGCTGCTTACGGATTCGATGCCCCTCTTCGACCAGCACTTCCGTAAACCTTTTCCACTTGGAAAGCTTGGAGACGGAGGTGTTGCGGATGACTTTCGTCCCTTTGCCGCTGCCTTTTTCCAAATACCCTTCCTGCACCAGCTCTTTGATCGCATTGCGAACCGTAATTTTGCTGACGTTAAATTCCTGTTCGAGCTGCGGCTCCGAGGGAATGTTCGTTCCGAGCGGATACTCGCCATGCAAAATACGATCCTTCAAAATATTCATAATTTGCAAATATAACGGTCTTTGTTTGCGGGACAAGCTCATCCGTAAGCACTACCTTTCTACATCGCCTACTCTTTCCGTCATCGCGCGAAAAATATCGCCTGCCGACGACATCGGCGTATCACCCGCGATCGTATGCGCCAGCATGCTGGCCGCGGCGGCGAAATCGACCGTTTGCTGCGGCGAAAACCGCTCGATTTCCCCGTGTATGATACCGCTCGTGTAGGCATCTCCTGCACCTATTCTATCATAGACAGAAAACGTGAGAAGCTTAGAAAAGGCAAAGTTCCGGTCCTTGTACATAAAGCCTTGCAGCGAATGCGTGTTGTCCCCGTTGATGGAGCGGTGCGTACCCGCGATGACCGAAATGCCATACTTCCTGGCGACGGCCGGGATCAAGTCCATCAACTGCTCCCGGCGCTCCGTCTTATCCGTAGGCATGCCGAGGGTCAGGAGCGCATCTTTTTCGTTCATCATCACGATGTCCGCGAGCTCCAGCATCTCCTCGTAAAGCGGCTTCGCTTTGGCGTAACCGCCGTCCCGCCAATGAGCCGGACGAAAGTTGCAATCGAATACGACGGTGCCGCCGCTCGCTTTGACCGCCTTGGCCAAATCCTTCATATGCCGCCGAACGTTGTCGTTCATGGCCAAGGTGATCCCGCACAAATGGATCATATCGATATCATTTGCAATTTTGCCAAAATCATAAGTGCCTTCCGGCGCCGTATTGAAGCTGCTCTCCTGCCGGTTCGTGTAAGTGACGCGGCCTGGCCGCGCGCCGAAGCCGTTTTCCAGAAAATACATCCCCAAATATTCGCCGCCGCGGCTGAGAAACGTATCGGAAATGCCCAGCTTCCGCAAGTAAGCCTCCGCCGCATCTCCCAGAGGGTTCGACGGCAGTCTGGAGACCAGATATCCCTTATGCCCGAGGCGCGACAGCGCAGAACTGACGTTAACCCCTGTTCCGGAGAACGTGTAGTTCAAGCTATCGGCTTGGGACAACAGATCGTACCCCGGAACCTGCAAACGCATCATCACTTCGCCGAAAGCCGCGATTCGCTTAGCCATGGCGATCAACCAATCTTTTCATGACATCAAGCAATTCCCGCACATCCTGGACGATTGTGTTGCCTGTCGCTTTGTCGATGATCGAGGAGTACACGTGCGGAATGACTTGCGGCACTTTCGCTTCGAGTGCGATGCGTACAATCGCTTCAAAGTTCTCTTTGTCGATGCCGCCCGTCGGCTCCAGGGCGAACCCTTCTTCGCCGCAGGCATCGGCGACCGCCCGCAGCTCGTCTTCGCATTGCAAGCCGTTCATCGGGAAAAATTTCAAGGCGTTGCCGCCCATGTCGCGGACGAGGCCGATAGCCGATTTGACCGGCACGATCGCATGCTCGGACTGTGCCGCGCTGATAGGACCGGTTGAAATGTTGACGTAGCCTACTCGTCCGGTTGGCGACACCAGGCTGTTAATCCAGCTGTCCTGTCCTCCCAAATTCGCTCGTGTGGCCCCAACCGCAGGGAACACCTGGTTAATATGGCTGCCGGGGTAATGCTTGGCAATCTCGGCAACGACGGCGGCCTGACGATTGTCCCCGGCGCCGAGGCCGATGGATACGGCGTCGTCGATCGCTTCGCCGTATTGTTTCATTGCGGCTACGGCCGCTTCGACCGTCGGGTAGTTTTTGGACAACACGCCGACCAGAACGAAACCTTCCGCCGCATCGAACACTTCCTTGGCGTTTTCCACGCTGTTTGCCAGCACGTTCAGCGCGGCACGGCCTTTGTACAAACGTTTTGCAATGTTGGACATGTTAGTTGCCTCCTGCCAATTTCCAGATTTGTGCCGCGATAACCTCGATGTCGTCGCCTTGCAGCGGGCGCGGGTCGATGTCGAAATACCCTTGTCTTACGCCGTAATCCCGGGTATATATGGCAATCTCGCCGTTCTGCAATCCGGCAACGACATCCTGTGCCGTTGTCCCGGCTTGTGCCGGATCGATTTGTACACGTGCGCGGAAAATGGCGCGTCCTGCTTCGTCCTGAACGATCGTGACTTTGACGCCTGCCAGCTCGTTTAATCGCATGAGCGTTTGCAAAGACGCTTTTTCCTGCTCGCTTTTATCCGCTTTGACGCCATATTCATCGAGCGCTTGGAGCAGCCCGAAATACGTCTCTTTGCCGACTTTCATGCTGCGCCCGATACCGTGCAGCTGCACTTTCGCCCACTCGATATATTGGCGCTTGCCGCCGATAATGCCGGACGTCGGACCCTCGATCGCCTTCGAACCGCTGTATATGGCGAGATCCGAGCATTTGACGTATTTCTGAATATCTTCCTCCGCCGCGGCATCGACGATAAGCGGCACGCGGTTGCGCTGTGCGATCTCCCATGCTTCTTCCACGGAGATCATGTTTTTCTGAACGGCGTGATGGGATTTCACGTACAAAATCGCCGCCGTATTTTCCGAAATCGCATCTTCAATATGCTCGGCTTTCCCTTCATTGGCGTAGCCGACTTCAATGAGTTTGCCTCCGCCCAAGTACACCATCGTTTCCACCGGAGCGCCGTATTGGACGTTGTGGCCTTTGAGGATGATGATCTCGTTTTTGGCGATGGGCTCCTGATGAAGTCTTTCGCTTTTGCGGCGATTGCCTTGCGTGACGATGCCCGCGACGGACAACGCGATGCCGCTTGATGCCGAATTGACGATCAACGCGGCTTCGGAGCCAAGAATCCGTGCGACGTAGTCGCCCGCTTTGTCGACCAGGTCGGCTATTTCCACATAGCTTTGGCCGCCGTGCTTCATCGCTTCCATCACCGTATCCGAAGGAGCCGATACGCCCAGAATACTCATCCGGCCGCTGGCGTTGATGACGCGCTTCAGACCGTATTTAGCATTCAACGAAATTGCCATTGACAAACACTCCCTTGGTTTCAATTCTTCGATCACCCATCCGCATGTCGCCTTCGGAATCGATCAAAGCCGTCGGCTCTTGTACAACCGTGAACAGGGTCAGGTTGGCTTTGTCCCCAACCTGTATACGTCCGAGCTCCGGCCTTTTCAGCCAATCGGCTGCATGGGTCGTAACCGCGGCGATGACTTCTTCCAGTGAATAGCCCAGGTACAGGAATTTGGAAAGGACGCGGGCCATGCTGTAAACCGGGCCATTCAGCCTGTTGCCGCGGTAAATGTCCGTGCTGATCGTCTGGAGCCCGATGCCGTGCTTTTTGGCGGCCTCAGCCACCTTGAATGAGAAGCTGGCCGTGCCGTGGCCGACGTCCAGATGGACGCCTCTTGCGATTGCATCGATGAGCACTTGCAGCGGTTTCCCTTCGTCGTCAAAAAGATTGTTCGCCTTGCCGTTCAAATAATGCGTGATAACGTCGCCCCGTTCCAGCAGAGGAACGATCTCTTTAATATCGGGCGGCGCGGACCCGATGTGAACCATGATCGGCAACGAAGTTTCACGCGACAAGGCGCGAGCGATGCGCAGCGGTTCGATGCCGTTCTCCCGCACGACGCTGCTGCTGATCCGCGCTTTCAAGCCGACGATGAGATCTCGATGCACGGCCGCCGCCTGCTTGGCCCGCTCGCGATCGATCCATGCCAAATCGGACAGCTCGTCGATTCGTTGCAAACCGATGCGGGATATGTTCAAAAATGCGAAAACATTCGTCCGTGCTCGCTCCCGGCTTGCCGCCAAATCCGCGATCCGGTCCGCCCCGCAGCTTCCGGCATCGACGATCGTCGTCACGCCTTGCTTAACGCCGATCTCGTCGATTTCATCGCCGTAAGGGTCGAGTTCCGGAAACGCATGGACGTGCAGATCGATCCATCCGCTTGACACATAGGCGCCCGGGTACTCGATCAGGCGTCCGCCTCGCCACGCGCCGGCAGCCTCGATCTGAACGATCACGCCGTCCTCGATGACGATATCGATCTTCTCGCCGCCGACTCGTTTTACATTTATAATGACAGTCCGCTCTTTCATACGAATTCACCTTTTTCGTAACTCGATTTTATGCGCTTACATTAGATCGAATTGACGTTTCCAAGTTATTATAACGTTATAATGTTATCGTATCACAGCTTATCGGCTGTGTAAATATAACGTTATAATGTTTGATGTGGGATTTGATGGCAGACAGCAGAATTGTTGAACGGAACTCGGTTTTTGGGTGGAGGCTCCGAACGATTATAGTCTCTAAACACATTGTCCGATGAATAGGAGTGTTTTTCTTGAGGATCACGATTTGGAGAGTTCCCAGGAGGACACAATATTATGTAGGCTCACGAGAACGTTGTTTAATTGAAAATGGCTCAAAAAGTCTCTGATATGACCCAATAGCTTTCAAAGGCGAAATTCGTCGCAATACATCTCATCCTCTAAAAAGCGTTCGGTCGGGAATGAGATAATATTCTTGTCAAATTTCGAGAAAGGGATCCAATTGACAAGAACTTTATCCCTAGTAGAGTAAAGGGCTGAGTAATTCAGCCCCTCCTCATCAAACCGGACGTGAGGTTTTCCCTCATCCGGCTTTCCGATGTTCTTCTTCCTTGTGCATTGCGGTACT
>NZ_JBVYOJ010000032.1:0-53949 GCF_056120465.1 Paenibacillus sp. sgz302148
CAGCGTTCGTCCTGAGCCAGGATCAAACTCTCCATTAAAGAAAAGCTGATTTGTGCTCATTTTAAAACTTTGGCTTATTCGCTCGTTGTTCAGTTTTCAAAGAACAATTTGTTTCTTTTTTCGTTCGCCGTGTTTCAGCGGCGACTTTTATAATATACCACACTTGCCTACTGCTTTGCAAGTACTTTTTTTTCGCAATCTTTCGTTTCTTTCGAAAGTCCTTGAAGATCGCGGGTTTGGTGCTTCTCATTACGTTGCCGCCTTTTTAAGGGGCGAGAAATAATATAACATCTAGACGGAAATAAAGTCAAGCATTATTCGACATTTTTTTTGCTCCGTTTAAAAAGCCTTTAAAATAAAGGCGATTCCGCAAATACGGAACCGCCTAACCACTTGCTTATTCAATCATCCCTTCGGCCGGACTGCTTGCCGATGCATATCTTTTCTTAGCGATCCTTCCGGCTAAAAATCCTTTTCGCCCCGCTTCCACAGCAAGCTTGAACGCTTCCGCCATTAACGCTGGATCCGTGGCCCCGGAAACCGCGGTATTCAGAAGCACGCCGTCCGCGCCCAGCTCCATCGCCAAAGCCGCATCCGAAGGAGCGCCGATGCCTGCATCAACGATAATCGGTACTTTAGCTTCCTCAATAATGAATCGGAGGTTATTCGGATTTACGATGCCTTGACCTGAACCAATCGGTGAAGCACCGGGCATAACGGCGGCCGCTCCCGCTTCCTGCAGCTTCCGAGCCAATATCGGGTCGTCCGAGGTGTATGGGAGAACGATAAACCCTTCTTGCACTAAAATTTTCGTTGCTTCCAATGTGCCGACCGGGTCAGGCAGCAGTGTCTTCGGATCGCCGATCACTTCGACCTTAATCATATCGCAAAGTCCGGACGCCTTGGCCAGCCGCGCGATCCGAACCGCTTCCTCCACTGTATATGCGCCAGCGGTATTCGGCAGTAGCGTAAATTTTTTTAGATCTAGCCGCTCCAGGAAATTAGCCGCATCCGGATTGTCGAGCGGTAAACGCCGAATGGCGAACGTGAGTACTTCCGCTTCCGAAACTTCAACAGCCTTCCCTTGCACATCCATGGAAGCGAATTTGCCCGTGCCGAGCAGCAGTCTTGATTTAAATTGATACGGTCCGATTTTCAGTAGGTCGCTCATATGTATTCTCTCCTCGAAGATGATATCGTACTCAGCTAAATCCATAAATACTTGCGCACCTTATCCGCCGCCTACAAAGTGGACGATTTCAACGGAATCTCCGTCATTCAGAGCCGTTCCCTCATGCAAAGATTTATCGATAATTTCCCGATTTAGTTCAACGACAACAATTTTGTGTTCGATCTGAAAATGCTCCAGCAGTTCGGAGACGGTGCTTACGCCGTCTATCTCCCGCTTTTCTCCATTAATCGTGAGTACCACCTGTTCATCCCTCCTCTCCGTAATATCACAAAAAAAAGCCATCCGCAGCGGATGGCTTTTGTGGCATAACGAATAAACTCGTTGATGTTGGTCCACTTCCCTACGCTGGCATGATCCAGAGCTTGCGGCATCGACATGCCGGCGAAGCATAACAGGTTCCAAGGGTCAAAGAAAGCTCGTTTCTTTTCTCAGCCGTATCGGCTCCCCTAGTGGTTTAGCTATTCGATTGCCAATCAGTATAACATAAATGGGCGTTAATGCACATATTTAAGCTCAAGTCGGGACAGGTCGTTCGTCGAAGCGACAGCCACTTCCCGAATTAATGATTTCTTGACAAGTTTCTGCAAAATAAGCGCAAGCTCGACATGCGTTTCGGACAGCTCGGGGTGCTGTTTCAGCTCCATCACGCTCCAAGGCTCGGCGCGGCTGTCCAGAATGCGGAACAGGAGCGTACAGCACTCCTCCATCTTGGACATAATTGAAAACTCGCATGCAAGAAGAACGAGCTGAATGCGCTGCTCTATCGTCTCTACGCTCGTCGTCATTTCCTCGAAAAGTTTGTACACGCCGGAATTGATCGATTTAACCTGCTTCCATACCGTTTCCTCCGGCTGGGTGCCCGTTTCGATGATCGCAATGCGTGCCCAATGGTGCAGCGCCTCTAGAATATTGCTATATGCATCGATCGTGTGCCCGTCGTGCAAAAACTGCTTGCAATGCGAATAACAGCGGAAGAACGAGGCAAATTCGGCAAACAGCTTCTGCTCTCGCATCGGCAAGCCGTATTGAAGGAGTTCCTCGCGTAAATTGCTAATATAGAGATCCCGGTCCAACAAAATCTCCCCTTGTATAATCCAATAAATCATGTTGCGGTTCGCCCGTGCCGCGATCTGCTTCTCCAGGCTGGAACGGTCGATGCGACGTTCTTGAATACGCGAGCCGTCTTTTATATAATGGGTGGTGTGATTTGTGGGTTCGGCAGATTCAACGACGATGAACATCAGCGTATCGTATCCGTCAGTCAGCGGGTTGAACGGTTGTTGGTTTTCGACGATAATTACGCTCGTAACGCTCGAATCGCGAGTTAAGTTGTCGGCATATGACGCGGTAATCGGATTCATAACTTCCCCTTCTCTTTGAGAGATGCTGTCTTTATATTTTTAATTGCGATATAATACATTTCTACACTCATGTTGCGGTTTCCTGCCAACTTTGAAGAAAAGAGGATTGCCATGTTTTTTAAATCGAGCAAAATCAACGAATTTCGACTTTGGGGGCTCCTTCTTACGTTAATAGGAATGGGCTTGATGATTCTCGGTACGGCGGGGATCTTGCTGTGGGGAGCAAGCGGTAAAATTTTTGCCGCGATATTCATGGTTTTCGGGATGATCAGCATGCTGATCAGCGTAGGCATTTATTTCTGGGCAGGCATGCTCTCGACGAGCGCCGTCATTCTGCAATGTCCGGAATGTCTCCGTACGACGAAGATACTTGGCAAAACGGACCGGTGCATGTATTGCAAAACGATCCTAACGCTCGACCCGAACCAAGCGACCGTCGATGCGCCGCAAACGACGGAAGCACACTGACCGCCATACATTCAATTCATTGTATAAGAAAAGCTTCTAATCGAAGCCCTTTCGACGAAGATACATTCGTATTTTAAAGGAAGCTTTTCTTGGTAAAGAATATTCTCTTTCGGTCTAACGCTTTACCGAACTTAAACATTCTTTACCGTTAACAAAAGACCCTGACATTTGTCAGGGTCTTTTGTTTAATGTTTCATGGATGACCGGCCAAATATTCGCCGTTTCAAAGCCGCGCCTCCAAGTCGCTACGCCTGCCAAGTCATACTTCTTAGCCAGCTCAACCCTGGCTTGAATGGATGTCGCGTCCTCCAGCCAAATTCGCTGCTTCGCGCCGGCATCCGTATACTCCACGTAGTTTTGTCCGGTTTCCTCGGAGTAAACGGGCTTCAGTTTCTTCTCTTCGATAATTTTGCTCGCGCTGCTCATCGACAGCGTTTTGGACTTCACTTTGGACTTGCCGCCGCTGCTTGTTTCCGTCCATAGCCGTGTGTAATAAGGCATGCCGAGCACAAGCTTGGAAGCCGGTACGCCGTCCTCGCTCAGTATGCGAGCAATCGAATCTTCCGCCCAAGGCAACGAGGAAACGGACCCTGCCACCGGACTTGCCGCCCAGTGTTCGTCGTACGCCATCAGCATCATATAATCTACGACCTCTCCAATGGCCGCGCGATCGAGAAAAGCAGACCACATTTCGCTATTCGACTTCGGCGTTACGTCGATCGATACGACGAGTCCCGCTTCATGCATGAACGGAACCATTTCCCGTACAAATTGCACCAAATTTGCTTTATCCGACGTATATACGTTCTCAAAATCAATATTTATTCCTTGTAGGTCATACATATCCGCAAAGCTGAGCAGTTGACTGATCATGCGGAAACGGCTGTCGAAGGAAGAAAGTGCCTTTGTCGTCATTTTCGGCTCGAAGCTGTTGCTGAAGAGCGCCCAGACTTGCATGTTTCGGGCATGCGCCCATTTGACATAGCTCGGGTCGGCATTGTTTTTAATGTTCCCTTTACTGTCGAGCAAGCTGAACCAGGTCGGGCTGACGACATTCAGCCCCGGTATGCTGCCGATTGTAGACGTGTCCGGATTTTTGGAATAAACCGCTTCCCATGTCATATTGATTTTTTGGCCGATAAGCTTCCACGCTTCAAAAGGTTTCTTCGCCTTGGGAACGGGGATTGTCTCCGTTCCGTTCAACGTAACATCGCCTTTGCGGACATATCCGACGATCCCATCCTCAGCTTGTACGTAATACCAGCCGTCCGTATCACCCCATATCGCTACTCGCGCTCCAGGCTTAAGATCGGCAACGATCGGTGCTTTGACGGTCGCTTTCGTTCGCATCGCTACCGTATCCTCCGGATCCGCTTCCTTCGGCACGATCGCCCACTGCAGCACGTCCGCCGCCTTGTGGATCGTCACGACGCCCGTGCCCGCATCTTCGTTCAGCTTCAAGCCGTAGAAACGCTGCAGCGGCTCGATCGGAATGTAAACCGTCTTTCCTTTTTTATCGATAGGAACATGCAGTTCGAACGGCTTTGCGTTTATCGTTCCGGTCAACTCGTTCGTCTTGAGACGAATGACTTTATCTTCGGTCGTTATAATAACCGATTCAGTCTTTTCCTCATAAGTCATATTCGGGTCAATTAGGTCCTTCACAACGGAAAGCGGCAGTTTCAGCCCTTCCTTCGTGCCGATTGCCGACAGCTTCTGAATCTCGCCCCGGTAATATACAGGCTTCTCCAAGCCTCCGAAATCAGGTTTGACGTGACTATGATTCGGATAAAAGTTTTTGAAGTAGATGACCGCTGCGGCACTCGCAATGATTAGCAAACAAACGAACAGAACCACAAGTATAGGCCGTCGCTCGGTAGCACGTCTCGGCTTTCTTGGCGGCACATACATTGTATTCATTGCTTCTCTCCTTTTTCGGGTGTTTTCTATTATTCTACTCTTGTATTGACTCTAGTATTCTCGAAAAAGTTTAAATATGCAAAAAAACGTGCTGCAAATTCGATATACGAACATGCAACACGTTTTATTATACAGGATGAAACAAGGACTTACTAACGATTTCAGGGATGTTAATGCTTGGTCGTTCCGACACATTCAGGACACACCCCGTAAAGCTCCATACGGTGTCCGCGAATCCGGAATCCGGTTTCTTGCGCGGCAACGTGCTCTACTTCAACAAGCGGCGGATGTTCAAAATCGACCATTTTGCCGCATTGCTCGCAAATAATATGGTAATGGTCGGACGTATCCGCATCAAAGCGGCTGGAATCGTCCCCATAGGTAAGTTCTCGCACTAAACCCGCATCTACGAATAATTTCAAGTTATTGTATATGGTCGCAACGCTCATGCTCGGAAATTGTCGTTCCAACGCTTTGTAAATATCGTCGGCAGTCGGGTGAGTCATCGAATCCATCAAATACGACAGAATAGCATACCTTTGCGGAGTCATCCGAACGCCGGTCGTTTTTAGTTTTTCCAGTGCTTGCTCGGCTCGGGATGCCATGACGTTCACAGCCTTTCATAATCCATTGTTAGCATCATTGTACGTTCCTTCATTCGGATTTGTCAATGCGGACTAGTCGACCATGACGGCAGAAACACCCGGGATCGATTTTAACCCTTCCACGAGCGGGATCACCAAATCCTTTTTGCGCAGCAATACGGTTAATGCTAAAGAAACATTTTTGGAACCCGCTTCCTCTTCATCATTTTGATCCTCTACCGATATTTTGCGCAAATCGGCATCATACCGCTTCAGCACATCTGTCATCGCGCCAAGCAGCCCTTCGCGGTCCGCGGCGGTTACTTTGATGACATGCATTTGTTTTCCGCCGAAAAACCGTTTCTCTATCTTATTGAACACCCACAGGTTAAGCAGCACAAGCAAAGTCGAAGCAATCCCGGCAAAATAAAAACCCGCTCCGATCGCCAAACCGATTGCCGCGACAACCCACAGCGAAGCGGCCGTTGTCAAGCCGGTGATCGATTTGCCGGTAAACAAGATCGTCCCCGCTCCCAAAAAACCGATGCCGGTAATGACGGAGGAAGCGATACGGGACGGATCGACTCGAGCGTTCGGCTCATCGACGAATGCGGAAAAACCGTATATGGAGAGCAGCATAATCAGCGTAGAGCCTAGGCAAACGAGAATATGCGTCCTGAGGCCTGCAGCATGGTGCGAACGCTCGCGCTCCATACCGACAAGCCCGCCCAGCAGCATAGCCGCTAGCAACCGGATCGTAATATGCAGCTCGTCGATAAACCAGGGGCTTGTCATCGGCGCACTCCTTTTTTAGTTCTTATTGTATTTCTCGAATACAACAAGATGCACACCAGGTTCTGGTTCCATTTCCTTCACGATACAGAAGCCCTCTTGCTCATACAAACGAATCGCCGGCGCATTTAGCGCGGACGTCGATACGGTATACTTGGCAGCGTCGGTTTCCAAATGCTGTAAGTGCTGAAGAAGCTGTCGGCCGATGCCTTGACGGAACCGGTCCGGATGGACCATCAGACGGCATATCGTGACTTCCGACGAATCCCGGGTGTAGGCGATCGCGCCGGCAAGCTCGTCGTCGTCATCCTCATCGAAGCAGCCTACAAAGGTTTCGCGGCAGCTTTGCAGCGACTCCACCGTATCCAGCAGCGGCGGGATGCGATCAAAGCCGATCAGCTCAGCTTCTATGCGGTAGGCGGCGTGCTGCAGCCTCCAGACGAGCGCGGCAATATCGGGATCAGCCAAATTTATCGGACGAATCGTCATTAGTATATCCTCCTTGAAAGTCGCCTAAATGCAATGAAAGCACGTCCTCGAATCGAAGACGCGCTTATTGTGGAATTGTTCTATTGGTTGCCCAGACGTTCAAGCAAGAGCTTGTTCGCAAGCCCAGGGTTCGCTTTCCCTTTGGATTCTTTCATCACTTGTCCGACAAGGAAGCCGATCGCTTTGTCTTTGCCTGCCTTGAAATCGGCGACCGATTGCGGGTTGCGTTCGATCACTTGATCGACGATCGCAAGAATCGCACCTTCGTCGCTAATTTGAACGAGACCTTGCTCTTCAACGATCGCTTGCGGGCTTTTGCCGCTTTCGAGCATCGCTTTGAAGACGGTTTTGGCGATTTTGCTGCTGATCGTCCCTTTTTCCATGAGACCGATCATTTCGCCAAGGCCTTTGCCGGTAATTTTAACCGCGTCCATTTCCAGACCGTTGGCGTTCAAATACCCGAGCAAATCGCCCATGATCCAGTTGGAAACGGCTTTGGCGTCTTGCGTATACTTCAAGCTTTCCTCGAAGAGATCGGCAAGCTTGATGGACGAAGTAATGACCTCCGCATCATAGCTTGGCAGACCATATTCTTCGGTATATCTAGCCTTACGAGCATCAGGCAGCTCCGGAATCGATGCGCGGACGCGCGCCTTCCACTCGTCGTCAATGTACACCTCAACAAGATCCGGGTCCGGGAAGTAACGATAGTCGTGCGCCTCTTCCTTGCTGCGCATCGAAATCGTGCGGCCTTGCGCCTCGTCCCAGCGACGCGTTTCCTGTACGACGCGGCCGCCCGAGTCCAGCACCTCGGCTTGACGCTTTTCCTCGTATTCAAGCCCGCGCTGCACGCCGCGGAACGAGTTCATGTTCTTCAGCTCGGTTCTTGTGCCGAACTTCTCTTGCCCGAACGGACGAATACTGATGTTGGCGTCGCAGCGCAGGCTGCCTTCCTCCATCTTCACGTCCGATACGTCGCAATATTGCATGATCGCTTTCAGCTTCTCCAAATACGCCCGCGCTTCTTCCGGCGAGCGAATGTCCGGCTCCGAAACGATCTCGACCAACGGCGTGCCGACCCGGTTCAGGTCGACGAGGGACGCATATCCGCCGTCCACGTGAGTCAGCTTGCCGGCATCTTCCTCGAGATGAAGTCGCGTGATGCCGATCCGCTTCGTTTCGCCGTTCACTTCGATGTCGATCCAGCCGTGCTCGCCGATCGGTTTGTCGTATTGCGAGATTTGATAAGCTTTGGGAGAATCGGGGTAAAAATAGTTTTTCCGGTCGAACTTGCTTTCCGTTGCAATCGTGCAGTTCAGTGCCATCGCGGCTTTCATGGCATATTCGACCGCCTGGCGGTTCAGCACCGGCAGAACGCCCGGATGTCCGAGACAGATCGGGCACGTATGCGTGTTCGGCGGTGCCCCGAAAGAGGTGGAGCAGCCGCAAAAAATTTTCGATTGCGTGTGGAGCTCGACGTGAACCTCCAACCCGACAACCGTTTCATATTGGGTGGACATGATATGGGAAACCTCCTGCAGGCTTTCGTAAGAAAGCCACTTCGTAAGGATTGGCTAAGCTTTCGTGAGAAAGCTACTTCGTAAGGATAAGCTTATTGCTCAGGATTGCGGGCGAAGCTTGTGATGCGCCGTGTTCTGCTCAAAAGCATGGGCGACGCGCAGCACCGTCGATTCATCGAACGCTTTGCCGATAATTTGCAGGCCGACCGGCATACCGTCCGCCAAACCGCATGGAACGCTAATCGCCGGAACGCCCGCAAGGCTAACCGGGATCGTGCAAATATCGTTCAAATACATCGTTAACGGATCGTCCACTTGTTCGCCGATTTTGAATGCCGTAGTCGGCGCCGTAGGACCGATAATGACATCATACGATTCGAAAGCTTTATCGAAATCTTGCTTGATCAAGGTGCGCACTTTTTGAGCTTTCAAATAATACGCATCGTAATATCCGGAGCTCAGCGCGTAAGTACCCAACATGATACGGCGCTTCACTTCCGCGCCGAAGCCTTCGCTGCGCGATTTGCGGTACAAGTCGATCAGATTGTCCGGATTGGCCGTACGGACGCCGTAACGGACACCGTCGAATCGGGCCAGGTTGGAGGAAGCCTCCGAAGACGCGAGCAAGTAATACGTTGCGACCGCATAATCGGTATGCGGCAGCGAAATTTCCTCCCAAGTCGCGCCCAAGCCTTCGAGCACCTTCAGCGCTTCGAGCACCGATTCCTTCACCTTCGGGTCAATGCCTTTGCCCAAATATTCCTTCGGTACGCCGATGCGCAAGCCTTTGACGTCTCCGCTCAACGCGTTGATATAGTCCGGAATATCAACCTTGGCCGAGGTCGAATCCATTACGTCGTAGCCGGCAATCGCCTGGAGCACGTACGCGCTGTCCTCGACGTTCTTCGTGATCGGCCCGATTTGGTCAAGCGACGAAGCAAAGGCGACGAGTCCGAATCGGGATACAAGGCCGTATGTCGGCTTCAATCCGACAACGCCGCAATAAGCAGCCGGTTGGCGGATCGATCCGCCCGTGTCGGAGCCGAGCGAGAAATAGACTTCGCCTGCGGCAACGGATGCCGCCGAGCCGCCGGAGGAACCGCCGGGAACATAATCAAGATTCCATGGATTGCGCGTCGGATAAAAGCTGGAATTTTCATTCGAGCCGCCNTCGCCTGCGGCAACGGATGCCGCCGAGCCGCCGGAGGAACCGCCGGGAACATAATCAAGATTCCATGGATTGCGCGTCGGATAAAAGCTGGAATTTTCATTCGAGCCGCCCATGGCGAACTCGTCCATGTTCAGCTTGCCGATCGTCACCGATTCGGCTTGCTTCAGCTTCTGGATTACGGTTGCATCATAAACCGGGTTAAAATTGCTTAAAAACTGGCTGGCGCATGTCGTACGCAAGCCTTCCGTAACAATATTATCTTTAATGCCCGCCGGCAAGCCGAACAGCAGTCCGCGGGACTCGCCGGTCGTCAGCTTGTCGTCCAGCTTTTTGGCCGTGCTTCGGGCTTGTTCCTCATCCAATGTCAGAAATGCGCGTACGTTCCCGTCGGTTTCGCGGATACGCTCAAAGGCGTGATCAACCAAATCGGAAACGGCAAGTTCTTTTTTTGCAAGCATGTTATGTACATCCTGCAAGCGTGAATCAAATAAAGACAAAACGGGATCCTCCCCTCAAAATGTAACTATTCCAAAACCGCCGGTACTTTGAACTGATCGTCCTCTTCATCCGGCGCGTTCAGCATGACTTTCTCGATCGGCAGCGATGTGCGTACCTGATCCTCGCGCATGACGTTCGTCAGCTTCATCACATGGCTTGTCGGCTCAACACTGTCCGTATCAAGCTCATTCAGCTTTTCGGCATATTTTAAAATGGCGTTCATTTGTACGGTAAAACGCTCTTTTTCTTCGTCGGTCAACGTTAGCCGCGCAAGCTCGGCCACTTTCTCGACATCCTGTTTCGTAACACTCATCGACCCAATTCCTCCTATTCCGACTCATTCTTCATATTATAGCCTAGACCGTTTTCGAACTCAACGATTCCGGCATATACGACTTGCACAAAAAAGCAGCCGTCCCCGAAAGAGTCCGACTGCACTTACGTTCTATTAATTATAACGACAAAAAATCCGAACGATCAAATCCATGCTTTTAAATTGACTTGCCGGATAAATTCTTCTTGGCTCAAAACTTCCTTCGCCGACTCTTCTTCCTCTTCGATCGTCTCGCCATTCATAATGCGTTTGAACAATTCATGATTTCGAGTCGCGAGAGCATAATCGATCAGTGCTTCCTTCTCCACCCGCTCCACTTCCGACTGAATGAGCGTTTCTTCGGTCTCGACATCGGTCTTCGGAACATAGAACGCTTTATTCGCTTTCGGCACGCGGACAACGTAATCGAACACATTATCGGCATTGCGATCATATGCGATAATATATCCGTGCTCCCCTACTGGAAGGTTTTGTTCGAATTGATCGGAAACAATGTATACTTTTTGGCCCAGTCGCAGCATACTTCCCGCCTCCCCAGTCGTTAACTTTTGATAGAGTTTACTTAAAGTATCTCTATCCTACTAAAAAACGAAAGAGAAGTCCAACGGCGTGTCACATATTTTGACAAATTGATGATCAAGCGGCAAGCTCCTGTCTTCGGAATACGCCAACCGCCCCGGCGACTAAAGCGATGATGAGCGCGATCCCTACGATTGCGGGCAGCCACACTTCCGTTCCTGCTTCGCCCGTTTGCAGCAGATTGCCTCCAAAGCCGATCAACCGGCTTGGGCTCCACTGCATATACCGGCTGAACATGCTCGTTGCGACCGAAAGCGCAATGACGAATCCAAGCGATATGAAGGCGATGCCGCCAGCCGCCCTCAGCATGGCGCTGACACAAAGAGTCACCGTGCAGAGGAACAAAAACCATAATCCGCATAAAACAAAGCTTCCGAGCAATCTACCGAACGGCACCTCGCCGATCAATTGCCCCGTGTAATACCAGGAAGCCAAGCTGCCGAGAAGCAGTGAGACCGTCATTAGCGTCGCCATACCCGTCCATTTTGCCGTCACGTAGGATATATAAGATACCGGCTTCACAAGCACAAGACCGGCAACGCCGCTGACGCGCTCTCCCGATAAAATCGTCATGAAAGACAGCACAAGGATCAGCGAGCCTACTGTATTATATTGCGAGTAAGTTTGCATGATCACCTCGGCCGGAGAAGGCAGCGGGATTTGAATGACGGCGCCTTCCGGCATGTTGCCTGCATGCTGCAATATTTGCGGCATGTAATACGAAGTGACGGGCTGCATGACGCCAAGCAAAATGAAGACGAGCGGCACCCAAATCCATTTGAAGTTGCGTCCCATTTCCAGCATTTCTTTACGGTATAAATTCGCCCACTGCATCAGCTTTGCACCACCTTTATGAACAGATCTTCAAGTGTCGTCCGCCCGACTTCAAACCGGTTCAGTGCGATCCCTTGACCGACGATGTCGCGAAGCAGCTCGTTCTTCGCGAGCTCCAAATTCGTAACGATCAATTTGGCACCGTCTTGGCGCAGTTCCACTTCACTCACGTACGGCTTGCTGGACAACTTCGCCAGCCATTCCTTTGCCGACGGTTCGGCGTCGACGTAGATGACAGGCTGCTGGAATTGCTTCCGTACCTCGGCGAGATCGCCTTCAATCGCTTTTTTCCCTTTGGCCATGATGAGCACATCGTCGCTAATTTCTTCCGCATCGTGCAGGACGTGCGTCGAGAACAAGATCGTCGTTTCATTCTTCAACTGCCGCATCAGCTCCAGCACTTCACGCCTTCCAAGCGGGTCCAGAGCGGATACCGGCTCGTCCAAAATCAGCAGCGCAGGGGAATGTATCAACGCTTGCGCGAGACCGAGCCGCTGCTTCATGCCGCCGGAGTATCCTCCGACTTTCCGGTTTTTCGATTCCGACAATCCGACGCGTTCCAGTATTTTTTCCGCGCGCGAAGCCGCTTCTTTGCTTGATAATCGGGCCAACCTGCCCGCATATTCGAGAAATTCCCTGCCGGACATCCAGTTATAAAAAGCCGGGTACTGCGGCAGAAAGCCGATATGTTGACGATGGTCGCCGGCGGACAACCTGGAGTCGAACGCAATCGTTCCCTCCGTTGGCTTCAGCAAACCCGTAAGCATGCGCAGCGTAGTCGTTTTCCCCGCTCCGTTCGGACCAAGCAAAGCCAGGCATCGCCCTTCCTGGATATTGAACGCAAGACCGTCCACAGCGGTATTTCCGCCATAGCGCTTCGTTAATTGTTGTACAGACAGCAGTGCCATTACGTATTTCTCCTTCCGAAGATGAAGAATAATACGGGACCGAAAATGCTGACGAATACGATCAGCACGGCCCACAACCATTTCGGCCCATTCGTTTTCTCGGCGCGTATACATGCGATTAAAGCAACCAGCATAAGAATCGCCTGAATCACAAGAATCGGCGCGATGATCGACCAGTTGATATCCATTTAAACCCCTCCCATGAATGTTGAGCTTCTACTGTTATTTTTTTTTCTTCCACAAATCTTTGCGCACGATCAACAAATATATAACGAGAGGCCACGGGCATTGAATAAGCCCCCATATTCCCCAGAACCACGGGTATCGGCTATGCTGACGCGCATTGAGAAACAACCATGTGCTTTGCGTTAACATGATAAACGCAAGTCCGATCCAGAAGAGCGGATTATATTTTAAATCTTCCATTTCGTCTTCACCTGCTCTTTTCTCCGTAAAATAAAGGCTACGGGAACGGCTGCTGCGACAACGAAAGCTTGCAACGCGGCAAATATATAAACATTGGCGTAAAGAGCTAAAAATACGCCCGTTAGAATAACCATGGCCACAAGCCAGAAAACGGCCAGCTCGGTCCACATTTTTTTGCGCATGCGGGTTTGCTGGTCCGAGACCATTTGCTCCATCCATTGCAGATTCGGCATTTCGTCCGGAACGAGCGCATCCAGCTTGTGCAATCCGTCTCGCATCAGCTCGGCTAACGCTTGATCTTCTTCATCGCGCTTATTCACTCGTCTCAAGCTCCTTTCGAATTTGTTGAATTCCATTAAACACCCTCGACTTTACCGTACCTGCCGGAATGTCGATCATGGCGGCAATTTCGTCATAAGAAAAACCGTAATAATGCTTGAGCAAAATCGGAATGCGAACGTCGTACGGTAAACGGGCGATCGAGTCCAATACGTCCGGCCACTCGTCGTTGCGGCTCGTGAATTGCCAGCGCAGCGAACGAAGCGATTGCTCCTGTTCCTGCCATGAACGCTCCTGCTTCTTGCGGCGCATCAGATCGACGTATTTATTCGTGGCGATCGTCATAAGCCAGGACGAAAACTTCGATTGCCCGTTGTACAGGCGTATTTTTTCGATGCATTTCAGCATCGTTTCTTGAGTGAGATCTTCTGCGGTAGCCTGGTGCATCGTTATCTTGAGCAAATATTTCAGCAGGAACGAATAGTTCATCTGAAGCAGCTGCGCTAAAGCACCGGAGTCGCCGCGCTGAGCCCGCGCAATCAATTCCGTCTCCTCCATCGGCGCGAATGATACCCCCCTTTTGAGAATCAACCATAATACGAACGAGACCGGAAATCGTTCATCGGATTTCAAAAATTTTTTTAAATCAAAGAAAAATGACGCAGGTCCGAAAATCGTCCTTACGTCATCCATCGTTATTATAGTTTGGGCATATTTTTAAATTTGTACCGGTACGTCTTGCAAAATATCGTCATGCCGTTTCATCCATTGCTCTAATGAGGCGGAAAGTCTCGCTATATGACCTGTATGCGCCGGATCGGCGGAAAGATCGTTCGTCTCCCACGGATCGTTCTCCAGGTCGAATAACTGGACAACGTTCGTTCCGGTATTCGTCGCCGGGGATGCATAATAGCGAATGAGCTTCCAGCGTCCGTCCGTCGCCATCCGTTGTATGTCGCGATACACGGAGCACACGATGTCCCGTACGGGTCCGCTTCCCTGCTTCAGATGAGGTGCAAGACTCATCCCGTCCGCCTCTTCGGGAATGGCTACGCCGCACAATTCCGCAACGGTCGGGAAAATATCGATGTTGCTGGACAACGCGAAATGACGTTTGCCTTCCGGAACGCCCGGTCCGCGGAAAATTAACGGAATGCGTATGCTGTGCTCGTGCATATTTTGCTTGCCCATCAAACCGTGCTGCCCGATCGCAATGCCGTGATCCGCCGTGTAGACGATCAGCGTATTCTCGTAGATTCCCTTGTCTTTCAGCGCTTGGACAATGCGTCCGATTTGGTTGTCCATGTGGCTGATCATCGCATAATAATCGGCAATGTGCTGCCGGATTTCCTCTTCGTTCCGCGGCAGTGCCGCAAGGTGTTCGTCACGTACGGTCATATCTCCGTTATCGAACGGATACTCCGGCAGGAAGTTGGCCGGCAGCGGAATATCGGCTTTGTCATACATTGCGGCGTAATCCGCCGGCGCCGTTCTCGGATCGTGCGGCGATGTGTAGGCCACATACAAATAAAAAGGTTTTTCGTCGTCGTAATTATGTATAAAGTCCACTGCCGAATTCGTAAACAGCTCGCTTGAAAATGTTTCTTCTATATATTCGCGCTCCTGCGGGTAAACGCCAGTCGGGTCAAAATCCTGAACCGGAACTTGCGTATGCTCGCTCATGCCGTGGAAGAACAGCTTGTCACCGCTTAAGAAGCTTCTCGCGAAAGCGGGTTTATCATTATGCCATTTGCCGACCGCATGCGTATGGTATCCATTCTCCTTCATGACTTGCGGCATCAAGGAAACGTCTTGGCGAATTGTGATCGCATGATCCCAATTCATCACGTCTTTGCCGATCATCGACCGGAAAATCGACATGCCCGAATTGACGCATGCGCGGCTTGGCGCACAAACCGCTCCGGTTAATCCGCCAAAAATATGCGTATTGCCGAACGACGTTCCGGTATTGGCAAGCCGGTCCAGCACCGGAGTTTGCACGATGGCGTTTCCGAAAGCGCGGATCGATTCGTCGCGATGGTCGTCCGCAATCAGGAATACGACATGGGGTGGGGTCGGCTTGCGACCGTCAGGTTGTTGAGTGCTCATTGTTCGTTCCTTCCTTTCATGAACCGTATTATGTGATTGATAGGAGGTTGAGGATTAGAGTCGATCCGGAAGACGAATGAGTCCGCTAGCGGAACAAGTTAATTTCTCAAAGCCATGTTCTGTAATCGCATACGTATCTTCGATCCCGACGACACCTTGTCCCGGAAACGTAAACTTCGGCTCTACGGCGATGACCATGCCAGGCTGCAGCGGGTAAGCAAAACCTCGGGCGAGTACCGGCAACTCGTCGATTTCAAGGCCGATGCCATGGCCGACGAACTTCACTTGATCGGCACCGTAGCCCATAAAATGCGCTTCGAGTCCGGCCGACTTCGCCTCGGAGAGTGCTGCTGCGTAGATGTCCTGGCAGACCGTGCCCGGCCGCAGCATGTGCTCGATGCTGCGCAAAATCTGCTCCGATGTTTCATATGCGGACAATAGCTGTTGCGGCATCTCACCGATCACAAGCGTACGCGTCTGGTCGATCACATAACCGTCAATGCAGCAGCCGATATCGACCAGAATCGGTTCGCCCGTTCCGATCGGCCTGCGGCTGGCGCTTTGCGGAAATGCCGCCGTCAGCCCTTCGCCCCCGGCCGGACCGTCAAAATAGGTTGGCTGCGCCGCCGAAGAACCCGCTCCGACCATGCCGGTGGTAAGCTCCTGGTTATAGCCGCGCATGCGCATCATGCCGGTATGGCCTTCAAGCCGGATGGATAGTTCGATGAAGCTCATCAACTCCAGCTCCGTCATCCCGCTGCGAACGTGCGCGACGGCTTTTTGCAGCGCTTTATCGATAATATAAGCCGCTTCTTTGATTTTGGCAATCTCCGCCGGCGATTTGATCATCCGCAGCTCGCGAATCATCGTTGAGCCGTCGCTCCATTGGACACTCGGCAGAATAGCCTGCAAACGCTGGTATACGGCGACCGGCAGTACGTCGAATTCCGTTGCGATGGTCGTGCCGCTTTTGCCGAATACCGCAGGAAAATCGGCCGCCAAGCGGCTGCCGAAATCACGGAACGAGCCGAGTGACTCGACGATGACCGCCGACTCGCTTTGCGCGCGTACGACGCTACGGCGGATATAACAAATCGCTTCGCCCTCTGCGGGGACGAAAACATACCCGCTTTGCATCGTTCCGGTTAAATAGTACATATCGACGTTTTGCGTGACAAGAAACCCATCGATCCCATTGCTTCCCATTTGTTGCTGAAGCTTCTCCAGCCTCGAATGATAATTGATCAAGTTCCAACCTCCAGTCCCCGGCGCCGTCTCGCGCTAGGCCATCCATCGTGCTATATGCCTATTATAGCTCAACTTGTTGCGTCGTGCCGTGCATTATATTAAGATGAAACTTGTTGTCTACTCTATTTGAAAATTTTGGACGAGGTGAAAGATGAATACGCTACGCAAGCTACTGCTGGTCGGACTCGTTGCCGTAATATTCATGTTGAATACGGCTTATGCGGAACCGGTCGATTCCGGTCCGGTCTATTACAAAGATAAGGTTATTACATTGATGTACCACGATATGGATGCCAAGAAGGACGGCGACTCGACGATCTTGACATCCCAGTTCGAAGAGCAAATCAAGACGCTCATTTCCGAAGGCTATAACTTCATCTCGATGGAGCAGTACATCGAATATATGGATAACGGCGGCGAGGTTCCGAACAATGCCGTGCTGCTGACGTTTGACGACGGTTATGCGAGCTTCTATACCGAAGCGTTCCCGATTCTATTAAAATATAATATTGTCGCAACCAACTTCCTGATCGTTAATTTTACGGATTTATATTACCCTGATGCGCTGCCGCACCTGACGTGGGACCAAATTCGGATTATGAAGGATAACGGGATGTCGTTCTTCTCCCATACATATAACCAACATTTGTACGGGAAAGCGAACAAAGCCGGTTTCGAGAAGCCGGCGCTTGCGAGCAAGCTGTTCCTGCAGAAAAAAAACCGGGTCGAATCGCTGGCGGAATACCGCAAACGGGTTCTAACCGATTTGACGCTGGCCGAGAAACGTTTGGCGGCCGAGCTCGGCGAGCAGCCCAAAGTTCTTGCCTTCCCTTACGGCGCGTATAATGACGACGTGCTGGATCTGGCTAGCCGAATCGGCATCAACCACTTCTTTACGATCAAAGAAGGCATCAATACGCGAGAAACGAAGGTCGCCTTCCGGATCAACGCAGGGTCGCCTAAAGTCAAACCAGCCGATCTGCTGAAAACGATGCAGAAGTATAATGATTTGCCGGGTGTATAACGCTCGGCTTTTTTCTATTCCAGCGACTTTCGATACCTTACTTGAACCAAATCTATACCCCTGGTAATGATTTGTTCTATCCCATCATGGTTAAAGCCCAGTTTCTCATAAAATCTTCTGGCATTCGTATTTTCTTTAAGTACCCACAGTGAGACGTTGCGATAACCAAGTTCTTGTAACCTATCCGTCCCCCATTGGAGGAGCAGTTTCCCCAAGCCTTTCCCCCAGTGCTCCCTAAGCAAATATATGGCCCGGATTTCACCGCAGGTATCGTTTGTATCAGTGTCTCTGCACTTCCCGATCGTCAAGCAGCCGACAGGCTTATCGTCGACGGTTATCAGTGCTATTTTTTCGCTACCTTCATTTAATACATTTTGATAGTAATTTTGCCGCTGTTCTACTTCAATGATTCCAATCACCCTCTTTCGTTCTATGGAAGAACATCGTGCAAATGCTATTTAAACATTTGAATATACCACATCTGATACCCAAGCTCTTCATAAAAATCGGCAGTTTCCTTCCAGCGCCGATTTGAAGACCCGACCAAAAATCTAGTAATTTGATTGCTCTCCGCTTTTTTATGTATTGTGGATAGAAGAGCTCTACCTATCCCTTGATTTCGATAGCTTGGGTGGATATAGATCTCGAATATTTCCAAGTAGTTCTCATTTTGCGGGATGACCCATTTCCGTTCCTTATTTCGCCGAAAACATATCCTATGACGTCATCATCGACTACTGCTACATAAAAATAGTCGTTTAATCTCGCTGCTAACCCCTCGATCGTGTGGTTGACATTCTTATATCCAACGGTAATGTTTTCCGTTTTCCACGATTCCGATAATTTCAGTACATGTTGAAGCTCTTCCGTACTGCATGGTTTAATACAATACATGTAAAACCTCCCGGTTCCAGTATCAATTCATAAATCATCATAGCACACGACAACTCGAATATGGATAAAAAATCCTCTAAAATCAAGTTTTAGAGGATCCATCCTTACTTTTGGCACGGAGCCGGAAAATACCCCTGTGCGGCTGCTTCCTTCCCACTCGCAAACGTCTCCTCGGGTGTTTCCGAAAAAGAGCAGTCGGCCCTTGTGTAATATTTGATCCCGTATCGCCGGAATCCGTAAATAGAGTGCTTCTTGACGACTCTCCCGCCGCCGAGCGCATAATTATTGTAATAGGTTCTGCCCATCGGAATCCCTTGAATGAATGCCATGATACCGATGTCGTCGATCGTGTTATTCCACTCTTCCTCGCTAATCGTCGGTAGAGTAAACGTATAAGTGATGCCATATTTTCTCGCAAAAACATTGTGACGATTGATCGTCAGCTCCAAGTCGCGCATAATCGAACGAACGATTGTCGATCTTCTCACTTGCTCGAACAACGAAGCATCCTTCAGCAAAGGGACTGCGGTTTCGCCCGCGACCTGCTCCCTCCTTCCCTCGTGCCAAGTCCGGCTTGTCTTATCGAATACGCCAACGCGATCGTCCAGCGTAAACGAGTAGCTGTTGCCGGCTTGATCCGCAAAGGCGTAAGGCTTCGTCCCCCACCATATATGGCGCAGCTCGTTCTCCCCTTTCCCGTTAACGACAGGCCCTACAGCGTAGACGTCATAACCGTCATATCCGATGACAACGATAGCCGGTATATACCCGAGCAGCACCTTTTGTCCGATCGGATCGTCCACGATGCCGAAGTTCACATTCAAGGTGCGTACAAAAGCATCGAGCGAAGCTTCCTTGTTCACGGCAAATCGCTTGGCAGTACGGTACAAAGCCTCATCCTCCTGCCTAGCGTGCAGCATAAGCGCCGTGCTGGCGTCTTGTACGGCCGTATCCAACGCGGCATTGTACCGCTGCTCCGTCCGGACCGCGTTTTTCTGGAATTCCGCATCCCAGCGGGTGATCCAGAATAACGGAAATACGATCAGCGCCAGCAGGAGGGCTGCATTAATCATTTTCATTCCGTACCATGCCTCCGTAAGGAATAAAAATAGCCGCTTGATCGGAATCGCCGCCGCTCAAAAAATTGCGCAGCACCGTCGCGTTCGTCCGATTCGTATTGCGGATCGTGACGGTAAAATAATCACCCATCGCCATTCGGTATTTACGGCTGCCGCTATCAAGCGGCAGGGCATTGTTCGGGAAGAGCACCGCCATAATTTGCGGCGTGAAGAACGCCTCGTAATTCACCCGGTACTCGTTGTTGAACGTTGCCGGATTGGATGGATCGCCGTAAACCGGGTCGTACCTCTTATGCTCGTGCTCCATGACGATGTCGTACGTATTGCCCGTCGAATGCAGCAATCGGAAAAAATCGTTATACATCGTTGGCGTCACGTACCCTTTATCTCTGACGGCATCGACAAACCCGGTAACGGCTTGGAATGCGATCATCGAGGACACATCGTCCTGTCGTTCGTACGATTCCGACAGCGGATACATGAACAGCAGCAGCACGGCGACAATGATGGAAAACAGCTTGCTGACCGTATTGATCACGACTTCCGCAGCCTCCTAGCTAAGATCATGATGATACCAGTAATGTGAAAACGATCTTCATCAAATCACCCTCTCCATTCCTTACCCTCTTGACCGAATACGCTGCGGCCGGCGAGATCCATTCGGCATAGATTTCATCGGTCTCCGCATTACGCGGGAAGTGGATGCCATCGACGACCACATCGTAATCGAATTGCTTCAGTCGATAAATCGTCTGAATGACCTCCGCGCCGGAAACCGAATCGTTCTCCTTCGCCCGCAGAACCATTGACGTATTGCGATCCTGATCGGTACCGGCCCGAAAAGCGGAAGCAACGGCACTTTGGGCGGTTTCGTTCATCCATAGAGCCATCGTTAAAGCACTCATAAAAATAAGAGCCGTAAATCCCATGAGCAATAGATCCGTTGCGGTTTTACCCAGCATTTTATCCTCCTTCCTTCATACCAGCGTTTGGATTGGGCCGTACCCGGCAGTTTCCAGAAGTTTTCAGCTGGGGTTATTGCTGATGAAACACAATCGCGCGGATGGCATTGCTCTTATCTTTGATCAGGCTTGCTTTGAACTTGCCGCTTGGGTTGACATATTCCGTCGTGCTTTCATTTGTAGCATTGCCTAACGTTCCGGTTGGTGTCGTGCCTGTAACCGAGCCGTACTCCACGCTGCCGACTGTCGAGGTGATGTCGATCACTTTGCCGTACCAGGAACCGCCTGGATTTTTGCCGGTAATGATTCGAATGCCGAACTGCTCCTTGTCGGAAAACTTGCGCAGCGCGTTGGTCACTTGACTCCCGGATACGACCGTATTGTCATAAACGGTAAAAGCGGTTTGCGACAGCTCCGTTTGAATGTCTGAAAAATTGTTTTGCGCAGACTTCGTTGCATCTTGTGCTGATATAAACATGACAACCGCGATCGTAATCAAGGCGATCGCAAGAAAAAATCCAGCTGCCATAATTAATGCTCGTTGTGCATTTCCCATACTTTCATCGTCTCCTTATGTAATTTTTCCGATTTGTTCGTAGTAGACGCTCATTTGATTCATGCTCATATAGACGAGCGGCATGACCAGGTATAAGAAAACGAGCGCGTACATCGGCGCAAATCCGATCAGCTTGCCCCAGCTGGCCTTCGACTCGATCGTCTTCTCGTATTGCTGCTTCCGCTGCTCGAAGTAAAATTGACGCTCCGTCTCCAGGTCGTCGAATGCCTGCTTTACCGGAATTTTGTCCGCAGCAGCCAGCAACCGCTCAACGATTCTTGCGAAAGGCAAGAAGGAAGCATCCTCCTTCAATTGCTCCAGCGCCTGCTCCGCTCCGCTTTCGTAATTCAGCAAACAAGTTCTAAACTGCTGCTTGAATTGGACGGAGAAGCGCTCCATCCACTCGACCATGTTTTCTACGGAGATTCGTTCCATCTCGCACAAGATCGCGAGTATCGTATGAAACTCATCCACTTCCCGTTGAAGCTCCATCTGCCGCAGCCGCTTCTGGAAATGTAATATCCATAAAGGCACGTAATATCCGGCGGTGCCGGCCATCATACCTAACAGCAGCTCCCACCATTTCAAATATTCGCTGTTCATTTGATCCAGCTTGGCGGATATTCTTCGAACTGAAGCGATGACCGCTTCTTCGTCCAATTCCGATTCGGCTGTTTGCTCACGGATCACTTCCGCAATCGCGTCCTGCGTACGTACCCCGCGTTCGTTGACTTTATCGATAATCCGGCGGTCGAACTCGGAAGATTTGATCGCTTTCTCCTCTTCCTTCGCCGACATTTGGCCGAACATCGCTTCGTTTTTCGTTGGGGCGAACATAATTCGGTCGACGGTGACCGCGTGCATGTACAACATGAGAGTCAACGCGCCGACACAACATGCGGCGCCGAGGACAAGCCTTCGCAGCATAAACCATTCCGGCGTACACGGCGATTGGGTTATCTTAAGCAGCTCGACAAGTTTGACGTGCGTTTTCGTATGAGCGGCGGGCAACATACGCTGAATAATGAAGGAAATTGGCGGCCAAGCGGCTATTACCTGTTCCCAACGCTTCCTCTTCGCCGCTCCCATGGCCGATTTCCCTTCGTCGTTGTCCTGCATCTTGCGCAGCAGCACGTATGCGATCACTATAATCGCATAGATGATGACTTTCGTTGCCGCGCCTAACTTGCCGCCATAAAAATCGTCCATCGCCGGAAAATTGCCCCTTGCCCAATATTCGATCGGCCTCGCGAACAAAATCGGCGCAACCGCAATGGCGGTAAGTCCTTTCAGCAAATAGTCCAATCTTTCCCGGCGCAATATTTCCAGATGGATTTCCTGCGTCAATCGGTTGAGTGCATTAAGGTACAACGATCCTTTGTCCACGACCTTGTCGCCGAACTCACGGATCAAATGCGAGATGCCGGCAAACCCTTTCAGAAACCGATTCGGGGCAGCTTCATAATATTGCTCCAAACCCGCTTCCGGGTCGGCCGAAACGAGAAGCTCGTAAATGTTGTGCGCATGCAGCGACGCCTCATGGGTGCCGACTTCGGCGGCTTCGTAGATCGCTTCCTCCACCATGCCGTGCTGATGGTAATGGTGCCGTACGTCGGCGAACAAACCGACCAGCTGCCGCAATAAGCGATTTTCCACCCTGTGGATGAATGCGTCAATCAACAACCCGTGAACGACAAGCGCACCAAGCAGAACGGCGATCATAAACGATAGATCACGGCTAACGATAACGAGCGCAACCGCGGATACGAACATAATGCCTAGTGCCATATAAGTCAGCTTCATCGTCTCCAGCCGCATTGTTACTTCGTCGTAGGCATGAATGCGCGCAATGCGCCTTCGGATATTCCGCATGTAGATGCGCAAGGGCGGGATTCGCCACCCCAGCTCGTAGGAATCCCGGCAAAACTTAATGAACCAAAGCCTCGCATTTCCTTGGGCGGGCTGCAGCAGCTCACGAGCATGCTGGTTGTCGTCCTTCGAACCGCGCCGCTGCACCCTCCGGTTCAACAACTGAAGCAGTACGAGCGACAGCAGAAATAAAAATACGGCTGTCGAGCAAACGGCTAGCAAAATCGTATTATGCTCCAATCGCTTCCCCCCAATGCTCGGACAAAAATAACTTAAATTCGGCTTCGTCCGCCTCGGACATATGCTCGATCATTTCCCTCCTGTTCCTGTCGGAAATCGGCTGGACCGCCACGTAAACCCCTTCCCGAAACTCGATCACGTTACGCGCATCGGCGTAAGGCACCCCGTCCGCAATCGGAACGCATTCCGTAATGCGTTCAATATACCGCCGGCCGGACGAATCCTTTTTCAAGTGAATATCAAAATTGACAACGCTGACGACCTGCTGCTCGGCAGCCGTTTCACTCGTGAAAACGCCGGTCTTCAGCAGCGAATTGCGGAGCGATTGGACAAGATCTCGAAACGTCTTCGCATGGTGCGTGAACAAAGTGAACAAACTGGCCACCTGCGCCATCTGAATCATCCACGCCGCCACGGGGTCGGTCGCAACCTCGCCGAGAATGTTGACGGTGCCGTCGGTTTTTTTCTGGATGTCGAGCCCTTGCTGCCCGGAGATCGTCTCCGTTTCGCGGAAGCTCAGGATGTTGCGGTTGCGGTATATTTTCCGCAAATTCAGTTCAAAGGACATCTCCTGTACCCGCAGCGTATACGTTGCGTAAATATGCTTCACCATCGCCATGAGCAAAGTTGTTTTGCCGCTGCCCTGCGCCCCGGTGATCGCGGTAATGCGGCATCCCTTCATCAAATATTGGATCAGCTTGATCGGCAATGCCGCGTTGGCGTCTCGGATCAACTGCTCCAGCGTTGCGTTCGGCACATCGAATTTCCGCACGAAAAAAGCCCACGATTCCGAAAAATTCGGCCGGACGACGACCACGCGCGAACCGTCCTTCATTTCGTTCACCTTATAGCCGTTCGACTCCGACAGCTGTCCGGGATTATTGTACTTGTAGATGTTCTGGCATACCCGTTTCAGCTCCAGCTCCGAGCCAAAGGACAAAAAATCGAGATGAATCGACTTGCCTTTGTAAAACACCCATACGCTATCATAGCTGTACCTCGTATCGCGAATCATCTGATCGGTATAATACGAAGCCCCGAAGCCGATGGCAGCTCCGGATTCGGACACCGGCAAGCCGGATACCCCGCCCGATACGCCGTCAATCTGCATATCCCGGATTTCGTCGATGACGCCGAAGCCCTTGTACTGCTGATAAATCCGCTGAACGACAATGCTCAGCTTGTCCTCGAAAGCCAAAGTTCGGTATTCCCGTTCGAAAATCGTCCGGATTTCATCGCCGGTCACTCGATACGAATCCACGGTCCCATCTTCGATAATCCGCTTCGGGCGATCCAGCCGATACGTTTCGATGAGACGGCCGAGCGCATCGATGCCGTGCCGTTTGCGGTACAAATAAAGCAGAATATCGAATTGATCCTGCTCGCTCAGTGCCCGATTCTCCTCGAATGGTATAACCCAATCGACATTGGTCTCATTGCAGCCGTAATATCCGGCAAGCAAATCGTAAATGAGATTTTTGACGTATGCTTTGTCTCGTGCATCACCGTAAACGCAGCCCTTCAGCGCTTTCTTCAGCTCGATCCGCTGATTTTTGCGGCGTCTGAACTCTTCCTCATGGAGGCCGAGATCATACAAATTGCCGCTTACCATGTCGTGGATCGTTTGCTTTACGTATTGCTGCATCGCTTCGATGGAATAACGGCTCGAGATTTGAGCAGGCTTCGGCGCAGCGACCGGGCGGCTCGTCAATCGCAGATAGATGAGGATCAGGCCGAATAGCGCAAGAATGACGATCAATATCAGGTTAACGGCATAAGCCGAAATCATGAGGTCGCCCCTTTCTTCAAGGAATAACCCATGATCGACATGATAGCCGCAGTCAATCTACGGATTTCTTCCATGAAAAAATAATTGTCGCTCCGTTTCTTGGCATTCCGGTTTCGCATGAAATAATCGACGACGCTGCGGTCGTTGATCGCGTCGATAAAATCAGTATTGTAAGGGATCGAATAAATCGGTTCTTTGTGCTTATACCGGCGGGCGATGTTGACCATCGAATATTTGGAGTGCCGGTCGTAAGGTCCGAGAACGACAAGTCTAGGCTTCGCATGAAGAGCCTCGGGCCAATCCCGCTTGGCAAAATATCGATCCAGCGCCTCCGTATGCTGCGGTAACCGCACGATAACAAGATCCGCGCCATGCAACACGGCGTCCGCTGCGGTTGAATTCACGCCTCCGCCGATACGGCGGCCGTTGCCGGACCAATCAAGAAGCGTCAGCCCGTAATAACGGCTTGCGCAAGTCATCATGGCCGGAAGTAAAGTCGGATCGGCCTCAGCGTGCGTAACTTCTTGCTTCATCGTTCCGCGCAGCAGATCCAGCCTGTCCCTCAGAATCGGAGTGGAATAATCCTGCACCCGTTCCGGGGTCAGTCTTTGACTGCGAGCAAGCCGCTCCAGCGCATCAACGCCGGTATCCGCAAAACGCGCCATCGGATCGGGATCGCCAGACGACCTGTCGCCAAACGCCATTTCCAACATTGAGCCAGCCCTGGACGTATGGGCGAGCAGCGTTCGGACGGAATACTCCAAACCAATCAGTGCTGCGCATGCGATGAAGCATGTCGTCGAAGCGTCCTGACTGTTCGGATCGCCGAAAAATACGACCTGCCCCATGTCAAGCTCTCCTTTCCGCCCGTTTAAACGCTTCTTTGATCGTCCGCCCGTCCAGGCCAGAAATCGTTTGCGATACGCCGACGATCGTTTTTTTGTACGGCTGCGACAATGGCTTTAAACGAAGCCGCCCGTTAAACTGATTGTCGATCTTCGTGGATAAGTCAATCTCGTCATACGAGATGGCATAAGCCGGCTGAGCCCAGGCGATCGGCAGCTTCGACATCGTTGACTCAACATATGCTTCATCGATGCCGCATTCCACCGTTTGGAGGAACACTTGAATGACTTGCTCCGGTGCTTCCTTTCGTCCGTGCCCAAGCATGCGGCTCATTAGCTCTGCGTTTTTGGCGATGGTCGCCTTTTCGTAGTTGGCGACGAGCACCCGATCGCTGATCCCTTTCCAGCCTGCCGCAATGTCCGGGCTGTCCGAATCGATTAAGATCAAATCATAATCGTCAAGCCGTTCGCCTTGCTCGCTCAAATAAGCGTCCAAAGCGGTTTCGTTCAAAAAACCGACGGCAACGTTAAAGCCTTCGTATTGCGCGACGGGGCACCGTTCATCGAGCGCCGCGACCGCGTAGCGGTAATCTTGAGCCAGCGTTGCGTCGACAAGCAGCAGCCGCTGTTCGGCAGAAGCCAGTACTTTGCAAATGTACAGCAGCAGATCTCGTTTGTCGCACGCACCGGCAAACATGATGCGCTTCATGGCGTAACCCCCTTCGATTGACCGAATATATCGTCTTCCTCCATCGGCGCACTCCCGCTCCCGTTCGTTGCATCCGGCACCGTCGAGCCTTCCGTTCCCGTTCGTGCGCCGAAGCCCGGCGAACCGGAGGATGGCGATGCGTCGGAACGGCCCGGAACCTCGGTCCCCGAAGGCGAAGAACCGGTCCCTGCCACGGCCGGATTCGTTCCGGCGCCTCCCGCGCCGCTTCCATTATCTGTAATCGGGGCAGCGGAAACCGTACCGAGCGGGGCACCGGGATAAGGCGCTTGCGGAACTAGCGAATGCGAATCGGACAACCGCTGCAAGTCCCGTTCCAACCGCTCGCGCACCCGTACCTCCAATCCGCGTTTGGCCGCATCGACAACATTGGGATCGCTCTTGATCAAAGCCATGACGTCGGCGTTGATCGGATAGTTCGGAATCGCTTTGTTCTGTACGTACGGATCGACATACGACAAAGAATATAATGTTGCATGGTGCAAATACGCGTCGACGATGGCGCTGGACATTGCCAATATCTCCTGCTCGTCAACCTGATGCCAAACGACGCTTCCCACAAGCTGCTCCACCTTCTTCTTGGCAAGCACAATGTAGTCTTGCCCGGTTGGAAACTTGATCCTCACATCGACGAACTGCCCGATCTTCAAATCGCTCGGCAGCCGCAGTACCGCAAACTCTTCGTTGCGCAGGTCATCGGGCACGACGCCTTCCTCGAACAACATCGATTTAGTTAACGGCGTATTGCGCCGGATATCGATCTTGGCAAACTTCTTAAGCGGATATGCCGCGTCCACGATCATATCGTCCGATACCGCGTCAGCCGGCATTTCAATCACGCTGATCGCCTCCTGTCCGAGCAGTTCTCCTGCGGTTACGTCCTTCCCGGCAGCCAGCACCTTTCGCTTCAATTGCTTGCGTTCTTCCTCAACCTTTACAGCCGACCTCAATTGCCGCTCGTATTCTGCGGCGAGCTTTTCCTTCTCTTCCGCCTGCATCATGCCTTGATAGATGAGCAACGACGATAGCAGCAATCCTGCAATACATGCGCCGATCAAACCCGCTCCGATCAAATGTTTAGTCCGCTGCCGAATGACCGACATAATACAATCCACCTCGCTCTATCAATGAAATATAGAATCGCTATTCCTTTCCTCCTGAGCCGAATAACCGCCAGCGCTTGCGCGGGGCGATGCCGACGGCCGGACCGATCCATTGCTCCATTACGGCATCCGTGTCGCTCTGCCTTCGGAACGGGTCGGGATGAGAAGGCACAGCCGCAACGCGTGTTCCGGGCAGCGCTTTCGCAACATCTCCGATCGTCGTTTTTTCAGCCAATGGGATCGCATAGAGCCAGTTGCTCTGATCGCAATCCGCGTGAGATTCGGCAAAACGGTAAATGTCCGGCTGCCTCCATTCGCAGCCTGCACCGACGACGATCGGCAGATGCGAACGCACGAACTCGTCGAACCAAGGCGATCCCGCCTCGCAGCAGCCGATATCGATCACAACGACTCGATAACCTCCTGCGAATATAGCGGGAAGCTGCTTCGTTCCGCAGCCTTTGTAGAAGTCTATTGTGCCGATGACGAACTTGCCGTGACGCGCAACAGTTTCAGTCCCTTCGTACGCCTCCTCGATCCTCGCGAAGTCACCCGACGCGTTCGCTTCCACGAGGGCGACGGGGTTGCGCCCCCCAAACCAAGCCGCGAGCGTGCCCGCAACAAGCAGTGAAGTATGCGTTGCGCCCGCGCCCGGTCGAACCGACGTCACCGCGACGGATAACGTCCCGACCCACGACGGCGCCGGTGCAGCCGGCACAGAGCCCGTCCCCTGCTTCTGTTCACGCCTCCGCTCCGTACCAGAAGCAGGCGCACGCGGCAAAATCGCTTCCAGCTCCCGCTTCGTCTCCTGTGCGGTCTGGTATCTCTCATTCGGCGCCGATCGAAGCAGCTTCCCCACGAGACGGGTCAGACGCTCCGGTAGCCCTGTTGCCACCTGATCCAACGGTTTCTGCACGGTGTAGAAATATTTGCCCCCGCTGAGCAAGTAGTACAGCAAAGCTCCAAGGCTGTACAAATCGCTTCGACCGTCTGTCTGCTTGCCCAGAAACTGTTCGGGCGACGCAAAGCCGATCGTGCCAAGCTGCAGCGTATCGGACGTCTGGCCCTGCTTGTAGCTACGGGCAACGCCAAAATCAATCAAGCGAATATGGCCGTTCTCGTCGATCATGACATTGGATGGCTTCAAGTCGCGATAGACGACTGGTATTACCTGCTCATGATGCAGGTAATGAAACAAATCGCACAGATGAATCGCGATCCTGACCGCCATCGCCGCGTCCGTCTTCCGTTCCCGCCGCTCGAACCATTCCAGCAGCGTCGTACCTTGAATATAGTCCATCACCAAGTAGCTGTATCCGTCCTCATCCGGCGCAAAATAATCGACGATGCGCGGCAGGCCCGGATGCTCCAATCTCGTCAGCATATCCGCCTCATCGACGAATTGACGGAAGTCGCTCGGCGCATGTATCGTCTCCTTGATCGCCCAACGTTTGCCCGGCAGCTTCGTATCTTCGGCCAAATAAACGGTGCCCATGCCGCCTTGGCCTAACACGGAAACGATCCGATACCGCCTGCCAAGCAAGTCGTTCGGCTGAAGTCTCATCTGACGCGCATTCACTGCCGCACCCCCGTTTCACGAAAATAAAAACAAAAAAGAACGCAACTCAGGCCGATGGCTTTGAGCTTGCGTTCTTCGCAAACGAATGACATATATGCACTTGTTAGACATGTCTATATTACCAAAACATGTTTCGCCTGTCTATACCCTGATATGGAGAATTTAGGATGGCCGTAACATTTCCGGGTTGTTCACTTATGTTCAAGCCCTTCCCCATTCGTTCGATGGCTACTGATTAACTGTAAAACCCACTCTTCGTCAAAACGGAGCTTTTCCAACCGATGCCGGAAAAAGGTCAGAATATATTGCTGTTCCCCGTCCGGAATCCGCTCATCTTTGTTCACATACTCAATTCGTTCTTCCTCATGGCGGATTTCATACCGCAGGTAATCCTTGTACTGGTGCAAAATTAAAAACCGCAACTCCCTACTGATCAGATCAAAATTTTTCAGTTTAATATAAAAGTGCAGCTCGTAATCCGGCGAGTATGGAATCGGCTCTTCCATCAACCGAAAAAAGCGCATTCTGCCTTCTTCGGTAATGCTGTACATTATTTTCTTTTTTCCTCTTCCCTGCCGAGCGCCCTCCGGTTGTTCATCGGGGACCTGCTCGATCAGTCCGTCTGCAAGCAGGCCGTGAATGAGCGGATAAAGCACCCCCCAGCTGATTTTTTGCGTAGGTCCAATTGCCCCGTTCAAGATCTGATGCAACAAATAGCCATGCATCGGGTTATTCATCAATTCGCCGAGTATGAATAATTCGTTCAAGCAAATGGCCCCCCTAATAAGTTAACTGCTCTTATTATATCGAATAGATATAATAAGTAAACAAAACAGTATAGGTTGCGGTTGCCCGAAAAAAGAAAAAGCCGCGGTCGTCGCGACTTTTTCCAGGCCGAATCCGTTTGTGGCCGAATCCGGTTTCTTTCTTTCGTGCCCCCGTCACGCCGACTGCTGCTGCGCCATCAGCTCGCGGTGTTTCGGCAGGAATTGCACGGCGAGCAGGTTCGCAATCGCAATGCCGCACATGAGCAGAAAAACGGTATGCATTCCGGTAGCCAGCTCCGATTTGGAGCCGAGCGATGTCACATGCTGGTTGTAAATCGTGCCGAACACCGCGATGCCGATCGTTTGACCCATTGCGCGCAATAGCATGCTGGAAGCGTTGGCGACGCCGCGTTTTTCCCAGCCGACGGCGGATTGCACAACAACGGTAGAGGGCGTCGCGACAAAGCCCATCCCGAGCCCGATTACGGAGAGAATACCAATCCAGTAAACGTACGGAGAGTTCATCTGAAGCGTGGCAAGCCAAATGGAGCCGGCCACCACCAGACCAGAACCGAACACGATCGACGCCTTCACCCCCATCTGGTACATGAGCCTGCCGGCCATGTTGGAAGCGAGCGGCCATGCCAGTGACATCGGCATGACGATCAGGCCCGAGCTTGTCGCGGAATGGCCAAGCACGGACTGAATCCAGATTGGCGAGTAAATCGTCAAGCCCGTCGTGATGCTGAACGTCAGAAAACCGCTGACATTTGTCACGTTCAATACGCGGATGCGGAAAATCGACAACGGTATCATCGGCTCTTCCGCCCGTTTTTCGATCCAGAGGAATAACTGCAAAAACACGGCCGCTACCGCGAACAGCCCTACAATCAACGGGGAATCCCACGGATGGTCGGACCCGCCGCTCAGCAGCGCGTACAGGAGCGCGGAAAAGGAAACGGTAAAGGTGAGCGCGCCGAGGTAATCGATTTTTTTTGCCCGGCGCTCGATCGGTTGGTGCAAAAATACGGTGAGCAGCAGCAAGGCGGCGGCGCCGATCGGCACGTTGATGTAGAAAATCCAGCGCCACGACACCTGATCGACGAAATAACCGCCGATAAGCGGGCCGAGCAAGCCTGCCACGGACCAAACGGACGAGAAGACGCCCATCATTTTGCCGCGTTGCTTACCTGAGAATAAATCGCCGATAATCGTAAAACACACGGGCGCCAACGCCCCGGCCCCAATTCCTTGCAAGGCCCGGAACCAAATAAGTTCCACCATCGACTGTGCGGCCCCGCACAAAATGGAACCGAGCACGAACAAACCGATGCCGACCGCGAACACGGCTTTGCGCCCGAACAAATCGGCAAGCTTGCCGAAAATAGGCACCGCCACACAGGTGGTCAACGTGTAAACCGCGAATACCCAACTGAACAGGCTCTCACCATGCAAATCCGCGATAATATGCGGCGTGGCGGTGGCGACGATGGTCACGTCCAACGCGCCGATGAACATCGCCGCCAGCAGCCCTATAACAACCATGTTGACGTTTGTTTTTGGTGTCATGAGAAGACTCCTCTTTTCATTGTCCCTTATTCTCTCCTTGGCTTAACGATTACAAACCAAGTAAAGGGTATTACTGTCAGGATCGCTAAAGTGTACGACTTGGGCCGCTTGGCCTTCTACATAATCATGGAATTGAACACCCCGGGATTTCAGTGTCTCGATGGCAGACTCCAATTCCTCTACCTCAAATCCAATAGACATACTACCCGATGTTCCCGGTTTAACACCTTGGTCACCTGAAAGATGTAGGATACCAATCGTCAATCCCGGTGCTTCGATCTGCGCAAAATGCCCGTCCATTTCGTGTTGAAGCTTTAATCCAAGGGTTTCGACATAAAATTTTACTGCCTTTTTGAAATCCGCTACCATGACAGTCGCATTGCCACTCTTAAACATGGTATATTGCCTCCTTTTTATGTTTGATCGTTTTTATTATATCAAAAAGATATAACGTATGAATATATTTTTTCGATATAATGATTTTGTGGTACATTTTTGTTCATAAAAAAAACGACAAGAAACTCCCTAGAAAAAAGAAAAAACCTTGAGTTAACAAGGTTTCTTTTCAGGGTACTATCTTGTCGTTGTATTCCAAGCTTATTTAGCCCGGCGAGCGTTCTTTTATACGTACGGATTATTTTGTTTCTCGTACCCGATCGTCGTTTTGGGTCCATGTCCCGGGTAAACTTGCACGGCATCGTCCAGCTTGAACAACGTTCCGCGGATCGAATCGATTAAATCCCGCTGGTTCCCGCCCGGCAGATCGGTGCGTCCCACTGACATGCGGAACAATACGTCCCCACCGAACAAATGGTTATCGTGCAGCAAGCATACGCTGCCCGGCGAATGGCCCGGCGTATGGAATACCCGGAACTCGGTATCGATCAGCTTCAGCTTCTGTCCATGCGCAAGCGCATATTCGGCCGGATCGGTCGAGATCGGCTCCGTAACCGCAGGCCAGCGAAGCGATCCGTTCAGCTTCGGATTCGTCAGCCATTCCGCTTCAAGATCGTGAACGTAAACCGGACAGCCTTTCAGCTTGCGGATTTCATCCACGCCTGCGATATGGTCGAAATGGGCGTGCGTCAGCACGATCGCTTCGAGCTCGACCGTTTCCAGTCGGCGAACGAGCGCCTTCGGATTTTGCCCCGGGTCGATGACGATCGCTTTATTCGTCTCCGTGTTGGTCAATAAGTATGCGTTGGTCTGCAGTTGTCCTAACGAGAAGGCTTCGATTTTCAGCATGGCTTACAATGACGACAGCAGCTCGCGAAGTTCTTTGACGATAACCGCTTGATATGCCGTTCCTTCCCCGTATTGACGCAATATTTCGGCGCGCGTCGCCGTCAGGTTGTCCTGATAGTCGGACGCTTCGCGGTCCGGATTTTCCTGCTTGAACTTCACCATAACGGCTTGTACGTGAGCCGGCCGCGGTCCCCATGTGCCGAGCACATGGCCGCCCGTGTCCGTGAAGATGACGACCGGAATGGATCGGCCGCCCATCGTCAGAAACTGGTCGATGACGTCGAGATTTTGCTCCATGATGAGCACTTCCACCGGGATGCCGGAATTTTCGAGCGCCTTGAATACGACCGGAATGTTGCGCACGACGTCGCCGCACCAATCCGCAGCCACGATGAGGCAGCGCAAATCGTCGCGATTGTTCAGCGATTCGTAGTACTCGCGATCCTCCTCGCTCGGCCATTCGAATTTGCCGTACCAATCCAGGAACTTGTCCTGGTTCTTCTCCATGCTATCGATAAATTGCTGCGGGCTGATGCCCGTTCTAAGCTTATCGGCTAAATTTTTGCCCATCGTAAGGACCTCGCTTTCATAAAGTTAGTGTGATGCCTCTCCCCGTATACTACACCGATTTGCCGCGGTTCCGCAAATATTTGACGACGAAATAAACAACAAGCAGCGCCAGCGCGATTAACAAAGCAGGCTGAACATACGGCGCAGCCTTCTCGTCGATCTGATCCCAATGCTCTCCAAGAATATTGCCTAAGTATACAAACAGAATTGACCACGGAATCACCGCGAGCGTAGTCAATAACGTGAATTTGCCGAGCGGCATCTTGGTAATGCCCGCTGGAATCGATATCGCATGGCGAACGACCGGAATGAATCGGGCCGTAAAAATAACGCCGGTTCCATAACGGTTGAACCACTGCTCCGACAAATCGATATGCTTCTTATGAATAAAAATATATTTGCCGTACCGTTCCAAAAACGGCCTTCCGCCGTACCTGCCGATCCAGTACACGAAAATTTGGGCGATTACGCCGCCGATCGTGCCGAAGATGACCGCGCCGATAAACGATATTTTTCCTTCATGAACCAAATATCCGCCGTAGGCGAGCACGATTTCACTCGGAATGACCTCGATCATGAGCCCGAGCATAATGCCGAAATACCCTAATTCCCGAATCCAAATAAACAGTTGATTAATCCATTCGTGAATTTGATCCATAAAATGTCCCATGTTCATCTCCTAAAATGATGTTGGCATAATCTATACTATTTTACCATACGGACAGACATTCCAGCCAGTTGATGCGCGGCATGGGCTGCCGATCCGCAGTCTCCTATTACTATGACGATCGGCAGGACGAATAGTTTCTATGAAAAAGTTTCAGAGTAGTTCCCCGAAAAAATGGTTTGGTCCGGTCATGCCTTGACAAGCCTCCGCATACTATGGACTAGGGTCTGTCCGGCATCGGAACGGCATAAACAGCCGGCATGCCGACGGACGACTTTGTCCGGAGGTGGATCGCGTGTCCAAAGTATTCATCGTAAACAAAAACCATGTCAGGCTGTTTCTTACCGTCGTATCGCTTATCGTCATGGTCGCCCTTTACCTGCAAATGAATCAAACCAAAGCCGTTGACGGCGCACCGGTAAAAGAACAAACGATACATCTGGTGACCGGCGAATTTTCTTCGACGTTGCCGAACGGCAAAAAAATCGAAGCTTACCGCTGGGACCCCGGAACGGTATACGTACAGCACGGGCAGCCCGTCGCTTTGCACATTACCGGCATTAACGGCGCAAGCCATCCCTTCGTCATCGAAGGCTTGAACATTAAAGGCGAAGTGACCAAAGGAAAAGAAACGGTCGTGCGGTTTACGGCGCAAGAAGAAGGTATATATCGGATCGTTTGTCTCGCGCATCCGGATATGGCCCATAACGGGCCGATGGTGGGGTATATCGTCGTGGATTGATGCGGTCAAGCCCGCTCTTGTCGCCCGCCTGCCTCTCTCCGCATATGTATAGTGTAGAGAGGAGACGGTGCGCTACATGAAACCGAACCAAGAAAAACATACGCAAAACTTGCCGACCGCTCGCAAAATACGCCGAGCCTGCAGCAAAGAATTGTATCGAACGGTCAAACGGCTGAACGTTTGGATCAAACCGGAACTGATCGAGCAGGCCGAAACCTTGTATTACCAAAAAGTTCTGCTGAACCTACCGTGGATTTCGGAGCATAGCAGCAACCATAAGCTGCTCTCCGACTGGTGGGACGACAACGTCAGCGCCGAGGTCGCCGCCTTGTGGAACGTCGACCGCGTCGCCTTGTCCAAGGCGTTTCGCGACGCATTCGGAGGCTGAACGGATTATTTAAAATATCGGGAGGGCGGGCAGCCCTTATATTTTTTGAACAGCTTCGTCAAATAGGCCGCATTGCCCAAGCCGACCTTTTCCGCAATGAGTTCAAGAGTAAGCGTGGAGCTTCGAAGCAGCTTCTCCGCTTCGTTCATCCGCTGCATGTTGACATATTCGACGAATGTTCTTCCGGTGACTTGCTTGAATTTTTTGCAAAAATAATACGGCGACCAGCCGGCAAGCTCAGCCGCTTGCCCGATGGAAATCGTCTCGCCCAAATGCCGCTCGACATAGTCGATAGCGGTTTTTATTCGTTCGGCGTAAACATTGGCGAGCGCGCCGTTCTTATGCCCATCGCCGGGATCCGCTAAAGTGTTCGCCCGGGTCAAGTTCGTTAGGAACAGCAGCAGCAACGCTTTGACGGACAACTCGTGAGCAGGCTTCTTGGTCTCAAATTCGGCAATGCACATCCGCAGCCAGCCGATAGAGTCGCGGTATGCTTCGGTATCCCGTTCGATCTTGCTCGGCAATCGGGATTGCCCGTCCAACAACGGCCGCAAATATTCGTCGAAGGCCGGATCGGGGTGATGTGGCATAAGCAGGGCGCGGTTGAACACAACCGAAACGTATTCCGTCTCTCCATCCATGGCGGAATAGCCGGTATGCAGTTCCCCGCGATGGACGAACAACAGGTCGCCCGGAGCGACGTCATATGGGCAGCTGTTGATGTAAAAAACGGCACGGCCTTTCACGGTCAGAATGATCTCGAAATGGTCGTGCCAGTGCAAATGCATGACCTGGGAGCCTGTCCGATTGTCGATCGCCCGGTTCCGGAACAGATTGACCGGATAATACGTGCTCGGCAATTTCGTATTTTCACGAAGCCATTGTTGATCATCGGTCATGACGACCTCCGGCCTCCTTTCACTCCAAGACAAGATCGGGCAAATATAGAGCAAGATCGGATAAGGCATGGATATCCGTATTCCGGTTATAATCAGGGTATCAGCTACAAAGGAGGATTACAACATGAGTCGATTCCAAATTGCCGTTGTCGGCTGCGGCGGCATGTCCAATACGTGGGTGCAGTACGCCCTGGAACGGCAGGATGCGGAGATTGTGGCGCTTGTCGACATGGTGGAAACGAATGCGAGAGCGATGGCCGAACGGCACCGGCTTCAAGCTGGAATCTATACAGACCTGAATCAGGCGCTGGCCGAGACGGGAGCCAATCTGGTGTTTGACGTGACGGTCCCCTCCGCTCACGAGAAGGTATGTACGGCGGCCATGAAAGCAGGCTGCGACGTGTTCGGCGAAAAACCGATGGCGGCGACGATGGATGAAGCTTACTCCATCCTGCTAACAGCCCGGGAAACAGGAAGATCGCACGCCGTCATGCAGAACCGCCGGTATATCCGAACGATTCGCGCCTTTCGGGAGCTTGTCCAAGGCGGAGCGATCGGACAGCCGGGATATATCGGCGCCGATTTTTTTCTAGGCCCGCATTTCGGCGGATTCCGCGAAATAATGGACAGCCCACTTATACTCGATATGGCGATTCATACGTTCGACCAAGCGCGGTTCATTCTGGGCGCGGACCCTGTATCGGTATATTGCCACGAGTTTAATCCTCCGGGTTCTTGGTATAAAGGAAATGCGTCCGCCATCTGCATCTTTGAAATGTCCGACGGCTCCGTATTCTGCTATCGCGGCTCCTGGTGCGCGGAAGGCGCGTCGACATCGTGGGAAGCCGATTGGCGCGTAACGGGCAGCAAAGGAACGGCCATCTGGAACGGCACCGATGCGCCGTATGCGGAAGTGATCGCCGCCGTGGAGCAGGAAGGGCGATTCACGCGGGAATACGAGCGGATAGAAGGCGAATTGACTTGGACGGGGCGCGAAGGCCATGCCGGATGCCTGGACGAAATGTTCGCCGCGCTGATCGAGGGCCGCAAAGCCGAAACCGACAGTACCGACAACATCCAGAGCATCGCGATGGTGCTCGGGGCGATCGAAAGCGCAATATCGGGGCAAAAAATCGATTTGTGCGCATACGGAACGAAATAAGGATCTCAACATGCAAAATCCCCTTTCGGAGTAAAGTACACGTTGGAAATGTACCCGCTTCCGGGAAGGGGATTTTCTAAACGATCCGATACGACCGGCTAGTTCGAATATAGGCCAAGATAATATGAAGCTTGCTCCCGCTGCTCGTCATCGCCATCCGCCGCGACGTCGGCGAACAGATGCCGCGCATCCTCGTAATTGCCCATCATATGCATGCTCTGTGCGGCAGCCAGCTTGGCGGCTAACGTCATCCCGAATTCTTTGCCGTTCGGCGTATCGTTCATCCGCTCGACGGTCGCCACAAGATCTGCGTAGCTGTCGTAGGCCTCGATCGCCTGTTCAGCGAGTTCTCTTGCAAGCTGAGGCTTGCCGGTAGACATTTGCCTTTCCGCAGCCTTCGTCAACGTCTCGATAAAACGCGTTTGCTTCTCTTTATCGAAACGATCGACCTGGACGGCCGCCCCCATCCACTTCGCAGCCTCCCCCATCTGCTCCAGATTCGCATAGATTTGGCCAAGCTCCCAATGAAGCTTCACATTGCGCGGCTCAAACGTTAAGCCGTCTTCGAGCACGATTCGGGCATCGACCGGCGAGAGCCGCTTCGCCAGTTGGAGGCGTACGGAGCTGTCATATGGATACAGCCGTACGGCGGCGTCCAAATGCCGCACCCTATCCGCATCGTTCTCCGCCGCTTTTCCGGCGGCAAGCTCCATACGGGACCATTCGCCATGCAGTGCAAACCACCCGCCGGCAACAACAAAGACGACAGCCGCAGCAAGCGCTGCATGCGAGAGCAAGTTCCTTCTGGTGAGCCGTTGCGCAGGTTCAGTCACAAAAACAGCAAGCCCTTCCTTCTCCCCTTCCGCCATACCCGAACCTATCAACCATAACGCCATCAGCCAGAAAAAACCGTAGGACATATCGAAGTCGATGACGCTATGTGCGAATAAAAGCGATAGCGGCGGCAGAGCGAGACGATTCACACGCCATAGCCGCAAAGCCCAAACGATTAGCATCGCCGCAAAAATAATTGCCCCGACAATACCAAGATCGAGCAATACGTCCAAATAACCGCTATGTACCTCGCTGCCGACATAAGGTCCCCGTTCGTAGGAAGTGAACAGCATTTTCCAGCTGTCTCCTCCGTAACCGAACAGCGGAGCATCGCGAAACATAACAAGGGCATCCTTGTAAAACAAAGTCCGCGAAGCCGCCGTATCATAATTGCCCGTGATCCGTTCGCCGGCCGTTCCGGGCAAAAGCAGCAGCAATCCGATCGCTCCCGCCGCCGCCACAGCCACCGAAAGCCCCAGTAACCGTGCAGGATTCGTTGCCGTTAATCGATGCTTCGGCAGTCGATTTATCACGATCCTTAATCCGAACATGGCAGCCGTACCCGCAACGGTAAATAAAATAAGTCCCAATCCCCCAGGATGCTGCACGTGATGTGCATATTCCCGGACGATACCACCGTATGCGACCGCTGCCAAACAACCGGTCAGAGCTGTATATGCTGCATACCGCAGCCTCATCTCCGAACGGAGCAGCACGAAGCCGAGAAGCCATCCAATGAGGAACGAAAGCCATGCCCCACGTGATTCCGTCAGCATGATCGCGGTTCCGTACGGAACAAGCCGCGCGATAAGCAGCAGTGCGGAAGCTGTGCGCAGAAAGCCGCGATCCGTTTCTTGACGCGCCAAATACACCAAATGATATAACAGAAATGCGCCGATCACCGCACCGAACGTATTCGCATACTGAAAAAAACCGGCGAGCCTCATACCTAGGCTGGATAACCGCTCATCCTGCGTAACCTGCACAATATCCTGAAAGTCGATGATTCCGTACATGCCCAGAAACGCCCCGACGCCAACGAACAAACCAACGGTGGCAAACGCATAATGAAGCCAAACCCTGAACGTAAGTTGCCGGGAAAATGCCAGGAACAATACGAAAAACGAGCCGTAGCTGAACCATCGCATCGCCTGCTCGATCGTTCCTTGAACCGACTCCGTCGGTACGGACAAATGCAACAAATATAACGCCCCCATGCCGAATGGGAGCAGAGTATGCCATGGAAGCGGAGCGGAACGGCCGCGCTTCAAGATCGCCGCAAGCAGCCATGCCAAAAACGCGACGTACAGCAGCAAGTGCGGCTTGTACCAATAACGGTCGAAAAAAAGGCCGGAACGGTACGAAGCATACATTAGAAAAACAGCAAAACCTATCGCGGCTCCAATCGAAAGCAATTTTCGCATCATGCGGGAAACGACCTTTTCCGTGTAATAATTTGCCTTCTCATTTTAACAGAAAACAATAGCAAACCCTAGAACGGAACATGTTTACAACGTAGAAAAACGGCAGCCCCTGTTTCGGGACCGCCGCCGCTCGATTGTTCAAGCTATTTCACGTTCACTTTAATGTCTCCCATTTTGCTTACCGCATCAAGCTTCGGATTGCCCTCGCCAATGGTGCCGATCACTTCGGCTTTGCTTTTTGTCGAATAATCGACATCGGAGAACGATTCGGATACAATGCCAAGCTCCGTCTTCAGATTCAGCTTGAGCGAAGCCGGCTTCTCCGGCAGTTCGACGGTCACGTTGCCCAGCTCGGTATTCAAGTTCATATTGTCCTTAAGCTCAGAAAGCGACAGCTCGATATCGCCTGCTTGCGTGTTCAGGTCGAGATCGCCCGACGATTGTTCCAGTTGAATGTCCCCAAGCTGCGTCGAGACACGAAGTTGATCCGCATGAAGGCCTTTGGCCGTTACATCGCCAAGCTCGTTTTCGAGGTGAAACCGTTTCAGCGTTTTTTGCGGCAGCTCAATGGTCAATTTGCGCTGCCCTGTTCCTTTGTTAAAGGATAGGCTACTCTTCCCGTTTTCCTTGGCTTTAATGTGCAAGACGCCGCCTTTTACATCGCCCTCGAAAGTAAAATCATGCTCGATCGCCTCGTCGACCTCAAACTCCGCCTTCAATTCGTTGCCCGTCGTTTCCTTAATGGAAACGGTGGCCGTATTGGTATCGATCTTAATCTCTTCGATATCGTCGATGGAAAAAGCTTTCGAACCTACCGTCCTCAGCTTGCCCGATCCGGAATTTTCGCCCGTGACACCGTCCTTGATGCCGTTCGTCAAGCTTTGCACTGGATTTTCGCAGCCAGTCAGCGCCAAAGCCAAACATAATGCAGCCGTTAAAGCGATCGCCTTTTTGCGCGTAGTTTTTTTCATCGTTGATTTCATCTCGTAACTCTCCCCGTTTTCTCGTTCGTTTGATAGGTTCATTGTAATGGGAAAAAGTCACGTTAAGTAGTCACCCCAGTCATGTGCGAGGTAACATTTTCAAGATGGCGAAATGGCGAAAGTCATGTGCATTCGCAGGATTCCGCTTTTTTCGTCTGCCTGAATTGGTTCGGAGAAACGCCGTACTTCTTCTTGAACACCGTTATGAAATAAGAGCTGTTCAAAAAACCGACCGATTCGCCGATCTCCTTGACGCTAAGCGGCGTAGTGAGCAGCAGCTCTTCCGCCTCTTGGATGCGCAGTCCCGTCACGTAATTCGTAAACGTAATTTTCATATGCTCGTTGAACAGCTTGCTGAAATAAGGAACGGAAATATGCAGCGCCGCCGCGACGGAGTCCGCCGATAGATCGCCGTTCGTGTAGTTCATCTGGATATAAGCGCAAGCATTTTTGACGATGCCGCTGCTGTCCCTGTACCGGTCCTTCTTCAGTTGATGAACGATATACTCCGCAAGCCGCATATAAAATTGCTCCGCTTGCCTAAACGCACGTATCTCTGCAATGGCTTCAGCCATTGACTGAGTGCCCAAGTCCGTGAGGAATTCGGCAAAATCCGCCCCCCCGCGAAACTCGCTTTCAATCCGGTAGAGCAGTTGATGCTGCGTGTTCTGAACATCGCTCATGCTGCAATGTTGCAATTCGCCGAACCATCCCTCGATGATCCGGTGACAAGCCGCCGTATCGTTTAACCTGATCGCATCGAACAGTGCGGACTCCCGCTTGGCGGAATACCGGTACGACTTGTCGATTCGGCTTTGAATCGCCTCGTAATCGAAAACGCGTTCCTCGTTCAGCAGATAATGGTAGGAGAGCGCCTCTTTGGCCGTTTCGTACGAGCGGGACAGATTCGCAAACGAGGACACGCCGATTCCGATGCCGGCCAGCAGCGAAATATTCATCATGCTCTCTACCTTATTTACAAATTCGCTTGTCTTGTCTTCGATCATCAAGTCGGCACGATTATTCATCAGTATGGCAAACGAATGGTTTCCCGTATCCGCCTTTTCCAAATTCTCTTGAAATACGCGAACGGCAAGCTCGGCCATGGCGTCTTTGACAAAAGCGATTCCCGTATCGGGCTGATCCGGCGCGCTCTCGCTCACTCCGACCATCGTAAAGGCAATGACCCGCATATCGGCCGGATTCAATGCGATGCCATACCGCTCGAATGCGGTCGGCAGCTTCTCTTCGTCGATGACTGAGTCGTCGTTCAGTGCATCCTTGATGAAGCTTTCCTTCAATTTCCGACGATCTTTGCTTACGGAATCTTCGAGCGAAGTGACTTTGCCGATCAGCCCTTTAAATACGCCGCTAATATATTCGACCTCGTTCCCCCCCGCCGCGGACGGATTCACGTTATCGGTTCCCCGGATCATTTTGACAACGCTTGCAAAAGGCCCGTAAACTTTCCGGTTCATCAGTACCGTCGCCACGATGCTGACAAGCAGAACAAGCAAGGAAACGGTTATGATGTTGCGCTGCAAAATAAAGCTGTCCCGGGTCAAATAGTCGTAACGGGTCGTATTGATCAAATACCATCCGAGTTTTTCGTTGTAAACGTAGGTGACTAACGATTTGTTTTCGTCGACGGTCTCTATAAAATTATTGTTCGTATCGCTGCTGCGGATGACTTTATCGATATACGGCTGGCTGCCGATGTTGCTCATGAACCAGCCCGGTCTTTCCCCGTGGATGATGTTGACTCCGTTTTTGTCGACGATCATGAAATTGGAGTACGTCGAATTGCCCATCTTGTTGAACAAATCTTGCACGGCGCTCAGTTTTATATTGATAAAGATGGCGTATTCGGTTTTAGCGTCCGAAATTGTGAAGATGAGCGACAATAAATCGTTTTCATAAACTTTGTTATTGTATACGTACAGCTGCTTATGGGGTAAAAATACCATTTTGTGCGCGTTTTTCCGCACGTCGATCAATGCCCGGGCATCCGGATCGATCGTCGGAATGTCGACGTCCTGGGAAATCGTGTGAATAAACTTCCGCGTTTGCCCGTTGTACAGGTAGACCGAATGGATGAAATCGTTGACGATGATCGTGTCGCGCAGCCTCTCGGAGACGGTCATCGAATCCGCCGGATCCAGCGTATTGGAATACAACCCTTTATTGATGTACCTGTCCCTCAGCAGCTGTTCGCCGATTTGGAACGCTCTTTCATATAAAGTCGAAATATTGTAATCCGTTTGCGAGAGCCACTTCTTGTACGTTTCCGATATTTGTTTCTCGGTACTCGTCGTTGTGTAAACATAATTCACGGCGGAAATGAGGAGCAGGGAACTCACGAATACAACGGTGTTCGCAACGATGAGTCGGAAGAGGAAGCTTCCTCTCCTCGCAATCGGCTTCGTCATGAAAGATTTCATCGGACACATACTCCTTTGGCATGTTGCATGGGATGGCGTATGTATTAGTTTGACAAAGGGATAACGATTCCTTTCCGGCGATTTGAAAAAAAGAGGCCCGGTCTTTCTCGCTTTGGAAAAAAGACCGGGTAAATGCTTCGTCCGGAAGCTGTGCCGGAAGACGTTACTTACGGCCGGATCGGATCAATTTGGCGTCCGCCCAATCGCCGTGATCGTTCGCATGTCCGTCGCCCGCATCGGTGACGATCAGCTTCAGCTCGCTTCGGCCGGCGATATTGACGCTTACCGGTTTGGCTGCCGTTTTATTGTCCATGCGTCCGCTGTCGAACAGCTTGACGCCGTCCGCCCAAACCTGGAATATGACGCTGCCACCGCCGGTTTCCTGGTCGATGCCGACAACCGCTTCGAACCGGTCGTAATGTTGTCCGGCGATGTTGTATACGATCTCCGAATTCGCATGGGTGCCGACGCCTTTATCGTAAGAGCGGCTGCCCTTGCCGTCGAACAAGGTGAGCACGTTGCCGTCGGCGGCGGAGTCCTTGTTCACCGTGCTCCATCCCGTCGTTGCCGAAACCCAATCGAGATCGCTCAAATATTGCGGCACTCGTTCATAATCGAACTCGAACCGGTCGCGGTCGTCGAGCTTGATTCGCGCGATGCCTGTGTAGCCGGAAGCGACTGCGATCGGCTTGCGCACAGGGTTCGCTTCGACCCAGCCCGGGAATCCCGGCGGATGGGACCAGATGTTGCGGATATGGAAGCGGATCGTTCCGTCAGCGTTAACCGTCGCTTGAACCGAGCCGGAGCCGTCGCCCTGCGCCGTAATCCGATTGCCTGTTGCGCCGTCGATCAGCGACGCGTAATAGAAGTTCGTCTTGGAAGCTCGGAAATCGGCAGTGCCTTGCCCCGCTTTTTCATCGTCCTTCCAAGCCCAATCCGGCTTGACGCCGTAAGCTTCCTCGCCGTTGCTGCGATGTTTGTAGGCAGTCCCTTCGTTGCGGCCGATCTGGTCGTCCGGATAATACGCCCACTGTCCGTCTCTGACCCACGTCATCCGATCGGCGGAGGCAGCGACGTCGAAGGAGACGCCAACAGCGTCAAAATCCGAAGGCGGGTTCGTTATCGTATACGTCGTCTGGATCAACCCTTTACCGTCAATACGAAGCTGGTAATCGACGACCGTGTTTCCGTATTTGCCGGAAATGGCGACAACTGCCTCTTTGCCGGATTTTGCCCCGTTGATCGAGGTGAATGTCCATGGCGCAAGCCTTGCGGTATAGCCCATATCGAGGAACGGGCCTCCCTTGAGCAGCGACTCGCCGTTATAGATGCCTTCACGGATCAAGCCTGTCGTTTTGCTGAAGGTCAGCTTGAAGTCTTTGCCAGATACGGCTAGCTCGCTGCCGGTTTCTTCGATCTTCGGTGCACTCCCTTGCGGTTCCCATGCTTCCGTGATTTTGTGGCCAACCGTCAGCTCGTATTCGTCGATTGGCTGATCCGCCGCGGTTCGGCCGCTGCGGTAAAACTTCAGGTGGACCGAATCGCCCAGCTTCCAATTCTTCGCCGGTATGACGAGCTCGCCCTTGCTCATCGGCTCGACCGAAGGTCCCGCCATCGTGCCCGACTTGTTGCCGGCATTCCATTCGACCATGATTTCATTCAGGTTCGTATGATTAAACCGGTTTTCGACCGGAATCGAAAGCGGCTTACCCGGCCCGGGTTCGGGCAATTCGTTGTTGACGATGCTGACGGGCGAATACGCCTTCTTCACGTTCCAATATTCCGGCTTTTCCCAGTTCCACTCGTCGAGGATGCCCCAGGTTACTTGGAATCCGGGCCATATGCCGTTCGGACCGTAGAAGACCAGATCCCTGGAATGCCATATCGCTCCGCCAAGCGCGCCCGGCGTTCTGTACAAGTCGTCCCACAGCCGCTTGATCGCTTCGCCGTAAAAATCCCGGTATGCCGGATCATTGTCGATCCAGTCGCCATAATACACGTAATCGTGCGCATACTCGTCGTACAGCTCGGGCTTGTCATGGCTGCCGATTCGTTCGCCGTACGGCGTATAATGGATGCTGAACAAATCGTTGTAATTCGCCGGCGCATTCACCCCGAAGCTGAATTTGACGGGCCGTGACGGATCGATTTGTTTGGCGTAATTATGGGTAGCCGTCAAATTGTTCCCCCAGCTGCTCTCATTGCCGAGCGACCAGATTACGATGCTCGGGTGGCTGCGGTCCTTCTCGATCGTTTCGGAAAATTGGCCCATGTAATTGTTCAGATAACGCGGGTCATCCGTCCGGGAATCATTCACGAACATGATGGAGTTTTCTTGTTCGACATAAAAGCCCAGCTCGTCGGCGATATCGAGAACGTATTCGTATTGCGGCCAATGGGACGCCCGAATGTAGTTGACGTTCGCCGCTTTCAGCTTGACGAGCGATTCTCGGTCATGCTCCCGGTCTGCAGCCACGCCGGTCAGCGGCGTCGATTGATGCCAGTTCACGCCACGGAGCTTCACTTCTTTGCCGTTGACGAACATTTTGTTGCCGACGACCTGGACCATCCGGAAGCCGATCTTGCGGGTAACGGTCTGAACCGTTTCCCCGTTCACCTTCACGGCAGCTTCCAAGGTATACAAATTCGGATGCTCGGCATCCCATTTGCGTGGGTGCGCGACCGGAATGTCCACCCCGGCGTCAGACTGCGCCTCCGACAGCGAAATGACGGACGGCGAAATCGGCACCTCCGTGCCTGCCGGATCGACAAGCCGCAGCGCGACTTCCGCATTCGGGCCGTCATTCGTGAACAGCATGCCGGTATTCACGTGCAGGACGGCATCGGTATACGTTGCGTCGAACGTCGTCTCCGCGTGCAAGCGAGTCATGTAGCTTTTTGGGGTAGCGAACATCTTGACTTCGCCGATCAGCCCGCGCACGTGCTGGTATTCGACGAATCCCGTTTCGGCGGTCAATCCCACCGTAATCCATGCGCTTTCCCCCGGCGTCACGTAATCGGAAATATCGGCGTCAAACGTCGTGAAGCCGCCCCGATGCTCGCGCACCAAATGCCCGTTCACCCATACGCGGGCGTAGTTGAACGCCGCTTCGAAGCGCAGAAGCACTTTTTTGCCTGCATAGTCTTGAGGAATGAATACCGATTTTTTATATGCATTCTCGATATTAACCTTCGGGAACCAGTCGCCGCCTTGCGGACCGCGAATGTCGAAGCCAAGCACCTCCACGTTGGCCGGCACCTTCACGTCCGACCAGACGGAAGCGTCCGTGCTGTTCCGCCAGAAGCCTTGAGCCGGATTTTGCGTGAACTTCCACGTCCCGTTCAAGCTGATAATCGGCTCGGACACGCCCGGAACAGCCGACGGCAGCGGTGCGATGACCGGACGCGGCCAGCCATTTGTCTCGGGGCCAACCGGAACTTGGGGTAATGGAGCACTCTGGCGTCCGCGCACCTCGAATTCCTTGATTCCCGCCTTGCTCCCCAGCTCGAGGCCCGTCACCGTGACCCGCACGTATCTTCTTGACGCTTGCAGGAACGAGTCCTGCTGTTCCGACACGCGATCCGCGATGTTCGTTTTGTCGACGACCGTATACCAATGCAGCGCATCGGAAGATGCTTCGATCCGGTATTTGAAATTTTTGTTCGCTTCGTTCCAAACGATCTTCGTTCCCGACAGATCGTAGCTGCCGCCCAAATCGACCTGCAGCCAATTGCCGGTCGACGTATTGCCGGCAATCCAGGCGGTCGCCTCGTTGCCATCAACCGCGTTCGCCGCAGGACCGGAAGGATCTTCACCGGAAGCGGACGCTGTCTTGTTCAAGGCAATGTTCGTTTCGTCCTGCGATATCGTGTACGGCATCGTAACGACAAGACTCTCCTCCGTCGCCGTGGCGGCATATGCCTTGACGACCATGTCGGAGCCGATTCGGATCGGATCGGCGTAAAGTCGTTTCGTCGGCGAGGTCAGAGGATCTGTGCTATCCGTCGTATAATAGATCGCCGCGCCTTGCACCGTGCTTGCCAGGACGACGTCCGTATCCGCCGCCACGTATCCGGCAGGAGGCGTTGCCGTAATCGGCACAACCTGGTACACGAACGATTTCACTTGGCTGTCCGTCTTGCCCGGTGTCGCGGCATAGGCTTTGATGGCGATCTCCGTACGTATCGCGTTCGCTCCCAGCACGAGAGGCTGCTCATACGTCCGCCGCGTCCCCGACGTCTTCGGATCGCTTCCGTCGGTCGTGTAATAAATCGACGCGCCCTGCTGTGGTGAAGTCAATTTGACCGCGGAGCCGCTGGCCACCGTTCCCGGCGGGACGTCGGCGTCAACCGGAAGCGTCACGGCCGTATTGTATAGCTCAAATTCCCAGATCGCTGCGGCGGAGCCGGTCTTCTCGATTTGATGCAATCGGACGTACCGGGCTTCCGTCGCAGGGAACTTATAGAGCCGGTCCTTCAGATCGTCGTTGGCTTGCTCCTCCGCAACCGTTGTCCAGTTCATGCCGTCATCGGACAGGTCAATGGTAAACTTGCTGATGTAATTGACATGGTCGGGATTTTTGCGCAGCACGGCGTAGTTGACCGGCTGCTTCGTTCCCAGGTCGACGATTAAGTCCCACAGCACGAATTGCTCCGGCTGCGCGTAAGTGCCCCTGTTCCCGTCGATTGCCCGCTGGGCGACGTTGCCCCAGCCCGCCGGCTCCGTCATCGTTGCAGTGGCGCCAAGGGCAAGGTTCGAAAATTGGCCCAGGTCATCCTCGGGCACGGTATAAACGAACGTTTGCACCTCGCTTTTTCCCCCGCCCAGTTCATCCACCGCAATTGCCTTCAATGTGACGTCGAAGTCAACGGCGAGCGGCTCCGCATATTTCAACCTTGTCGGCGACGTTTCCGGATCGCTGCCGTCGATCGTATAATAAATTGATGCCGTGCCGAGCGAGCTGTTTAGCGCCACCTTCGTCCCTTTCGTCACCGTGCCCGGAGCTGGATTCGCCGTCAATTCAGGGGTGATCGTCGCCTGCGAGAACAGCATCAGCTCGTCGATCCGAACCGCGGGCCAATCGACGCCGTCGGCCGTTTTTTTCGTGACGTGCAGCCTTACGTACCTGGCATTCACGGATGAAGGCAAGATGCGGTCCGTAATGTCGTACGGATTGCCGACAACCGTATCGGCCGTTTCCCAAGGGCCATTTTCATTGCCGGTACTGTATTCCAGTTGAAAATCTTTGGTCGACCAATCACCTTGCGCAGCGTGGTAAACGATCCAACGCGATATGTCCTTCGCTTCCCCGAGATCGACCATCGCCCACTCGTCGGCATAGGGACTGCTCCGCCATCCTGTATCGCTTGTCGACCACATCGTATTGTGGCTGCCGTCGGTCATGTAGTTGGGCGGATGCTGCGGCAGCGAGCTGCTTGCCGTTACCGGCTTGCCTTGCGCCAAGTTACCCGTATCCGCAGCATACGCGGTCTGCACCGTCACGCCGGGCCATGCAAAGCTGCTTAACAGAAGTGCAGCGCATAAAACGATCATTAGTGAAAACTTCCCTCTCCCCTTCAAAGAAAACACCTCCGATACGATTGTCAGATGCATGATTTGCGTTGTTTGCACATTATTTCGCTGCTTTTTTCGCCATAAAATCGTTTAATTGGTTTTGCATTTCGGCAATGACTTTATCGATGCCGGCGGATTGCAGCTTGCTCTTGAAATCCGGGAAAAACTTGTCGTAATCGGTAAATCCGGCATACGCCGGGTCGACGTATTCCCGTTCAACCGCATTGATTTGCGACATTTCCGACTTCACGGGATCCGCATTAAACCGGAAGCCGAGCATCGGCGCTTCGACGGCATTTTGATCCCAAGATTTTAAGACGTCAGTGAGCGTCTGGTCGACATTTTTGCTGAAATGCTTCATCCGAATGTCATCCCATGCCCAGTATACTTGGTTGTACGATTGGTTCTCGGCAATGCCTTCGGTCGAAACAGCGGTACCATCCAGCTTATAGTTCACGTCCTTGACGCCGTAGGAGACGAGGTCATAGTTCTCTTGGCTGCTTCGGAACCAGTTGACGAAAGCGACGGCAGCTGCCGGGTTTTTGCTCGTCGAAAATACGGACAATAAGTTGGAAGCGGCTTCGAACACGTATTTGGGATTGCCGGGATTCAGGAACACTTCTTCCAGCTTCCCGTTAGGCATCGTTTTTTTGAAAGCGTCGATTCGTTCGGTCGTTTTCAGCACGTTGGACCAGATCGCGGCGATTTTGCCGTTGTTCAGCGCGGCTTCGGGATCTTTGATCTCCTGCGCGTCCTTCGGCATCCAGCCGTTCGTATACCATTTACGCTTCGTGACGACGATGTTTTTGAAAATGTCCGACTCGTAGAAGTTTTTCACCTTCAGCTCGGGATCGGCGGGATCGATGTAAGCCGGGCCTACGACCATATCGCCTACCGGCAAATAAACGTCCCCGAATTCCCGCAGCAGTCCGCGGTTTCCGTCGTTGGCGATCGGCACCATGTCCGGTTCGTTTTTCTTGACTGCATCCAGGTACGCTTCAAAATCCGCTAACGTTTTGATCTCCGGCAGATTGTATTTCTTTCTCAGATCGGTGCGTACGGCAAAAAAGTTGTTGTTCTCCGCAGTCGGAACAAGCGTCGGAATGCCGTATATTTGCTGGTCGATCGAAGCGCTCAGCCAATTCGCGTTCGGAATGTTTTTCTTCAAATCTTGGCCGTATTTCTCCAGCAATTCGTTTAACGGCGCGACCACGTGCTTCGAAGCGATTTGCGACAACCAGCTGACATGCGTCCAGGCCAAATCGTAATCTTCACCCGAAGCGGCGATCAGATTGAGCTTGTTCGTGTATTGATCCCAGGGGAAATAGGTGAACTCCAGCTTGAGATCGAGCCCGTCGGCGTGCATTTTGTCTTCGATCGCTTTTTGCACGCCTGCCAAATCTTTGGGCGCGTCGCCGGGGAGCACGAACTTGACCGTTCCCGACACTTTGGCTTCCTCTTCCCCCTTGCCCGAATCCGTCGTACTTTGCTCGCTCGGCTTGGAATCGCCTCCGTTCTTCGCAGAATCGCTTTCATTTTTCGAGCATGCCGCCGTCAAGACGATGATCAAAACAAGCGTCATCCAGAGTAGTGCCTTGCTGCATTGTTTCACCACTGCTTAAACCCTCCTTATTTTCCTTATGAATCTATGTTGAACCGGATATCCGGCTGCAACCTAACCTTTGACGGCACCAATCATGATGCCTTTGACGAAATACTTCTGAATGAACGGGTACACAAGCAGAATCGGGCCGATCGTAACCAATACCATCGCCATCTGGGCCGTTTCGGAAGGCAGCATCTGGCTGCCCATCGATTGACCTCCCTGCGAGCTCATATAGTTGATCATCGACTGAATCTTGAACAGGATGAACTGCAGCGGGTACAGTCCTCTGTCGTCGATGAGCCATAACGCCAATCCCCAATCGTTCCAATAAGCGAGCGAATAAAACAACGCAACCGTCGCAATAATAGGCGCCGACAAAGGGAGGATGATGGCCACAAAAATGTAAAAAGGGTTGGCCCCCTCCATCTCGGCCGATTCGATCAAGGCAGGCGGCAGCGATTTGAAGTAGTTCCGGATGAGGAACACATGGAACGGATTGATCAGCATCGGCAAAATTAAAGCTGCGATCGAATTTTTCAGGTGCAAATATTTCGTCATGAATATATACCACGGAACTAGCCCCGCGTTAAAAATCATCGTAATAAAGATGAACAAAGCAATTGCGTTCCGGTATTTCACTTTCTGCACGGCCATCGCGTAAGCGAGCATGGCGCTTAACAAGAGGCCGAGCGCGGTGCCGAGCACGGTAACGAGTGCGGATACCCGGTATCCGCTCGTAATTTCGCTTCCCGAGAAAATGAGCCGGAACGAATCGAAGGAGAACGAATCGGGCACAAAAGAGTACCCGTGCTTCACGACCGACGCCTCGCTCGAAATCGAGACGATCACCGTGAGCAAGAACGGAATTGTCGTAAATATGCAAAACGCGATCGAAACGGCATGGAACAGCGCTTGCGAGATCGATAATTTTTTCGTTTTGACTTTCGTCATCGTATATGCCACCCCATTTTAGAACAACGAGTTTTCCCGATTATATTTTTTGACCGCCCAATTGCACGCCAAGACGAGAAGGAAACCGCAAACCGATTGATACAGCCCGACGGCGGCAGGCATGCTGATGTCTCCGACATTTTTGACCGCTCGAAACACGTATGTATCGATGACGTCGGTTGTCGGGAACAACAGGCCGTTATCGCCGACGATGGAATAAATCGTTTGGAAATCGCCGTAGAAAATTTTGCCCACGGCCAGCAGCGTAACGATGGTCATCGTTGGAACGAGCAGCGGCAATGTAATGTAACGAATTCGCTGCCAACGGTTCGCGCCGTCGAGCGATGCCGCTTCGAACAGTTCTTCGTCGATGCCCACGATGGTGGCCAGGTAGAGGACAACGGCATACCCGGTATTTTTCCAAATGAAGATGCCGACCAGGATGGCGACCCAATATTGAGCGTTCGCGTACCAGTCGACCGGCGGACTGTTCAAGGCCGATAACATTTGATTGACGAGTCCGTATTTCGAGCTGAACATTAAATAAACGAAATTGCCGACGACTATGGCCGAGAAAAAATAAGGCAGAAACATCAGGCTCTGGTATAGACGGCGCGCGAAGCTTTTTCTAATTTCGTTCAGCAGGATGGCGAACGCGACAGCCACAAGCGTCCCGAATACGATGTAATTGGCATTGATGAACAACGTATTGAACGTCGTTCTCCAAGCGTAATCCCCGTTGAAGAAAAACTCGAAGTTTTTCAGTCCGACCCACTTGCTACCGAATATGCCGTCGGCGAAGTTATAATCTTTAAATGCCAGAACGACGCCCGGCAGCGGCATGTAGCTGAATATGAGGAAAAACAAGAGTCCCGGCAGCGCCATCATGTAGTACCATTTATTTTTCCATAGCTCATATCCGATTCCTTTTCTAGACAACCTGATCGCTCCCTCCACTCCAAATCCGTTTGTAAGCGCTTATATCCGAATCATACGGGCTGCGTCGTCAAAAGCCTATTTCCGATTGTTACGAAGGTAATAAAAATTTAATATGGGGGGTTTCAAAATTTTAAGATGATATGAAATTGTTATGGTGGGGGCGCAGAATTAGCGGAATTAGCGCCAAAAAACCCCACAAAGTGGGGTTTGGCTTCGGCATTTCCTTCCATGTTGCTTATTGCTCGTTCCGGTTCAATTGCACGCGTTGCTCCTCGATTTGCTCCAGCCGCTTGCGCGGATCGGGCAAATTCGGATAACGCGACGCAAGGCCGCGAAATAAACGGCGTGCCGGAGCAAGCTTGCCCGCTCTGTAGGCGATTTCGGCGAGCGCTAAATCGGCCTTCCATTCCACGATGTGCGAATCGGCCGAAACCGTGCCCCGGTAAGTAACCGCCGTCTCCTTCGACTGCCGGAGGTTTCGCTCCGCTTGGCTGTGCAGCTCGTGGGCTTGCTTCATCTGAATGTGGGCGAGGTAGAACAACGCATCCGGGAAATTCGGCGCCTTGTCCAGCGCGCGGCGGCAGACGGCTTCGGCCTGCTCGAGGTTGTTTTGGGAGAGATAAACTTTCACGAGCAGCATTTGGATATCGAGGATTCTGCCGAAGCGATGGAAATTTTCCGCCTTGCGTTCGGCTGTTCGAAGCGCCTCGATTACTTCGTCGGATGCGCCAATCCCGATCAGCTCTCGGCCATAAAACAACCACCATCCCGGATTATCCGGCTCCTGTTCGATCATCCTTTTTAATATTTCGATATTTCGATTTTGTTTATTTTTAAAATCAACGATATGCGTTTCATATCCGTCATGGTGTAGTCGGATTCGGACTGCGGTTCTAAAGGTCAGTCCATCATACACGCTCACGGCATCGTCCAAACCAACCTGCTCGTGCACGCTCCCCCAAAACTTAAGCTTGCGTCCCGTGGGGAACATTCGGCTGATCCCGTAGTTCGGAATCGTTTGGCCGTTCTGCTGATTCAGTTGGCAAATATTCAAGACCGGCGGTTGTTCGACTTCATCGAATATACCTGCGATTTCGCGTACTCTGGCCTTATCCTCCGAATGGAGGTATTCATCCGCATCCACCCAGAGCACCCAGTCGCCGGAAATGTGCTGCAATCCTTGATTGCGCGCCGCGGCAAAGTCATCTTCCCACGGAATGCCGATCATGGTGACTTGACCATATTGACCGGCCAACTCTAATGTCCGATCCGTTGACCCCGTGTCGAACAAATAAATGCGGTCAACCGCTCCGATTAAACTTTCGATGCATCGCTGAATGCACCTTTCTTCGTTCTTCGCCAGAATCGCTGCCGAAACAGACACCTTGCGGACCGCCAATAGCTCGTCGATCTCCGTCCTCTCGCTCCCCGCAGGCGCCGCATTCACTTTGGAGAAGACGCCTTGCACCCACTTGGCCTCCGGATCGAGAATCCAAGCTCGCGTAAATGCTTGATGGGCGGCAGCTCCGTCTCCCTGCAAGAGCAAAGCTTCTCCTAAATATACCCAAGCCTGAGCGTCCAGCCGGTTATTTCGAACCCATTGGATGGCGAGTTTCTCGGCAACGTCATATTGGTCAGCCTGCAAGGCGGCAATCAATTCAGCATACTTTGGTTGTTGCGTCATTTCAATCCTCCAAGGCAGTAGAGTAAAGGGCTGAGTAATTCAGCCCCTCCTCATCAAACCGGACGTGAGGTTTTCCCTCATCCGGCTTTCCGATGTTCTTCTTCCTTGTGCATTGCGGTACTTT
>NZ_JBVYOJ010000033.1:0-51005 GCF_056120465.1 Paenibacillus sp. sgz302148
TTCCGTGTATTGGTTACGTTGTTGCTTTTCCATGTGGGACACCCCTTCTCGTAAATACCATTATCCTAATTCACTTAACGGGTGTCCACTTTTTATTCTAGCTACAAACCTACAGTTAATTTTTTGACTTTCATCTGAAAATTGGGAAAGTAGTAGAAATAACTACATGTTTTCCATGTAATGAACCCAAAAAAGCGAAAACTGGTGAAAATAAGTACATGAATTCCAGTTATTCTTGAAATTCATTCCTTAACTAGTTACCTTCAACACCTCTGACCTTGATCCCAACCGTCAGCAATCAACGTACTCACGCCCCACTCGCCGAGCCCCACCAACCGAGCCCTACCCGCCGAGCCCTACCCGCCGAGCCCCACCAACCGAGCCCCACCAACCGAGCCCCACCCGCCGAGCCCTACCCGCCGAGCCCTACCCGCCGAGCCCCACTCGCCGAGCCCCGCCAACCGAGCCCTACCCGCCGAGCCCCACTCGCCGAGCCCTACCCGCCGAGCCCCACCAACCGAGCACTACCAACCGAGCCCCACCAACCGAGCCCTACCCGCCCGTACCACCCGCCGCCTGTCCGTTTTCCGTAAATACCGAGTCGTTTTCGGTAAATACAACCTTTACGGTCTTCGTTTATGCTGGGTAGAGTGAGGAGTGATAACTATGTCGAAAGAACAACCATTCGAAACCCGACTATTAAGCTCGCTGGCGAAAGTGTTCGCCGATGAGGATTTGAAAGACCCCGCAATCACACAAGGCTCTGCCTTGCTTGGCGAATCGTACGCTTTTCAGGTCGCATACCGCCGCAACGGCTGGGCGATCCGGCCGCTTCGCGTGCGCGCCGAATCGGCGCTCGGCGATCGCGTGTCAATTCGCGCCGTCGGACTAGTGCCGTCGGAGATGCCATGCTATGCCGATCCCGACGACAACGTCGTACGCACGACGCCGGGATTATATCCCGATCCGCTGTATCCGCTGGAAACGGTAGAGTTATCCGCGAATCCGGGGCAATGGCGCTCTGTGTGGGTAACCGTCGAGGTAACGCAAGACGTGCAGCAGGGCGTTTATCCGATTACCGTCGTATTCGAAACGAACGATGGGGATGCGCTAGGAAAGGAAACGTTCCAACTGAGCGTAGTAGCGGCCGCATTGCCGCAGCAGAAGCTGATTCATACCGACTGGTTCCATACCGACTGCATCGCTTCGGTATATGGTGACGAAGTATTCAGCGAAGCGCATTGGAGCCGCATCGAGCAATTCATCGAAACCGCGGCCAAGCACGGGATGAACATGATTCTGACGCCGCTGTTCACGCCGCCGCTCGATACGGCCGTTGGCGGGGAACGTCCGACCGTGCAGCTCGTCGACGTCAAGCAGACCGGGCCGGATACGTACAGCTTCGGCTTTGATCTGCTGAAGCGTTGGGTAGACCTTTCGCTTGCGCGCGGCATCGAATATTTCGAGTTTTCGCACCTGTTCACGCAATGGGGCGTCAAGCACGCGCCGAAAATCGTCGCCGAGGTAGACGGAGAGACGAAGCGAATTTTCGGTTGGGAAACCGATGCAAGCGGACAGCCGTACCGGACGTTCCTCGGCCAATTTTTGCCGGAGCTCGTAAAGTTCATTAAGCAGCACGGGTTGGAGCAGCGCAGCTACTTCCACGTATCCGACGAGCCGGGCATGGATCATCTGGAAGCGTACCAAAGCGCAAGTGAAATCCTGAATGAATACTTAAGCGAATTCCCGGTCATCGACGCTTTGTCCGATTACGCCTTCTATGAAAATGGACTCGTCAAAAACCCGATCCCGGCGAACAACCATATCGAACCGTTCCTCGCGAACGAAGTGCCGAACTTGTGGACGTATTATTGCTGCTCGCAGTACAAGCAAGTGTCGAACCGTTTCTTCAGCATGCCTTCGGCCCGCAACCGGATTATCGGCTTACAATTGTACAAGTTCAAAATCGCCGGCTTCCTGCATTGGGGTTACAATTTCTACTACTCCCAATACTCGATTCGCCAGATCGACCCGTTCCGCGAAACGGCTGCCGGCAACGCGTTTCCGTCCGGCGACGCCTTTCTCGTCTATCCGGGCGAGAACGGCCCGATCGAATCGCTGCGCCTCGAAGTGTTCAACGAAGCGCTTCAAGACTTGCGCGCACTTGAGCTTCTGGAAAGCTACATCGGCCGCGACCGCGTCGTCGCACTGCTCGAAGAAGGGCTGGAGAAGCCGATTACGTTCAGCGAATATCCGCACGATCCGGAGTGGCTGCTTGCGAAGCGCGAGCAGATCAACAAGTTGATCGCGGAGCACCAATAAACGATAATACCCGACAGCAAAGCAAACCTGCACCGTTCATTCGATGCAGGTTTTTTTCAAACCATATCTTATGATCCTTGATCGGTTTGAAATGATTCAAAAAGGAGTGGGGATGTTGAGCAAAATCATCGGTATTGACGCCGGCAGTACAAAAATGCTGATGACGGCCATGTGGAATGGCGAAACCATCGATCGAACCGTACCGACAGGCCTGAACGTGACACCCGAATATTTGAAAGATGAAATCGAGAAATTTATCGATAGCCTGCCGTTTGAGCCGGAGGGCATCGGGATGGGCGTTGTCGGGCTGGTGGAGGGCAACCTATTAAAAAATAGTCATCTGCGGCATTTATGCGGCATGAAGGCGGAATTTTTCGATACGGAGCATGCAAAGACGTATTTTATCAATGATGTCAAAGCCGCCATGGTCTGCGAGGAGCAATGGTATGACAGGGATACGACATTTGCGCTTATTATGGCGGGTTCGGGTTTTGCCATGTCCGTTCGAACGCAAGGCGTTCACGTATTGGGCCGGAATGGCTGGGCGGGGGAGCTCGGCTCCAATCCGTACCCCATCAACGGCAAAGTCGAAACATTGGATGCAATATCCGGAGGCTACGGCATTCTTAACAAAGCGGGCTGCAGTATCGACGAGCTGCTGGAGGCTCTGGAGCGCGGCGAGAAATTCGCGACGGATGTCATCGAACAGGCCGGGTTTTATTTTGGCCTGGCGCTAAGCGATGTTATCCATACGTTTAATCCGGAATACATTGTCGTCGGCGGCAGTTGCGCCAAATTCAAGGGGTATATGGATAAAGCGATCGAGGTGGCCAAGCAATATACGCTGCAAGAGATGTTTCATTCGTGCAGTATTGTCGGGCCGCGCGACGCCAAAAGAATCGTGGCTCTAGGCGCCATGAAATTTGCGGAAAGCCAGATGAACCCTACCGTTTCGTAAACAAGGTTCATCAATAAATCGAATATGAGTAAAACAAAACCTGCACCGTTCTTCGGAGCAGGTTTTTTACGCTTTTATAGGTGAATCGAATCCGGTTTCGGAAAATAATGCCTACCGCAGAAGCCGTTCATTTCTTGCTTTCTCCACCGCTTCTTCACGTCCTTGAACTTGCATTTTCAAATAGATGGAGGAGATGTAGTTTCGGATCGTCCCTTCGGACAAATACAGCTTCTGCGCTAGCGTTTTGTTGCGAAGTCCTTCGGCTAAGCCTTGCAAAACATCCATTTCCCGCTCGGTCAGCTGATACGGATTATGCTCCGCATTCCCTGCGGCGGCTGGTTGCCCGTGAAACAACCGATGGGCTACATCCTTCGAAATCATCGTTCCTCCGCTGTAGACGAGCCGGATCGTCGCCGCCAATTCTTTGGGGTGAATCGACTTCAACAGGTATCCTTCAGCCCCGGCGCGAAGCGCTTCGGACGCATAAGAAACGTCCTCGATGGTCGTCATCATGATGACACGGATGTCCGGCCATGAATCTTTAATGGCTTTTGTGGCCGCGATGCCATCCATTTCCGGCATGTTAATGTCCATCAATACGATATCGGGACGTTCCTTGCCGCATTGTTCAACGGCTTGTTTGCCGCCTTCGGCAATCCCGACTTGTAAATCTTGTTCTTCCCCTAACAGCAGCCGCAAGCTTTCGCGGATTAACGGTTGGTCGTCAGCCAGCAATATTTTGATTTGCCCGGTTCCCTCGATCGCCTGATTCGGAATCGTGCAGGTTACGATCGTACCCTCGTCCCGCCGGGAATGAATGTAGAGCTTGCCTTGCAGTGCAGAGAGGCGCTCCTTCATGCCGGATAGCCCAAACCCCAATTGAATCTCATCTCGGCCTTCTCCATTATCCTGCACCTGCAGCATGATCTGGGCATGATCGTACTGGAGCAGAACTTGAATCGAGCTTGCGCGGCCGTGCCGGCTCGCATTGGTCAAAGCCTCCTGCAAACAGCGGTATAAAGCGAGCTTGGCTTGCTTCATCACGGGGTACGGTTCGCCCATCGTCCGGAAGACGGTTCCGATGCCGGTATTTGTTTTGAATTCATCGATGATCCCAAGAAGGGATCGGTCCAAAGGCAGGGCCTCTTCGATCGGATCCATCTGATGCACCTGGCGCCGGATATCGTCCAGTCCCGATCTGGCCCGCTTTAGCATGGCTTGCAGCTTGTCGTTTCCTTCTTGCGATTGAATATGCGGGCTGAGCGTCTCCATCCCGAGAATGATCGAAGTAAACGTGTGTCCGATCGTATCGTGCAGTTCGCGAGCCATCCGATATCGCTCTTCAAGCAGCGTCATGCGTTCGATCTGCGAAGAATATTGCTCCAGAATCGTATATTGCTCCTTGATCAATTGCAGCTTTTGTTTAATCGCGTCGATCGAAGCAGCCCCTTTCTGCAGGGCGAAGCTAATTCCATAGAAGACGAGGGCATCCATCAGGCTTTGCCAGAAATAACGCTGAGACAGCGAGGAAGCTGCCGATTCGCCGACGCTGAATACGAACAGCATGACGGCAGCAGGCAGCGAGAGCCAATGCGCCTTGCCGCGGCTATAAAATGCGATCGTAAAGAGCGCGGGGGGAAATAACCGGGTTAGCCCGTACTGGTAAGCAAGGAACAGGGCTAAGCCGCCTGCGAACAAGCACTCCGCAATGATGTAACGGGCATAAGGTCCCTTCACGAATGCGAATGGAATCGTATTGCAAACGAGGAGAGCCGCCAGCACCGCCCATAAAGAAAAATCCGGATTGTTCCTGTACATCAAAATGATGACGGCAACGACCCAGAAGGTACGAATCGTAAATTGGGTCCAATCTTGCCAAGACCACCGACCTTTAAAATAAGACATTGTGCAACTCCCAACTCTCGTCAACAAATTTGAAACGGTCATCATCGGCTGACTGCTTAGAAAGCCCGGTTTTCCTTGTCATATCAACGTTATGACTCTTTGTCACTATGTATTATGACAGCTATTTTGATAGCTTGATGGGGGATGAGACGATCCGAATGAACACGGAAAATTATATCTCATTCACATCTGGAATTAAAGGAGAGATAGCCGTTGAAGCTGCTGCAAATTCGTGATCTGACCAAAAAAATAGGCGGCAAGACCATCGTAGACCACCTATCGCTGGATATGGAAAGGGGCGAAATCGTCGGACTTCTCGGTCCGAACGGAGCGGGGAAAACGACGACGATCCGGATGATCGTTGGCCTGATCTCCAAATCGGGTGGGCAGGTGCTGATTGACGAGGTGGATGCCTCCGCTCATTTTGAAAAGGTGATGAAGCATGTGGGAGTCATCGTGGAAAACCCGGATTTGTACAAATATTTGTCCGGATACGACAATCTGGTTCATTTCGCAAGAATGACCCCGGGCGTAACGGAGCAAAGAATTCGCGAAGTGATTTCTTTGGTAGGACTGGAACAAAGCATACACGATAAAGTCGGGACCTATTCGCTCGGCATGAAGCAACGCCTGGGCCTTGCCGTTGTTCTGGTGCATAAGCCATCCTTGCTCGTGCTTGACGAACCGACGAACGGGCTCGACCCGGCCGGCATCCGCGAATTGAGGGGGCATTTGCGAAACCTGGCGCAGAAGGAAGGCGTTGGCATCTTAATTTCAAGTCATCTGATGGCCGAGATGGAGATGATGTGCGATCGGGTCGCTATTTTGCAGCGAGGGAAGCTTGTTGGCATTCATAACATGTCGGAGCTGGCGGGTGACAAGCAAACGCAGGTCCGATTTGAAGTCGATCGCCCGGATCTTGCCGTACAGGTTCTGCAGGCTTTGATGGCAGGCAAAGAAATCGTCACGGACCGGAAAGAGATCCAGATCGGCATTCCAAAAGCGCGTATTCCGGAAATCAATCAGAAGCTGATGGCGGCCGGAATTCATGTGTTTGGCGTCCAAACGGTGAAAAAGACGCTGGAGGACAAATTTATGGAAGTTACGGGAGGCGAAGAGCGTTGAACCTGTTGATCCGCAACGAAAACATGAAAATATACAAGCGGAAGCGCACCTGGGTCATGGTCGCATTGGCCGTAATCTATGTGTTGCTCCAGATCGTGAATCTGAAAACGTCCGGCGGCGGCGTCGAAAGCGAGCAATGGAGACAGCAGCTGGAGCAAGAAAACATCAGGCTCCATGAAGAAGCGGTGAAGCCGGATGCATTAAATATTGAAGTCAGGCAAGCGGAGAAGAACATACTGCTGAATCAATATGTTCTCAATCACAACATTCCTCCGAAAACGAGCGCATGGAGCTTTGCGGTAAGCCAGGCCGGCAATATCGTGTTTGCGGTGTCCCTCATTTCTATCATTATCGCCGGTGAAATCGTTGCGGCCGAGTTTGTTTCCGGCACGATCAAGCTATTATTAACAAGGTCGGCCAGCCGTACGAAAATTTATTTGTCCAAGTATATTGCCTCTATTGGATTTGCATTATTTCTGACTTTGGCCGGCATTGTGGCATCCATCCTGTTCGGGGGATTTATTTTTGGCTTTGACGGCATCGGCGACAGTTATTTGTTCGTTAAGGATCATGCTGTAAAAGAAGTTCCCATGCTGCAAGCTCTGCTCGGCGGGTTTGCACTCAATTTGCCGCTTATGCTGCTTGCGGTCACGCTTTCGTTTATGATTTCCGCGGCATTCCGGAGCACGACGTTTTCCATTGTCATTTCCCTTCTCGTATCGATTACCGGATTCATTCTCTCCATCGCGATGATTGGCTGGGCCTGGACCCGATATTTCGTGTTTTCTCATACGAATCTAACCCAGTTCGTATTTGGCGATCCTTCGATCGACGGAATTACGCTTGGATATTCCATTGCATTCGTCGGGCTCCATCTCGCGGCGATGCATCTTGTATCGTACCCTTTATTCGTCAAACGCGACGTGGCGTAGAAAGGGGAGTACGAAATGAAAATGTTGCGACTCATGATCATCGGATCGTTGCTGCTGCTTGTCGCGGCATGCGGCACGAAGCAGGAACAATCCGTGACCAAAGAGCTTGAATTGGAAGCGGGTCATCTCACGAAGCTTGTAATTGACAACCGGAACGGGGAGATCGAAATTGTCGGCCGCACGGATTCGGACCAAATTGAAGTGAAGGCTCAAGCGAGGGCTAGCGGCGTTAGTTTGGACAAAGCGAAGCTTGCGCTGGAGGAGCGGGGAGAATCCGCTTATTTAAACGCTTCATTCGAGGCTCAATTTTTTTCGATGGGCTCAGGGTCCGTAGATCTCGAAATCAAAGCACCGAAGCATCTTCGGCTGGATATTTCCCACCGGGACGGCAAGGTCAACATCTCCGGCATGTCCTCGGAAGTGAGGATCGACAATATTAACGGAGACCTGCAGGTGGCTGATACGGCGGGGCCGATTGATATCGGGAACAGAGACGGCGACATTGATGTCCGCGATATCGCCTCGGACGTGAAGATTGATAATATTAACGGGCATATCTCGATAGATCGGGTGGGCGGATCGGCTGAAGTCCATGTCGGCGACGGTTCGCTGGATATCGGTCACGTTGCTAAAGACGCCTCGATAACGCAGTCCGGGAATGGAAAGGTCAACATCGGAGAGGTTAAAGGCAAAGTAACTCAAAATAAATAACAGTAACGTTCGTTAGATTCTACGGGCCAAGCGGGTCGATTCATACAAAATATTAACTAATCGTGTTACCATAATAGCAAAAAGGAGTTGATCCGCATGGTGATAGCGATGGACGACTTGGAGGTCTCCTGTCCGGAATGCAACAGAGAAGGGGAAATCGAAGGGAAACGGTGCGAAAAATGCGAGGGAAAAGGCGTTATCCTGACGGCGCTTGGACAAACTCTTCTTCATTTTGTTAAGAAGCATACCCAGCAATAATTTTCCACAAAAAAACAGTCAAGGCCGTTATTCACGTGCCGGACTGTTTTTTTTGATATGATCCGGCAACGTCCGGCTATAGCCTGCCTCAGCCCGACCGCCACAGCAAAGCGACCGACAGCTTGCAGCACGGGATCGCATCGGAGGTGCTGGAGCTAAGTTCGATCCGGATGCTGTCTGGATTATATTTTACCTCGATATCGGACGCTACTCCTGTTGAACGCAGCAGCCGCTTGACCTCATCGGTTTGACTCCGCTGCGCCGCAACCATGATGCGATGCGACAGATCTTCGGAGCTGGACAGCTTAAGCAGCATTTGGTCAGCCTGTTTCAACAAGTTTTGATGAGTTAGCAGTGCGGAGCGTCGTAAAACCGTTGCATCGACCGGCAGATAAGAAGCCGGAGCCGGGCGGGGGATCAGCGGTCTGAACGGCGTATGCAGGTGATGATGAAAAGGCGCAACCGGACAAGTCGGCCGCACCTGTTGAATGTGATGGGGCGGATCTTGATATAGGCGCGAATAGCGCAACAAGTGGTTGTTCGTGCCATACATGTACGACATAGCGACCTCCTGCGTCAGGCATTCCTATATCGTATGCGGTATGGAACGGGAAGTTAACCGATTCCCGGCATATCGAATTTGCCCGGCGTTACGCCCCTTGCCCTTGTTCCGATGCGCTATGTTCCGAAGCTGCAAGCTTCGTCCGCTTGCGCTTACGGATGACTTCGGCCAATTGCACGAATGCATACGAGGCGAAGATGATCAGGATGAACATGACCGTGTACCCGTAACGCGAGAAGGTCACGAACGGCAAGTAGATCAGAATGAAATAGACGAATGCGAGCATCGTCGCCATAACCGGGATTTCGAAAAATTTCCTTCGCGCGAGCGCGATCGCCATGCCCGCGAAACCGGCAGCAACGAGGATATAGTTGAAAGCGTTCATGACGATGTTGCTGACGCCGAAGATAGGCCGCCAATAAAAGGCGTTTTCGAACAAGCCCATCACTTTGCCGGCGGTGTACCACCATGCGTACTTCAACGGCTCATGCGTGAATCCGTAACGAATAATCCGCAGCGCCGATTCCTTCTGTCCCTTGTCGTAGCCAATGAAGAAGTCGGCCCGTTCCTTATATTGCGGGTATTGATCGAAGAAGCCTTGCGACGGCATGTGCCTATTGACAAAAGCGCCGAGCAGCAGCGGGTTGCCTGACGATTCGGTCAGCAGGACGACTTTGTTGAACGTAACGTAGTTCCTTATCCACCACGGCGACATCAGCGTACAGCAGACTACGGCCATGATGACCCCGTACTTTGCCATCTCTTTGAACGTATATTTCTCCCGCAGCCACATGAACAGGAAAATAACCGGGAAAAATGCGGTTTGCGGCTTGAAGTAACAGGAGGCCGCCCACAGGATCGCCACCACGACGTACAGGCCGGTTCGTTTACCTTGAACCGCGGCGATCGTGAATAGGAGCAGTAGAAGGAAGAGCAATTTGAACGTCGTTTCGGTCAGTATGACCCCGGAAGAGAAATAATCCGGCAAAAACACGACGCTGATCAGACAAGCGCCGATACCGGCCGTACGCCCGGCGATCGCGCGCCCCAGAATGAAAATCAAATACACCGAGAAGGCTTGCATTGCCGCTTGGAGCAGGCGGAACGCGATAACCCCGCTGTCATCTTGGCCGAACAGAAGCATCATGCCCGAAATGAGGAACGGCAAACCCGGCATAATAAACGTTGTCGGCCCTTTGCCGCTGTTATAGGCGAGTGTGTGGTAGTCCAGCAGCACTCTTGCGCTGTTAACGTATTTCACGTCGTCATTGTTTAATTTCTCATACGTTCCGAGCAAAAAATAATCTCCGTACAACAATACGGTGCAGGCGCTTAAAGCAAATACGAACAGCGTGGCCCAAATGACGAGCCGCCGCACCGCTTTGCTTTCGCCGCGCAAGCTAAATAAACCCAGCATGAAATAACTCCCTTTATCCTATATTATCTCGTCTGTGAAAAACTTTAACACAAAATATGACGAGACTCCATGCCCGAAAGTTCCCTTGTTGTACATTTTTCCCTGCCTGGCAGGAAAACAGACATGCGGCGTAGAAGTGAACAGGACTTCACAATAAAGCCGAGGTGTCGAATTTCATGAGTCAAGTTCAAGTTATAGAAACAAACGATTCGCGTTGGGGGGCATGTCTTGCGATTTCCAACGGAACGATCGAAATGCTCGTAAGCGTCGCGTTTGGCCCGCGGATCATGCGGTTTCATTTGGCCGGAGAGCCGAATATGTTTTTTGAGGATGTCGAAGGGGCCATCGGGCAATCGGGAGACCAGTTTGCGCCGGTTGGCGGAGGAGAATGGAAAATTTACGGCGGACATCGCTTATGGACGAGCCCGGAATCGGTGCCGCGGACGACTTATCCGGATAACGAGCCGGTCGAATGGCGGAAGACGGATCGGGGAGTCGTGCTGACCGCTCCGGAAGAACGTTGGAATCAGCTGCGCAAAGAAATCGAAATCGAAGTAACGGGGGATAACGTGGTTCGTCTGACCCACCGGATTACGAACACGGGGCCTTGGGCGGTGCAATTTGCGCCATGGGCGCTATCGGTTATGGCGGCGGGAGGAACGGCGATCGTGCCGCAAGTCAGACGGGAAACCAATTTGCTGCCGAACCGCGTATTGTCCGTATGGCCATATAGCAAAATGAACGATCCTCGCGTCACTTGGGGAGACAAGTTTATTGTGCTTCGCCAAGACACCGAACGGCCGAAATTCAAATTCGGCACGAATAACGAAGCCGGTTGGGCCGCATATTACAACTACAATACGTTGTTCGTAAAAAAATACGACCACGTTTACGGCGGAACGTATCCGGATTACGGCGTTTCGTTCGAGACTTACACGGACGAGCGCATTCTGGAGCTGGAAACGCTGGGCGAGCTGCAATCGGTCGCGCCACAAGCAACCGTCACGCATATCGAGACGTTGTCGCTGCATAAGAACGTGGAACTGCAATTTGCCGATGAAGACGCGCTGGAGCAAGCTCTCGCTAAATATGCATTATAATTTTCATCGTTAGATTGCCCAATCATTCGAGAGCAATCCGGCAGGACGGCAAAAAACCGATTTCCAACCTGATTCGGTCAGGTGAGGAAATCGGTTTTTTCATTTGTCGTCAGGCATATCGTCAAGCCGGCAAGTCAATCAGCATGAAGCGAGTGTCGGCCGAAGCTTGAATATCAAGATTCGTCACTTCATTGATTCTAGCCGAGTCGCGTTTTTGCAAGGTGGCGTCCCCGTTCAGTTTCAGCTCGCCTTCAATGACGAAGACGAAGATGTTGCGGCCCTGGGGCTGCGTGAACGTCAGACTATGGCCTTGATCCAGGTCGGACAAGTATACCGTCATGTTTTGATGAATATGAGCGATGCCTTCTCCGGAGTTATTGGAAACGACCGGCAGCAGGGCGTTTTTCATTTGGCCGACATTGTAGGACGATGTTTCGTAAGAAGGTGCGAGTCCTTTGGTATCGGGATGAAACCACATTTGCAGCAGGTTCATCGGTTCGGTCTGCGAAGGGTTAAATTCGGAATGGTATACGCCGGTGCCGGCGGACATCCGCTGAATTTGGCCGAACGACGTGACCGCCACGTTGCCCAAGCTGTCGCGATGCTCAAGCTGACCTTCGAGCACGATCGAGACGATCTCCATTTCCCGGTGCGGGTGCGTGTCGAAACCGCCGCCCCCTTGAATGATATCGTCGTTCAATACGCGCATCGGACCGAAGCCCATGTTCGACGGGTCGTAATAATCGGCGAACGAAAAGCTGAAATTGGATTGAAGCCAGCCATGGTTGGCGTGGTAGCGAGAATTTGCCGGAAAAGTGCGGATCATAACGATCACTCCTCTACATTGTTTGCGCTACTTCCTATGATACCCTACATCTTACAAAATAGCGTCAATGGAATATTGTCCTGCGCCGATAAAGGCGATGCCAAGCGCGACGACCAACAGGACAAGGTTGTACTCGTAGCCGTTTTTCGTAATCCAGAGACCGTTCGCCGCGTGAACTTTGGCAATCGAGACCAACATTGTTGCGATGATGAACGCTGCCCCGAGAACGGTCCACAATCCTGCGGCGAACAACAAACCTCCGACAATCTCTCCGAGTCCGGCCATCAGCACCATCAGGACGCCGGGCTTCATTCCGATCGATTCGAACCAGCCTGCGGTTCCTTTAATGCCGTATCCGCCGAACCATCCGAATATTTTTTGAGCGCCGTGCCCAATAAACAATAAACCGATGACCAAACGAATAATCAAAATACCTGTGTCCAACATCATAACCTCTCCTTTAGTAACTTTATTTTTGTTTGTAACTTATGAAAGTATCATAAATCATTTGACTTACTTTTGTCAAGTATCTATATTTATTTATGAAAGTGACTTACGTTTTGTAGTTCAGTATGCTACAATACAATTAACGATTAGAGGTGAATTCGTATGGACTTTTCAAGAATGTGCCCCAAATACGAGTCTGCAGTCGATATATTAGGGAAGAAATGGACAGGACTCATCATACGCGTTTTGCTTGACGGTCCGAAGCGCTTCAAAGATATTAAGGAACAAATTCCGGATATGAGCGATAAAATGCTGACGGACCGGATCAAGGAGCTGGAGGGCAATGGCGTGCTGAAGCGCAACGTATATCCCGAAACGCCTGTCCGAATCGAATATGAGCTGTCCGACAAAGGCAAAGACTTGGAATCGGTCATTGAGAAGATTCAAGTATGGGGCGAGAAGTGGATGTAAGTCGGCAGAAATTAAGACGCGAAAACGCGGCAGAGGAGCGAACTCCTTGCCGCGTTTTTTTGTGGCATGCTTATTAGGTTTGTCGCTTATTGCCCTAAGCCACGATGATGAGTTGGATGAGTGCCTGGGAAAGTGTATTTATTGCCGCCGCGACGATGTTGGATGACTACCTGCGAAAGTGCAGTTATTGCCCTAGGTTACGACGATGTTGATTGAATACCTGCGAAAGTGCAGTTATTACCCTAGGTTACGACGATGTTGATTGAATACCTGCGAAAGTGCATCTATTTCGGCGGGAAATTAGCGATTGTGCTAAAACGCTTGAAATTACTGCACATTTGCAGGTATTTGCTTCGAAAGGGGCGTTCCGTCAGAAAAAGAATGCACTTTTGCAGTTATCTAAATTTTGCATCTCTCTAGTATTGCATCTCTCCATAACCACAACGCCTCAGTCCACGTCGAGCACGTACCGCTCGTCCTTGACCTCGGCCTGCAGCGCATGAAGCTCATCCTTCAACGCTTTGACGACGCCTTCGTATTCCGGATGCGCATATACGTTGTTAAGCTCCACCGGGTCATGCTGCAAGTCGAACAATTCCCACTCGGGCTTGTTCGTTTCGTTAAGCGTCCCCGGAACTCCCAAGCCGTCCGCGTAATAATAAATTAGCTTGTAGCGATAGGTCCGCAGCCCGTAATGCGAAAACACGTTATGGTCGATGCGGTGCATCCAATAACGATAATACATCGACGTGCGCCAGCCTTCCGGCCGCTCGCCTCCGAATATCGGCCGCAGGCTGTGGCCCTGCATGTCGTCTGGAATCGGCAAACCGGCATAATCGAGGAAGGTCGGCGCGAAATCGACGTTCAGCGCCATCGTTTCCGTGACCCCGCCCGGCTTGATTTCTTTCGGATAACGAACGATAAACGGCATCCGAAGAGATTCTTCGTACATGAACCGTTTGTCGTACCAGCCGTGGTCGCCGAGGAAGAAGCCTTGGTCCGACGTATAGATGACGATCGTATTGTCCGCAAGCCCCGTCTCGTCCAAATAATCAAGCAAGCAACCGACATTTTCGTCGATGGAAGCGACGCATCGCAAATAATCTTTAATATACCGCTGATACTTCCAGCTTTTTGCTTGCTCCGGCGTCAAATGCTCCGGAGGTTCTTCCTTCAGGTCGATCAGCGTCAAGTCCCGGTCGACGCGCATCGTCGCTTCGGCCGCTGCCGTTGCTCGGGTAGCGTAATCGTCGTTAAATGTTTCCGGTTCGGGAATCGTTTCGTTTTCGTACAGCGTTGCGTATTTGGCGCTTGGCACCCATGGACGGTGCGGCGCTTTATGGTGGCACATCAGGAAAAACGGCTTGTCCTGGTCCCGCCGGTTCAGCCAATCCAATGACAAATCGGTGATGACGTCCGTGACGTAGCCTTCGTAGGCGCGATCCTCGCCCATCTCCGAGAAGGTCGGATTGTGGTATTCGCCTTGGCCCCAGTTGCCGATCAGCACGTTCCAATAATCGAAGCCGGTCGGGTCGTAGTTACCTCCTTGGCCGAGATGCCACTTGCCGATCATGCCGGTTTCGTAGCCGCCGGCTTGAAGCATTTTGGCTACATGGTCCTGTCGGCCGTCGAAGCCTTCATACAATGTACGAACTCCGTTCAGGTGATTGTATTTGCCTGTCAGGATCGTTGCCCGGCTCGGCGCGCAGATGGAATTGGTGCAGAAGCAATTGTCGAAACGGATGCCTTCCTGCGCGATCCGATCGATGTTGGGCGTTTGGTTGATCCGGCCGCTGTAACAGCTCATGGCGTGTGCGGCATGATCGTCGCTCATGATGAACAAAATATTCGGTCTGGCGGTGCTGCTCATATTTGTTTCAACCTCCCAGGGTAGTTTGTGTCTAGCATAATAGAGCTAAAAAATATCTTTCTTACCACAATAGAATTTAAAAGTTTTCCGCAGATAACGAAGTGGATAATAAATTCTATGGCAAGAAAAGCATCCTCTTACGCAGGGTCATTCATCGTGGAAAGGACTCCGAATAGGAGCTTTTCTTACATTATATAGATTTGCACCGCCCGGCACGATGTACGCAATGTCGGTTTCATGTACGAAACAACTGCGATTTTAGAAGAACGAGCCTTAGATGAACGCTTCCCGGTTTGCATGCCAATCGAGAGATTGCTATGCTGGGGTTAGAATTTTCAAGTGGAGAGGATCGTTGCCATGTTTGCGCTGCTGGCGGTACATTATGACGATTGCATACCGGGCTGGAATACGGTACGCGAAGCAATTCCATACCATGTTATCGTTCTTGTAGCGGAAGGAACGGTGGCGTATTCCATTAACGGCGAAACGCATCGGGCGGAGGCGGGCGATTTCTTGGTTATTCCGAGAGGCACGGTCAGAGCGGGAATCAATACCGAAGCGCCGCACAGGAAATATACCGCCTTGTTCAATCCGATAGACGAAACAAGCACCGAAGCCCAACTTTTGCTGCAAAGCCATTTTCTGCGGATGAAAATAAGCAATTACGATTACGCGTACAAACGATTTTCCCGCCTATTCCATGAACGCTGGGAAGCGAAGCCGTTTCATGAGCAGATCTGCCTCGGCATTCTGATCGAGCTGCTTGGAATCGCGAAGCGGGAGTCGGAGAGCCCGGCCGTGGAGCCGATTAAATTTTATTTGGCGCGAAAAATGAAACAGGAGCTTCACCGTCGTTATAGGGAGACTGTTCAAGTAAGCGATCTGGCGGAGCTCATCGGCCGTTCTCCGAACTATACGATCGCCATGTTCAAGGAGGCGATGGGGGTTACGCCCATCGAATACGTTCAACAGCTTCGGGTTCAGGAAGCTAGCCGTTTGCTGCTGGAATCGACCATGTCGGTCACCGAAATTTCCGATTACTTGGGCTTCTACGATACGTCGCATTTCTATCGCGTCTTCAAAAAAATGATGAAGGAATCCCCTTCGGCCTATATCGCCCAGAAGAAGAGCTTCTAAACGGAGCTACGACCATTGGCGGCTGCTCCGTTATCTTGCGTTTCAGCTGTTCTAGCGCTTCCGCCGGATACAAGGTACAATAGACGGTATATTATAGGGCACAACCAGTCCATTATTTCCCGGGTAATGTCGCAATTTGATGAAGCCCGATGCATCACGATCCAAGCCATTAAAAACTTTAATACACAAGGAGCGACACAATCCGTGCAACCTTTGTTCGAAGCACGCGGGTTCATAGGAACGCATAATGACGAATGGTATGACGAAGGTTTCCATACGAATTATTCGCTTGAAATCAGCATCGTCATGGAAGGCCGCGGCATGTTCGAGTGGACGGAGCGAAAGCATTATATCGAAGCCGGGCATGTCATCGTCGTAGCTCCCGGCGTACCGCACCGTTTCGAAGCCGTGACGAAGGTCCGGTTCGGCGTCATCCATTTGGCGAACGTTCCGGCGAGGCTTGCCGAGCTGACGCAGCGGTTGTCCGGAAGCAGCGGCGCTCCCGGCATAACAACGTTATCCCGTCTCGATAAAGAACGATTCGAGCGGTTGTTCCGTGAATGGCTGCGTCTCGCCTCCTCGCCGATCCAAGAGCTGGAGCGGACGCATGCCGCATGGATGGAGGTGCTGCTGCTTTTCTTGCTGGAGCACTTGAAGGCCGATTTGCAGGCGATGACGGTAACGAAGGCCGCAGATTTCATTCGCGAAAATTTGCGTGAAAACGTCCATATGGCGGACTTGGCGACGCTGGCCGGTTTGTCGGAATCAGCGTTTCGCCGGCTGTTCGAGATGACGTACCGGATGAGTCCGAAGCAATATCAGCAGCAGTGCCGAATGAACGAATCGAAATGGCTGCTTAGCGCAACCGACAAAGACATGAAGGAGATCGCCGAGCAGGTCGGTTTTTACCGGCTTCATTCATTTTCCCAATGGTTCAAGGAAACGGAAGGGGTTTCGCCGTCGGTATGGCGGAAGCGTCAGCAAATGAACGACGATATAGCGGCTACGTAAAGCGAGAATCCGTGGATTTCGCGCCGCATACAGCCACGGCCGCGAGCAATGGCGTACGGCGTACAAGCATTGTATAGGACCTAAATAACGGGCTTTCTCAACACGCCGAGGCGGTGTTTAGGGGAAAGCCCGTTTTGCGTAAATTGTTATGCGTTTCCAATAAATACTTTTGCGGCCGAATCGGTTATCTTCGGAGTAGAAGACTCCATACGTTGCGCGTAACAAGGAGCTTCTCATTCGAGGAGGGAATCGGAATGGATCATGTACGAATCGGATTTATCGGCGTTGGCGGAATTGCGGAACACCATCTGAACATGCTCAAAAAAATTGAGCATGCCGAAATCGCGGCGTTATACGACATCAATCAGGAAAGATCGAGACAAATGGCGGAGAGTTATGAAGCGGAGTCGTTCGGGAGCGTCCACGAACTGCTAGATTCCGGCAAGGTCGATGCCGTATTCGTTTGTACGCCGCCATTCGCTCGCGAAGGGCTTGAGGAAGCGATCGCCGAGCGAGGCATTCACTTGTTCGTGGAGAAGCCGGTCGGCCTCGATATGGAAGCCGCCAGGCGCAAGAGCCGCATCATTCAAGAAGCCGGCATCATCAACTCATCGGGCTATTGCCTGCGCTACATGGATATTGTGGAGCAGGCGAAGCAATATTTGGCCGGCAAGAAGGCCGATCTTGTCATGGCAACCCGTTTCGGCGGCATGCCCGGCGTCCGGTGGTGGCGAATGATGGAGCAATCGGGCGGTCAGTTGGTGGAGCAATCGACGCACCAGCTTGATTTGATCCGTTATCTTGTCGGCGAATTCCGGGAAGTGCAGGCCTATCATGAGCAGCGCCACATTCGGGAAATCGACCCGGAAGCGACCGCATATGACGTCGGCACCGTATCGTTCGTGCTTCAATCGGGAGCCGTAGGCAACATCACAAGCACATGCCTTGCCAATTACGGAGGCCGCAGCGATGTGGAGATTTTCGGCCATGACTTCTATGTTTCGATCAACGGCTCGACACTCCGGATCATCGATGCACATCAGAATATTACGGCGACCTCGGAGGTCGATTTTTATTACGAGCAGGATCGCGCCTTCGTTGAGGCGGTGCGCACGGGCGATCAGTCGCTCGTCTTGTGCAGCTATGCGGATGCCGTCGCAACGCTCGAAGTTACGCTGGCCGCGAACGAATCAGCGGATCGCCGGCAGCGTGTGGCGCTGCCGCTTGGGGGAGGGGCTGCCGAATGCTGAAGGGGGTCAACCAGTGGTGTTTCCCCGACGGCATGCCGCTTGACCTGGTGCTCCAGGCAAGCCGCGACGCGGGATATGACGCGATCGAGCTGAATGTGAACGGACCGGGCGGGATCGGGCTGACGATGGAGACGACGGCGGCCGAAGCCGAGGTGATCGGCCGGCAAGCGCGGGAGCACGGGCTGCAGCTGCGAAGCTTGTCGACGGCGCTCCTATGGCACAGCCCGCTCAGCTCTGCGGACGCTTCCGTTCGCGAGCAAGGGCGCCGCGTCGTCATCAAGCAACTGGAGCTGGCCGAGCTGCTCGGCATGGACACGGTGCTTGTCGTTCCAGGCGTCGTGAACGCCGATACGGCTTACGAGGATTGCTACGAGCGATCCCAGCGGGAGCTAATTACGCTGGCCGAGGAAGCGGAGAAGCGCAAGGTGCGTATCGGCATCGAAAACGTATGGAATCAATTTTTGCTTTCACCGGTGGAAATGGGCAGGTACGTGGACGAGATCGGCTCGCCGAACGTCGGCGTATATTTCGACGTGGGCAATATATTGCTCTACGGCATTCCGCAACAGTGGATCCGCTATTTGAACCGTCGTATTTTCAAAATTCATGTCAAGGACTTCCGGCGCAGCGTCGGCAACGGGAACGGCTTCGTTCCTCTGTTGTCCGGCGACGTGAACTGGCAAGCGGTGCGCGAGGCGCTTGAGCATATCGGCTATGCCGACACGCTGACGGCCGAAGTCGGCACCTATGCGGCGGACCCGCTGCAGCTTGCATTCGATACGTCCCGACATCTGGACATTATATTGGGACGGGCGCCAAAATAACGGCATAGGCGGCTTCATGTGAGAAATGAACTAACTTGTAAGGAGAACAAAATGGGGAATCCAAACGCGGATTGGCTGAAAAATGCCAAATACGGAATATCGCATCATTTTTTGTCGAATTACATCAATCGCGTCGCAGTTCATGAAGGAGAACAATGGCACGCGGCGGAGAGCTGGAACGATGTCATCGGCGGTTTCGATGTCGAAGTTTACGCAAAGCAGGCTGCTGAAGCCGGGGTCGGCTTCGTCCTGTTGACGTTAGGACAGAATAGCGGCTACTACCTGTCGCCGAATTCGACTTACGACGGCATTGCAGATGTACGGCCGGGCGAGCGTTGTTCGGTCCGCGACTTGCCGATGGAGCTCGCGGGAGCCTTGGGGCCTTACGGCATCAGGCTGATGCTGTACTTGCCCGCTAATCCTCCGCATTCGGCACACCGGGAAGACGGCGATTATGCGATAACGACGGCTTTCGGGTATACGCCGGGCATCGACGGCCGGCCCTCGCAGGACACGTTGCAGAAGTGGCAGGCTGTCATACGGGAATGGTCGGACCGATACGGGGAAAAGCTGGCAGGCTGGTGGTTCGACGGGTTGTTTCCGGGTGTCGTGCAAGGCACGTACGCGGATTTGTCCAACCGGTACAACTACCGTACGTTAGCCGAAGCCGCCAGGTCCGGAAATCCGCAGCGATTGATCACGTTCAATCCGGGGTTGGAACTCACGAATGCGACGTATACGCCATACGAGGATTATTCGGCTGGAGAAACGAATACAATCGGCCATTTGCCGTCGGGCGGGAGATGGGTGGACCGGGACGAGCGCGTCCAATATTTTATATTTACGTATCTTGGGGAGTTCGATCCGCATTGGGCGGGGTGGGGAAACCGTGGAACCTCGAACGATACGAAAGCGCTGACTGATTGGGTTCAGGAGGTGACCTCCCTGGAAGGGGCGGTTTGCCTAGACGTGAAGGTGAACCGGTTCGGACAAATCGATCCCGCGCAGCATGAGCAATTGTGCGCGATCAAGAAGCGGATTCGGGGTTAGTCTTATGTAGCGCATCATAGCGCAGGATTGCAAGAAGCGTTAGGCTGCCGGGGAATTGTTGGCGGCCTTTCCTGCATTGCGGTCTTCTCCGGTGTTGCGGCCTTTCAAGGCTTCGAAGCACGGGTCTACGCGGACGGTGAACATACGAGGTTTTCTCAGCGGCGGTGATCGGCTATACTGAATCATATCTGGATACTAAGATTGCTTAATTGAGGTGCCGAATGATTCGAACGTTAGCGTTCACGAACGACCGGAACGTCTTGCTGGACATTCCGCTGGAACGGCTGTCGGAGCCGGAAATTGCATGGTATTGGGTCGATTTTGATTCGCCGGACGAGCAGGAGTCGCTGTTGCTCGACACCCATTTTCATTTTCACCCGCTTGCGATCGAAGATTGCATACATTTGCTCCAGCGTCCGAAGCTCGACCACTATGAAAACTTTCATTTTCTTGTCCTGCATGCGATGAACGACAAAACGCTGGAGGCCGAAGAAGTCAATTTATTCATCGGCGCTAACTTTCTCGTCACCTTTCATCAGAAGAGCTTGCCGGAAATCGAAGGAGCCTGGAAAAAATGCGCTCAGCCGCACCTTTGCGCAAGAGGCCATATTTACGGCGCTTATTTATTGATCGACAAGCTGGTCGATCAATATTTTCCCGGGGTGCAAAGGCTTGAGGATCAATTGGACGAAGTCGAGGGCAATACGGCGGACGAATCGATCGATCAGCTCATGAAGCAAATCTACGATGTGCGCTCGAAGCTGCTGATGCTGCGCAAAACGATAACGCCGATGCGCGACTTGCTGTACCGGCTTCTGAACACGGAGAAAATCATCGGGCTGAGGGAGCAGCATGCGTATTATACCGATATTTACGATCATTTGCTCAAGCTGACGGAAATGATGGAGTCGATCCGCGACATGACCGCCGATATGCGGGACAACTATATTTCGATCAATTCCAATCGAATGAATCAAATTATGAAAACATTAACGGTCATTACGACCATCTTCATGCCATTAACGTTTATCGTCGGCATCTATGGCATGAATTTCAGCTTTATGCCGGAGCTGACCTGGCATTTCGGTTATTTTGCCGTGTTAGTTCTGATGGCCGCGCTCGGCTTTGGAATGTACATATGGTTCGTGCGAAAAGGCTGGTTCAAGTGATTTTCGTCAGAAACGTCATTTTGCGTTTGCCTATTTTGAGTTGACCTGACCTGGCGTAACGGTGGTGGCTGATTTTATGCTCCTTGGTCGATACGATTGCTACGACGGAGAGCTCTGCTAAATGCGGCAGCAGGTTGTCCAGCGCCGAATGGATCGGATCCGCTTCGTGAGTTTGCCACTCAACGATTTGGCCGTACGGCACGTCCGTAATGACGATGTCGAACGTTCCGCGAATGGTGCCGCTGCGGGTAAAGTCAGCTGCATAGATGTCTACCGGAATGTCCGCCGCCGCTCCTGCGCCTCGGCGTTTGACGATTGCCGATTGCAATCGGGCAGCGCTTGAAAGCGCGGCTTCATGCGACGGTTTGCCGTATTCCTCGTACAGCCGGCGCAGCTGCTCTGTCCGGACGTGCAAGCCTTCTTCGGTCAGCAGGGACATGTTTTTACGAGCAAGCTCGACAGCGGTTTCGCTAATATCCGAACCTGTGATCGATTGCAGTCGCTCGCCGTGCAAGAAGCCGATAGAGGCAAGCAAATAACCGCCGCCACAGCAAGGATCGCAAAGGCGGTATGGACCTTTGTTACCGCTGCGGATTAACATTTCGGCGCAGCGCTGGAAAATTTGGCTCGCCAAACCTACGGGAAAAGCGGTCGTCCCCTGCTGGTTGTATAGGACGCGGCCGCTGCCCAAATCCTCGAACGTAAGTCCGTTGTTGTCTTGCGTTTCATTCATTTCGTTATTCCTTCGCTTCCGAACAAGATTTAGTCTTACAAGATTTAGTCCTAATTGTACTACAAACCGCAAATCAATGAAATGAAGGGCTGCGACGTTTGGCCAGCGGCAGTATCTCGCTCTTTACTTTCACCTAACGTGAAGGTTTACAATAGAAAACGGGTGAATGCAATGAAAATTCAAGAAATCGCCGATAAATTGAATATTTCGACGCGAGCGATCCGGTTCTACGAGGAGAAAGGGCTGATCGCTCCGGTCAAGCAGGAGCACAACCGGTATCGTTCTTTCCATGAGGAGGACGTGTGGCGGCTGCAAACGATCGTTGCGCTGCGCGAAGTGGGCGTTCCGATCGACGATATCCGTCGAATCGTCGACGGCATCGACCGCGGCGACACCGAGGAGGTGCGACATTTCCTGGAGCTGCAGCGGGCGGCCGTCGTCGCGGAGTGGGTGGAGCTGAAAGGGATGATCGCGACGATCGACAACATGGTCGGATCGCTGGACCGGGATGAACGGTTCGACCAAGGGGACCTGTACCGGCTTGCCGATGTTTCGAAGCGGCTGCGGGAAAACCGCAAAACCTGGAGCGACCGCTGGGGCTACGACCGAAAAGCCGCCCGGTTCGACGAGGATGTCCGGTCCATGGAGGAGACGTTCCACAAGTATCGCGACTATGATGCCGCTTTGGATGCGATCGTTCGCTCGGTCGCCCCGCGTTCGGGCGAAATCGGGCTGGATGCGGCAACCGGAACGGGCAACCTTGCGGGCCGGTTCGTTGCGCTCGGCATACCGATGCAAGGGATGGACCAGTCCAAAGCGATGCTCCAGCGCTGCCGCATCAAATATCCGGAGCTTACGACAAAGGTCGGCAACTTGCTTGCTTTGCCGTATTTTGACGGCCAGTTCGACTTTGTCGTCACAAGCTTCGCGCTCCATCATTTAACCGACGAGCAGAAGCTGCTTGCGCTGGAGGAGATGATGCGCGTACTGAAACCGCATGGCCGGTTATGCATCGCGGATTTAATGTTCGAGCATGCGCAAGGCGGGGAAGATTACAAAGCGACGCTTCGGACCGCCCGGCGCCACGAGGAGCTGCAGCAAATCGAAGACGCCTTCTATGCCGACCGTTCGGCTTTGGTGGACTGGCTCGACGCTCACGGCTGCATGACGAAACACGCGCAGTTGAATCCGCTGCTTCATCTTATATTTGCGGTCAAGCTCCGTTGAGGGGGCCAAGCGGGAGCGGTAGCGCCAAAAAGGCGCGCTTGCCGGTGGAGCGGTGACGGTCGCGCCTAAGTGTCGGTTAGCCTCTCTTTACAATCTAAGAAAATAGTTTCTGAAATTCAGAAACTATTTTCTTAATTTTGCGGGAAAAAGAGGGGATTAAGCGGAATTCAGAAAAGATTTTCTGAAATTAGCCAAAATTTTCTGTTTTTCAGAAAAAACTTTCTGAATCCCTATACGAACATGAAAATCCATAAGATTTTCAGAAATTATTGGCTGAATTTCAGCCATTTTTTTCTGAATGCCATGAATTTGCGCTGTTTCGAAAGCTTTTTCTTGTCCAGCACTTGAGTTTCACGTCGCGTCAGAGTGTAGGATGTACGTGAATCTAATGGATAAGGAGCGAATTGCGCATGAATGTATGGATTCAAAATGCAACAATTGTCACAATGGTCGGGGAAAAGGCGGAGCCTCCGTTCAGCGGCGATTTATTTCTCGAAGGAGGAAGGATCGCCGCAATCGGCAAGGTCGACGATAACATGTCGCGCCGGGCGGACGAAGTGATCGACGCAACCGGCATGGCGGCGATGCCCGGCCTCGTCAACGGCCACAACCATTCGCCGATGTCGCTGCTGCGCGGCTTCAGCGACGATCTGAAGCTGATGGACTGGCTGAATCGCAAAATGCTGCCCGCCGAAGCGAAGATGACCCCGGACGATATATACTGGGGTGCGATGCTGGCGATTGTGGAAATGATCAAATCCGGCACGACGTGCTTTGCCGATATGTATATCCATATGAATCGAATTGCCGAGGCCGTAAGGGACACGGGGATTCGAGCCTCGCTATCGCGGGGGCTTGTCTTCGTGGAAGACGACGGCGGACGCAGATTGAAGGAAGCGATGGAGCTCATCGAGACGTGGTCCGGCGCGGCGGACGGCCGCATTACGACGATGCTGGCTCCGCATGCGCCGTATACGTGCCCGCCGGAACCGCTCGCGAAAGTAGTCGAGCTTGCGAGGCAGCTTCAGATACCGCTCCATACCCATCTTGCGGAAACGGTGGAAGAGACGGTGAAGATCCGGGCTCAATATGGCAAATCGCCGACCCGCTACCTGCATGACCTCGGCTTATTCGACGGCTCGCTGCATGTGCTGCTGGCGCATGCGGTGCATCTGGACGAAGCCGATATCGAGCTGCTCGCGGCGAATCGCGGCGGCGTCGTCCACAACCCGACGAGCAATATGAAGCTGGGCTGCGGCATCGCGCCGATTCAAGCCATGCTTGAGCGCGGCATCACCGTCGGTTTGGGCACCGACGGTGCAGGGAGCGCCACGACGCTGGATCTGTTCAAGGAAATGAAGGCGGCAGCCGGACTGCAGAAGGTCACGAGCGGCGACCCGACGCAGCTGGATGCTTACACCGTGTTGCGCATGGCGACAGCCGAGGGGGCGAAGCTGCTCGGTATCGGCCATGAAACGGGAACGCTTGAAGCCGGCAAGGCGGCCGACCTCATTCTCGTGGATTTGAACCAGCCGCATCTCGTGCCGCAGCATAACATCCACGCGCTGCTCGCCTCAGCCGTTCAAGGCGCTGATGTCGATACGACAATCGTAAACGGCCGCGTGCTTATGCGGAGCCGCAAGCTAAGAACGATCGACGAACGGGCACTGTTGGAGGAAGTCCAAGAGCGGTCGCAGCGGATCGTTCAGGGAATCTAAGCGTTACCGCCGATCAAGATGTCAAATGATTCGAAAGTTAACGAACCATCCGTCGGATTGAAAAACAGTTGAATCGATGGATCCAACGTTATTAATTTGGAAAAACACCGTTACCGTAACGGAAGTGACGCTAGCATTGGCAAAAAGAATAAAGTTCGGTCTTTCCTCCGCACAGTTCGAATTCGATTGAAAAGGTTGGCCGCCTGTTATAGACGGAGTGACGAGCAAGCGATTTTTGGGGCTGTCCAGGCAAAACCTCGCAGTAGTCAGGATCAGCCTTTTCCCTGCCGGAACTCGAATGGCAATGTGCTGCCGAGTCGTGTTAAACCCTGGCGGAAGCACGAAGTCCTGCGTTCCGCCAACGACTCCGCTAACTCCGAAGTTGATTCCGGTTTGCGTTCTTACAAGCGGCTTTATTCCGCCTTTGCGCTTACCTTTGCGTGCAGCTTTAGCTATAACATTGCCTTTGCCTGCAGCTTTAGCTATAGCTTTGCCTTTGCCTATGAAGAGTTTTGAACCTGCAGCTCTGTTTTTGCCGTTTCGGTTTGTTTTTCGTACCGTTTTATTGTTCATGACGCAGCCCTCTCTATATTGGATTTTTATATAAAATATTGCTAGATTCGTAGATTTGACACGGCGCTCGTATTTGATTTTCGCTCGATCGCAAAATTTCGCCTTAGTTTTGTATAAATGAACGTTAATTTTATGCATCGCAAACCGCTTGGGATGGAAGGTACAATAGAGTCATCCTGATCCAAAATGAGAGGAATGTGATTATGGCACAGAACAATATTCCGACGCCGGAGCCGCGGATCGCCCATTTTGAACAGTTGGGCTTCGGTATGTTTATCCATTGGGGCATATATTCGCAGCTTGGACAAGGCGAATGGATCCAGCATCTTGGCGGCATTCCGATGCCGGAATACGTAAAGCTGCAGGATACGTTCACCGCAGCCGACTTCGATGCCAGAGAAATTGCCCGCATCGCCAAAAAGTCCGGCATGAAATACATTACGATCACGACGCGCCATCACGACGGCTTCTCCTTGTACGATACGCGGGGATTGAACGAATACGATGCGCCGCATAGCCCGGCCGGGCGGGATTTGATCGCCGAATTCATCGAGGCGTGCCGCGAGGAAGATTTGCTGCCGATGCTGTACCATACGACGCTCGATTGGCACGAGGAAAGCTTCAATACTGATTTTGACGCGTACCTTGAATATTTGTACAAGTCCGTTGAAATTTTGTGCACCCAATACGGAAAAATCGGCGGGTTATGGTTCGACGGCAACTGGAGCAAGCTGGACGCGGACTGGAAACTTGACGAGCTGTACGGCATGATTCGCCGGCATCAGCCGGATGCACTCATCATTAACAATACGGGGCTCGACATGCGCGGGGCGACGGGGCATCCGGAAATCGACAGCGTGACGTACGAGCAGGGGCGGCCGGAGCCGATGAACCGGGAAGGCATGCCGAAATACTTGGCGGCTGAAATGTGCGAAACGATCAACGACCATTGGGGGATCGGCAAAATCGATTTTGCCTATAAATCGGTGCCGTATTTGATCGAAAGCTTGTGCGCCTGCCGCAAGGTCGGGGCGAATTATTTGCTCAACGTGGGGCCGACGGCGACGGGCAAGATTTTGCCGATTCAACAGCATTTGCTGGAGACGATCGGGGAATGGATCGCGCTTCACAGCAAGCCGGTTTATGAAGGAAAACCAAGCACGGTCAAGGGCGAAGGCAGCAATTTCGTATTGGAGACGCCGGACGGGAAGCTGTATGCATTCGTATACCACTTGAAAATCAGCGGCCACGACAATGTGACCGTCGGTGGAGGCGGCGCTGGGGACAAAACCTTCACGGGTTTAACGCGCAAGGTCGCTTCCGTTCGTTGGCTCGATAACGGCGAACAGCTGCAATTCAAGCAGGACGAGTCCGCAGGCACGCTCACGTTCCATGCGACGGGATATCCTTATGGGATTAATCTCGTTGTGCGGGTGGCGGAAATCGAAGCGGAATCCAATTAATTTGAGGAAGGAAGCCGGAAGGAAAATGCCGATTGCGGGTTTTCCTGTTTTCCGGCTTTTTTTTAACCGTAACAGCCAAGTAAAAACAATAAATAATAATTGAAACCACGGGGGTGCTGGCATATAATCAACTTGAAACAAACGGAATATTTCATGATGTCATGACATGATGTCAAAAAAGGAGTCTCATGCTGATGGAGCACAAACGATATGCCGCTGCCTTGGGGCTCATTACCGCCATCTGCCTGATGGGCGATTCCATGCTGTATATCGCTCTCCCCGTGTACTGGAACGATATCGGGGGCGATGCGCTATGGCAGGTCGGCGTGCTGCTGTCGGTCAACCGGTTCGTCCGGTTGCCATTGAATCCCGTCATCGGCTGGTTGTATGCGAATATTAGCGTCCGTACTGGCCTGCTGGTCGCCATCGGGCTAACTCTCCTTACAACAAGCGGTTACGGCTTGCTGTCCGGTTTTGCCTGGTGGATTGTGCTGCGTAGCGTTTGGGGATTGGCTTGGGCGCTGCTGCGAACGGGGGCGTATTTGGGCATTTTGAACGCAACCGGCGAGCACAATCGAGGGGCTGCGCTCGGCATGTACAGCGGCGTATATCGGCTCGGCAGTTTGGCCGGCATGGCCGTCGGCGGATTTTTCGTCGGCTGGCTCGGTTTTCAGCCCGTGGCGCTTGTGCTGGGGGGACTGGCTCTGCTTGCCTTGCCGGTATGCCTGATTCTTGTCCCGCGCGGTCAAACGAATGACGTGTCGCCGGATATGAAGGGGAAAAATTCCGAAGCACGAATGTCGATCCTGGCACAACTGCGGCTGCTGTGGACGCATACGAACGTAATCCCGCTCGTAACGACCGGCCTACTGACTGCGATGGTGTTCGACGGCCTGTTCGGCTCTGCGCTGCCGCATCTCATTGACGTGCAATTCCCGGTGATCGCCGTCGCCGGGATGACGTTCGGCGCGGCAACGCTGGCGGCGGTGCTTCAAGCGATCCGCTGGGGCGGGGGATCGTGGCTGTCCGTCTGGTTTGGCGGCAAGCTGGACACGGTGAACCGCCGAGCGGTTGTCATCGGCGTATTGCTGTCATCAGGCGCCTTGTTGTTCGCGGTTATGCCGTTCCGCTCGGTGCTGCCGGTCTGGGGTTTGCTCGTCGTGGGCGTGTTTGCCGTGTCGACGATGCTGAATACGACGATGGACGTTTTCGTAGCCAAATCGGTGTCGCCGGCGACGAAGGTTACGGTCGTGACGATTCATACGCTTGCCTTGGATTTAGGAGCCGCCCTTGGACCGGTTATCGGCTATTCGTTCGACATCCGCACGGCGCTTTGGTTTTCGTCGGCTCTGCTCGTGCTGCTTGCCGGAGCCTGGTGGATGGCGGCACTGAAGCAGCGGCGCCAAGCAACGCTTTCTTCTTGACACAAACAATGAATAAGAGGAGAAAACACGGATGCGCAATCGACTCAAATTTCGCGAGGACGGCACCTTCGTCATCGTCCAATTTTCAGATACGGAATTTACGGACCGGGCGGCAGGCTGCAATGACGGTACGCTTGCGACGATGGAACGGATCGTGGAAGCGGAGCGGCCGGATCTGATCGTATATGCCGGCGATGTTACCGCAAGCGAAGGGTGCGTCAACCCTGCGGTCGCGATGCGCGAAGCCGCTTCCGTCGCCGAACGGCGCAACATTCCGTGGGCGGCCGTGTTCGGCAACCACGACTCGGAAGCGCATATTACGCGGGAGCAGCTTCATATTGCGCAGCTGGCGATGCCGAATAACGTTGCGCTTCCCGACCCTCCTGGCGTAAGCGGCGTGGGTAACTATACGCTGGACGTGCTGGGCAGGGACGGCAAGCCCGCTGCCGGTTTATATTTCCTCGATACGGGCAGCTATTCGCCGCTGTCCGAGGTCAGCTTGCGCGGCTACGATTGGATTCGCCGCAGCCAGATCGACTGGTACGTCGCGGAATCTCGCTTGCGGACGGAGCGCAACGGCGGCAATCCGCTGCCTTCTCTGGCGTTTTTCCACATTCCGCTGCCCGAATACAAGGAGGTATGGGATTTCCATGTCTCCTACGGCCGAAAGAATGAAAATATCAGCTCGCCGCAGATTAACTCCGGATTTTTCGCGGCAATGGTAGAGATGGGCGACGTTATGGGCACGTTCGTCGGACATGACCACGACAACGATTTTCGGGGCACTTTGCACGGGATTGAGCTATGCTACGGCCGTTCGACCCAATACACGTTAACCGAGGGGATGCCAACGGGGGCCCGCGTTATTCGCCTCCATGAAGGCGAACGCGGATTCGACACGTGGATTCGCACCCGGGACGGGGGAGTCGCCGAAGAGCCGGTGCATGAGCCGGAAGGACGCAAAGCTTAATGAACGTTGGCGTTAGATAAGGCAAAAATCGTTGCGAGATTTTACATCATTCTGCGATCGAAATAGAGGAGGCAACCCCAATGAAGCACAATTTAACTTTTCGCGAAGACGGCACTTTTAAAATCGTTCAATTTTCCGATACCGAGCTGCTCGACGAGTTCGATTATGATCCGGACACGCCCGCGATCGACGCCGAAACGCTGCGCACGATGGAGGCGATCCTGCATGCCGAACGGCCCGACCTGGTCGTATTTGCCGGTGATGTGGTCGCAAGCAACCGGGCAAAGGATCCGATCAAGTCGTTCCGCGAGGCCGTTTCCGTCGTGGAGCGTCTGGGCTACCGCTGGGCGGCCGTGTTCGGCAACCACGATTCCGAAGGCGAGGTTCCGCGCAAAGCGATGCACGAGGAGCAGCTGAAGCACCCGCACAACGTCGCGCTGGAAGACCCGGAGGGCGTCAGCGGCGCCGGCAATTACGTGCTGACGGTTGCCGATGCGGAAGGCCGCGCGGCGGCTGCGCTTTATTTTCTCGATAGCGGCGATTATCCCGTCCCCGGCAGCCGCGTCGGCGGTTACGCCTGGATCGCGCGCGACCAAATCGATTGGTACACGCGGCAATCGCGCGAGCTGACGCTTCGCAACGGCGGCAAACCATTNCAGCCGCGTCGGCGGTTACGCCTGGATCGCGCGCGACCAAATCGATTGGTACACGCGGCAATCGCGCGAGCTGACGCTTCGCAACGGCGGCAAACCATTGCCTGCGCTGGCCTTTTTCCATATTCCGCTGCCGGAGTACAACGAAGTGCGGGATTTTCACGTCAGCCGTGGATATTGTTACGACGGCTATTGCTCGAGTCCTCAGATCAATTCCGGATTTTTTGCGGCGATGCTGGAAATGGGCGACGTAATGGGAACGTTCGTCGGTCACGACCATTCGAACGATTTCATTGGCGAGCTGCATGGCATTAAGCTCTGTTACGGGCGTTCGACCCGGTACGTCAGCTACATTGACGGCGTGCGCGATGACTTTATGCCTGTAGGCGCCCGCGTCATTCAGCTGAAGGCGGGCGAGCGGAAATTCGACACGTGGATTCGCGAGTTTGACGGCAACGTGGTGCATGAGCACGAGCAGCCGGAGCATTTGCCGGAAGGACGCAAAGCATAGCGCTTGGCGATAGGCTTTTATTCAAATCCTAGCCCAAAAAGGTGATGAGCGATGATTCAATATGAAGTATTCTCGGCCAACGAATGGTTGTACCCTGATAGCATCGTTTCAGCAAGCGGCGGACGAAAAGTATCCCTTGCGACGGCACGGGGCTCGTTTGCCGCTTGCCAGATTCTGCTCGCCGGCGTTCCGGAAGGAGCTTCGATCGGTTGGAGCTATGTGCCTTCCGCCGTTGCCGGCCTTTCCGAGGCATGGACGGACTCGGTCGAGTTGTACCAGCAGTTGGATGCGCTCGTGAACGAAAATACGGCACCGGCGTATTCCACGCTTCCGGTTGGGACGCCGGCACCGCGATCGACGCGGCAAGCGCCGTTTCGCGTATACGATGCGCTGAAGCCGATCGCCGGCGGCACCTTCGATTCCCGCAGCGCCACGGAAGCGCTGTATGCTTGCTGGCCTGTTCCGGTCTCCGCGGCGCCGGGGACGTATGAGGGCGAGCTTGTTTTCGATATCTGCGGGGAGCGGGTCCATGTGCCGGTATCGATTGAAGTTTTCGCTGCCGTTGTGCCGCCGCAGGAAACGTTATCGATCACGAATTGGTTCTCCCTTGGCAACATTGCTAGTCGCCACGGGCTTGAGATGTGGTCTGACGCGTATTGGGATATGCTGCGCGAATACGGCAAAGCGATGCGCCGGGGGCGGCAGACCCACTTTTTGGTCGGGTCCGGTCTGGCGAAAGTGGAAAAGATCGGCGATAACCGGTATGCGTTTGATTTTACACTTACCGAGAAGCTGATTCGCCTATTCCTCGATCTTGGGTTTACGACGATTGAAGGCGGACATATTGCAGGCAGAACGGACTGGGAAGCACCGCATTTTGTGCTAAATTACGATAAGGAGATTCAAGCGACAAGTCCGGAAGGCTACGCCTTCTTGTCGCAATATTTGACCGCTTGGCATGCGTTTCTCGAGCGGAACGGCTGGCTGGAGCGCACCGTGCAGCACGTAGCCGACGAGCCGATCGAAAGCTCGGGCGCCGACTATCGCATCTTGGCGGGCATCGTGCGCAAGTTTATGCCGGGCGTTCCGCTGATCGATGCGATCATCAAGCCGGATCTCGTTGGAGCGGTCGACATCTGGGTGCCGACGAACAACGAATACGAGAATCATCGCGAACGCTTCGAGCGCTGGCGGGAGCTCGGGGACACGCTCTGGTTTTATACGTGTTGGGTTCCGGGCTCCGATTATTTGAACCGGTTCATGGATTTGCCGCTGCTCCAAACGCGTTATTTGCATTGGGGCAACTACAAATATGATTTGACCGGGTATTTGCACTGGGGCTTAAATTATTATTTCTCCGATCAGGACCCGTTCGAACTGACCAATCCGCAGCTTGCGCCTGGGGTTCATTCCAAGCGGGTGCCTGCCGGCGACACGCACATCGTATATCCGGGCACGGAAGGGCCGTGGCTCAGCATGCGCTTTGAAGCGATGCGCGCCGGTATCGAGGATTACGAGCTGCTGCGCATGTTGGCTCGGCATGACAAAGCGCTGGCCGACGAAATCGCAAACTCTTGCATGACCAGCTTCAAGGAGGTAAACGCAGACCCGGCTGCATTTGCCGCTGCTCATCGGCGTTTGCTGGAGGCTGTTTCCGCACGCATGTGATCGTAATATGTTTCCTAGAAAATAACTGGAAAACATGTATATAAATTTGTGGACTGGCCGTAATTTAGGAGCAACAACTGGAAAACATGCATCTAAATTTATGTGTTCGTGCTCCATGAGCGTGAAATGGGAAAATTAGATGCATGAAATCCAGTTAATCCGATCTTCGTAGCTTATTGTCGAGAAATAAATGCATGTTTTCCAGTTAAAATTGTGGCGGGAGGCGTCGAAGTTACTGGTCGTACCGGAGTAACCAAAAGCGTCGAAGTTACTGCGTGCACCGGAGTGACCAAGAGCGTCGAAGTTACTGGTCGAACCAGAGTAACCAAGCAACTCGCAGCTACAGCCTGCACGAATCTGCCTTTTGCGAACCAGCCTACACCTCATCAAGTTACCTGATACAATCAGGCGCAAGGACAGCCGCCGGCTGTCCTTGTGTGATTCCTCCGAAATTCCGACTGAACATGACTGCAAAAATGAAATATATGCGGACGCAACAGGCATCTGCAAGACCGATACACAACCTGAAGGAGCAACAAACACCGGGCCAACAAACACCGGCAATAAGGAGGGCGGACTCCGTAGGACGAAGTTTCTTTGCAGCAGATCGTTCCTTGCCGGAACCTCCCCAACGAAGAATAACCCCGTCCAAAGAGGAACGGGGTAGCTCGAACCGCCAAAAACTACTTCGCCTCGCTGCCCACCATCCGCATGACGAGCTGCCGCAACGTATCCTGGCTCGCGAACGGGGCGAGGCCGGAAACCAACTCCGGGCTTAACTGCTCATCCGCCGCACGCAAAACGAGCTTGTCGACATGCTCTCTGTCGAGGAATGGCGCGAGCCCTGCAATACGGCCCAGCCCTTGCCCGTCTTCGATGACTTGATCGACGAGCAACGTTAGCGTCTCCCGGCTAATAAACGGCGCGAGCCCCTGGACGACGTCCCAGTCCAAGCTGCCGTCCGCCGCCAGCCGAACGAGCCGGTCGATCGTTTCCCTGCCGAGAAACGGGGCGAGCCCGACGAGGAGCCGCGCGTCCACCGAGCCTTCCACGGCCTTATTCGCCAGCTTGGATAGCGTCTCCCGGCTGACGAACGGCGCAATGCCCAAGACGATTTCCCATTTCATATGTTCGGTATCTTCGGCCAATTGCAGGGCCAGCACATCAAGCACATCCTGCCCGAGGAATGGGGCAAGCTGCAGCACATGCTCCGCGGAGAAGCGACCTTTGTCCACCCGTTCCGCAATTTTGTCCAGCGTGCTTGTTTTCACCATGGGGGCAATGTGAGCGACGGCGTCCAGTTCGATTTGGCGAGCGTTGATCATGCCTGATATTTTCTCAGGTCGGCCCAGCGCCAATTGTTCGATCGCCGCTTGAGCTCCATGAATATCGCTATCCTTCGCCACATTTCCGTTCAGCAACTCATCGACCGTGACCCCAAAAAACTTCGCGATCTGGGGGAGCGTTCCGATATCCGGCAGCGAGTCGCCGCGCTCCCACTTCGATACGGCCTGGTGGCTGACATTCAATTGTTCCGCAAGCTCCAGCTGCGTCAAGTCCATTCCTTTGCGCAGCGTTGAAATAAAAGCTCCGATTCTCCGCACATCCAACATATTCGATTCCTCCATTCGATTTAAGGAACAGTGCGCACTGTCTGGATTTAGACTACCACACAAACGTCGTTTTCCCTATCTCCTGTTAGTAGAATGCCGGACGTCCGGCGGATGTATCGCCATTCTACTATGGGTTGAAAAACAATCAGCTATAAAAATATAAACACTACCTTGCATTAGATAGTAGCTAATGGTATATTGTTTTCAGAAGTTCTTAACTATAGATAGGTACCTTGTAATGTATAATAGCAAATATGAAAAAAGCATAAGCAGTGATTTGAAAGAACGGGGTGAACGCTTTGAACGTGCAGTTCAAGAAAGGGGTATTGGAGCTTTGCGTGCTCGTGTTGACGCATGCCAAAGACCGGTATGGCTACGAGCTGGTTCATACGATTTCGGAGAAGTTTTCGATCGCGGAAGGGACGGTATATCCGCTGCTCCGGAGACTGACGCAGGACGGATATTTTTCAACTTATTTAAAGGAATCGCAGGAAGGGCCGCCGCGCAAATATTACAAGCTAACCGACGAAGGGCGAGTTTACATGTTTGCATTGGTCGACGAATGGAAGAAATTTTGGAGCGGCGTAAACCAAATTATCGGGGAGGCGTTAGAGGATGAGCAGCAACTTGAATCGTAAAGCCGTGTTTTTGGAGGAGCTCGAACAGCTGTTATACGAATTGCCGGAACGTGAGCGGCAAGACATCGTCATCGATTTCGCGGATCATTTCCGCGAGGCGCAGGAGCGCGGCAGAACGGAAGAGGAGACGGTGGAGTCGCTTGGCAGCGTACAAGCCATTGCCGAAGAAATCGTCTCGGAATATCGGGCACGGCCGATCGGCTTGCATGCTATTGTAAGCGAACCGTCGGCTCCGTCGCAGGATTGGATGGAACGGGAAACGGAAGCCATTGAGCGAATCGATATTCATGCCAGATCGGTGGATCTGATCGTGCGGTCCCATCGGTCAGACCGGATCGAATGCTGGCTAAGCGGCAACGATGACGAGGAAGTCGAGCTGAGACAATATACGGAAGGCAATGCCTACAAGATTGTTTTGATCGAAAAACAAGCGAAACGTTTTTTCGATTTGTTCAAGCTACTGGATCACCGTGAGCTGACGGTAAAAATTCCGGAGACCTATAATCAGGATGTAACGATCGAGATCAATTCGGGCGATGTGGAAATTAAGAAGCTTGCAGCGAACGCGCTGGAGCTCCGAACGCATTCCGGCGACATCGACATTTGCGAAAGCGTATGGAACTCAGCGCGAATTCAAGCCCACTCGGGCGATGTAAGCTTACAACGGATAACTGCCGGCGAGCTGTTCGTCAAGACGAGCTCCGGCGATTTGGAGGTCGAATATATTCAAGCGAATCAATTCAGCGTTGAATCGGACTCGGGCGATCTGGAAGGCAACTACCTGGAGTGCCGGAGATTCGACCTGAGCGCGAGTGGCGGCGATGTCGAGATTAGCCGGATTTCCGGGCAGGCCATGACAATCGAATTGAAATCGGGCGATGTGGAGCTGGAACAAGCGAATATCGGCGAGATTCGCATCAACACCGTTAGCGGTGACGTGGAGCTGGAGCGAATATCCGGATACTTGCAAGTGACGGCCGTAAGCGGCGACATCGAATTGAGCGCGGAGCCCGGTACGGCAGGCACGATCGAGGCGACCTCAGGCGACATCGAGATATGCCTTGACGGCGGGATGTACCCTCTTCAAATCGAAGCACATACGCGATCCGGTGATGTGGATGCGGATCTGCCGCATTTCACATCGCAACGAAACACCGATAATAGTTATATCGGGAGTTACGGCGCAGGCGGACCGTTGCTTTCCGTAAGAACGGTATCCGGGGACATTTCGATCAGCGAGCATTAACGGTTCAATATAAAGGGCTGTCACATGGACAATATCTTGAAGATATTGCGGTGACAGTCCTTTTGCTTTTAGAGAAAGCGGATATTGACGTGATGGTAGCCTTGCTTCATCGTTTTTTTGCGCATTTTGATTTGCAGGATGCCGTCTTTAAACGTTGCTCTTGCAGTATTTTGTACGACAGGGCACGGCAGCTTGACGATTGTAGCGGAGGAGGTTAACCCTTCGATTTTGACCAGATTCGTTCCGATTAAAATCATCAATGTACCCGGATCGATCTGTGAAGGGATGGTGAGTTTCACGATGACATATTGGTGCGTCTCGAACGTTTGCGACGGAATTTTCGGAGTCGAAGTCCTTCGCGCCTTGGGCACGGCGTTATGCAAAATATCTTGTACATAACCTTCAATCCACGAGGTGTCTTTAAGAATGTCCTGGTCCATGCCGGAATGAAAAGGAAATTTGTTATTTAAAAAGTTTTCGACGAAATCCGTTTTGGAAAGCTGATTCCGGTCATTCGAATCACGTGGCATATACTTCCCTCCATTCTTACCACACCGACAGTATATGATAGAAACCTATTCTTCGTTCCGTTTCCGGGTGGTCCGATAAGCAGGGAACCAATAGGCGCTTACCGTCATAGAATAAAATAAATTACGGATGCCTAGGGAGATTGCCGATGCCAGCGATCGTGGGTAACATTAAAATTTTGTCCGTCGGCCCGAGTTCTGTCGTTCAAATTGGCGACGTGATTCAAAATTCGCTTTCCAGCAACACCAAGACTTTTGCGGGGGCAGGGTCGTTCAATACGGGAGATTTTGCTCATACGTACAATGCGATAAGCGCCACGAATACGTTTGACGATGACATTGCGGACAGCAATACGACGAGCGTAGGCAACCAGGGGGTCGTCTGATGGGACTTGTCGTCCATCAAAACATCACGATCCAACAGCTGCGGGTAGAAGGCATTACCAATTCGTCGGTTCTCCAGATCGGAAGCGCCGGTATTATAAAACCGTTGTCGAATATATACAATACCGGCGGTTTTACCGGGCCTGCTCCCCAGATCGGCGCGGCTGCCGCTGCTACCTCACAACAATTTTTGGTGCCTCTGCCGGCCCCTAGATAACATTAGGCGGTGACTTGAATGTATCCAAGCTTGGAACAGTATATCCAGACCATCTTCGAGCAAATGCGATGGCAAACTGACAAATTGAATGCATTGGAGCAAACCGTGCTTGTTTTGCGGGCGGAAATCGATGTGCTTAAAAATCAGAGGAACGTCCATATCGATAAGGTCGAATACAAGTTCGACCAATTAAAGGTGGAGAAGCTCGAAGGTACGTTAAACATCGGCATATCGCCTGGAAACATCGACGATCTGGATATCCAGGACGATGACCCGGGCGAGCCGAACGCGATGCAGCAGCCGGAATTGTACAGGCAAATTTCCGAGCAGATTCACTCGCAGCTGCAGCAAGACGTACCGCAAGAAATCGAGGCGGCCGAACGAAAGATCAGCTTCAGCCTCGACCGAATCCATCGCAAGCTGGTTGAAGACGATGTTGCGAAGCAGTTGGATATGCGCATCCGGCATTATTTGGACCAGGCGATGCCAACGGTTTCGGCAGAAAATTCGCAGACGGTTCAGGGTTCGATCTATCAAAAGGTGAAACAGGACATCCAGGCTGCGGTTATGAATTATTTTGATAAATTTTCAAATGAGGAGAATGAATGATCGTGGATTTTCAAGTCGTCAATAAGGAAATCTGTGTCGGAAGCATTCGGGTTATCGGCGTGGCCAGCGCCTCCGTATTGCTCGTGGGCGATACCGAATCGATCACGCTTTCTTCGGTATTCGATACGCCTCCCGAATCCGTAATCGTAGGGCCGCTTGTTCCGTTGGCTCCGGAAAGATAGCATCGATGAGCCGAATATCCGCGGTCGATTGGATCAAAACAAGCAACGTCAGCAGCGCCTCGGTTTTTCAAATCGGCGACAGCTACATGTTGAACCTGAAGTCGCGTGTACTCGCGCTGCAGCGGGAGGTAGCGGTTTTTAGCGGCAAGGAAGGCAATTTCGAGGATTTTCCGATTTTTAAACGCGCGATTCCCGAGGTGAAATTGGAGGAGAACCTCACCATGTCGGTGAAAAACGAATCTAACTTCATCCGTGTCGGTTGCGTCGAAATATTGAGTATAACCGATTCCTCGGCGTTCCAGGCCGGGAGCAATCTTGCAATCGGGGCAGAATCGCGGAGAAAGCATATTCGTCAGTTTGTGCGGCAAGCAGGAAGCGGACAGCAGGGATAAAAGAAAGGCGACCGGAGCAGGCTCCCAGGTCGCCTTCTTGCTGTTTATTTCTCGTCGCGGAACGTATTCGTAATCGAGCCAAGCTTCTCGATTTCGACGGTAACGACGTCGCCGTCTTTTAGGTATACTTGTTTCTCCGGCGGGTAGCCGAGAACGACGCCGGCCGGCGTTCCGGTCAAGATGATATCTCCCGGATAAAGCGTCATATGCTGCGAAATGTAGCTGACGATTTCGTCGCAGTAGAAAATCATATCCGACGTATTGGAGCTTTGGCGTACTTCGCCGTTGACGATGCATTTGATATCCAGCGCGTTCGGATTGCCGACTTCGTCCGCCGTCACGAGATAAGGTCCTACCGGGCTGAAGCCGTCGCACGATTTGCCAAGCAGCCATTGATGAGTGCGGAGCTGCAGGTCGCGGGCGGAAACGTCGTTTACCGGCGTATAGCCGAATACATAGTCCAGGGCGGAAGCTTTATCGACGTATTTGGCTTGTTTGCCGATGACGATGACGAGCTCGGCTTCATAATCCACTTTTTGCGATACTTTCGGCAAATAGACATCGTGGCCGTGCCCGGTAATCGTATTGTCGAATTTGTTAAACAAAATCGGATATTCCGGAATCGGCGCGTTCGTTTCTTCGGCATGCTTTCGATAGTTTAAGCCAACGCAAATGATTTTGCTCGGATTCGTGACGGAAGGGCCGAACGTAATGGTTGCTTCGTCGAGCAATGCCGCTTGACGGGCAGCTTCGTTCGCCAGGGCTTGATCCGCAAGCGCCTGCAATGCCGCTACAGCGGCTTGTCCGCCTGCAATCGCCGCGTGAATATCCTTCGGCGCATTAGCCGCCGCACCGGCAGGGAGCGCAGCGGCCGCGGCAGCTACGTCGATGATGCCTTGCTCGGTTTTGATGCCGAGCGCGTTTTGTCCGTTTTTCTTGAACGTTAATAACTTCATGGATCAGTTCCTCCTTAAATATCAGGTTGCAAAGTACCTGAATGATCTTCGAAGCGAGACCCCTACTTTGTGGGGCTGCTTTATGCGTTTTTCCCGAAGACGACGCCGCCGTCAATGTAGAGCGGCGAGCCCATCATGAACTTGGAATCGTCGGAAGCGAGGAATACAGCCGCTTTCGCCACGTCCTCCGGGCGTCCGAGGTCGCCGCTTAGCTGGCGCGTTTTGAGCGATGCATAGGCCGCTTCCGGATCGTCGTACGATTTGCGCAAGTAATCTTCAACGAACGGCGTGAGAATCGTGCCTGGCAGCAGCGCGTTGACGCGAATGCCGTAAGGCGCGTAATCGACCTGCATCGATTTCGTCAGCGCGAGCACGGCGCCTTTCGTTGCCGCATAAGAAGCGCGGCGCGCAAGCCCGATTTCGGCGATGCAAGACGACATGTTGATGATCGAGCCGCTTTTTTGCTCCATCATGTGCGCGACGACATATTTGGACGGCAAGTATACGCCTTTGATGTTGACCGTCATGACGCGGTCCCATACCTCGGGCTCAACCTCATGCAAAGCGCCGACGCCGCTGATGCCGGCGTTGTTGAACAATACGTCGATGCGTCCGTAAGCCGCGATCGCCTGATCGACCATCGCTTTGACGGAATCGGGGTTCGTCACGTCCGCCTGAATGAGCAGCGCTTTGCCGCCCGCAGCCGTAATTTCTTCGACCGTTTCGGTTCCTTTGGCCGCGTCCAAATCGTTAACGATAACGGTGGCGCCTTCTTTGGCGAACAAGAGGGCCGTGCTTTTGCCGATTCCGGAGCCGGAGCCCGTAATGAGCGTAATTTTACCTTCCAATCTCATACCATTCATCTCCTAAAAGTAGAATAAGTCCGCAGCTTGCCGGAAGAAGATCAAGTATATCCCCTTGATAATTTTCTGGCCAAGCCGGAAGAATGATCAAGCTTAACTCCTTGATAATTTTCCGGCCAAGCCGGAAGAATGATCAAGTTTATTTCCTTGATAATTTTCCGGCCAACTTACAAATTTCCTGAACGACACTCTCTTTCTTCAGCTCCCATTGATGCTGCGGCATGGAGCTGCTGACGGCGGCGACGATTTTGCCGTTGACATCCCGGATCGGCGCGGCGGCGCAGCAGAAGCCGATGACCGATTCCTGCAAATCGAAGGCATAGCCCTGCCGCTTGACGGCTTGAAGCTGATCCCATAGCTGCTGCCTCGAGGACAACGTGTGCGGCGTCAGCATCGCCAGGCTTGCGCTTTCGTCTGGATACAGCCGCTCGATCGCGGCTTCCGGCAAGTCGGAGAGCATCGCTTTGCCAAGCGCGGTTGCGTGCGCAGGAAATCGCATCCCGGGCTCGGAAGCGAGCCTGACCGGCGTCGGAGCTTCTTCCTTGGCGAGATAGAGCACCTCGCTGCCGTCGAGCTTGGCAAGCTGGATCGATTCGCCGATCGTTTGCTTTACGACGGCGGCTTCCTGATGGAACGCATCAAGCAAACTGAACTGCTGAATCGAAGCCGAGGCCATCATGGCCAGAGCGGACCCGATCCGGTAGGTGTCATTTCGCTCCCGCGTCACCCAGTTGAGCTTTTCCAAAGTAGCCAGCAGCGAGAACATCGAGCTTTTGTTAATGTCCAGACGTTTCGCGAGGTCGATCAGCCGCAATTGTCCCGGCTGCTCCACGATGGCTTGCAATATAAGGTCGGCTCTGGCGATGGCCGGCACCCAATATTTTTCGCTCATCACCACACCTCTCTTTACGTCGGTTTATTATAATAAACCTGGTTTATAAAATGCACACCTTCATCATACCACCCGCGCGGAGTAGGGTCAATGCGATCGATCGGATTACGATCCGTGATCTCAGACCGGGTTACGCCGCATACAGATAGCTTTGTTTGAATTCAAAATGTTGTACAAATTGCAGGAACTGTAGTGTAAATCCGCATTTTGGAGAGGGAATCTTGCATTCCATACAACAATATCGTCAGAAATCTCCCGGTTCCGCTGAAAATGCTGCACGCGGTACAACTTTTCGTAATCATCCGCTTAGGTTTCGATCGATTGTTGCACCATTTACAACATCTCAAATTACAACATTCAAAACGAACAACATCTGTATTGACGAAAAAGAGAAACTGGATGTATGATCCAATTAACATTCATTTTACCTTTTAGCGAAGGGGCGGTTCGGATGAGGCTGCTGACTCATTACCTCAACATGCGCCAATATGCTGCACAAGCTGTTGAAGGGGAATCGGCGGAGATTACGATGGAAGAGCTGACGCGTGTTTTTGACTGCACGAAGCAGAATGCGCGGCATATTTTGCGTCACATGGGAGAGCACGGGTGGATCGAATGGCACCCTGGCAGCGGGCGCAGCAACCGTTCGCGGATGACGCTGCTGAAATCGCGCGAGCAAGTCATCTACGAAGCGGCGGAGATCACGCTTGCGCGAGGCGACTGGCTGGAGGCGATCGAGCTGGTGGAGCCGCTCGGCGAGGACTATCGGGTTCAACTGCGGGGCAAGCTGTCTGGGCAGCTCGGCTGCCGAATGGAGGAGTCCGGGGGCAAATCGTTGTATGTTTTACGGCTCCCGGTCGCCGATTTGGACGGGTTTGCGGATAGCTTCGCGAAAGAAACTTTCGACGGGCTTGTACGTTGGAACCGAAAAACAATGGAGATCGAACCGCTGCTGGCGCACGACTGGGAGTGGAATGAAGAGCGCACGACCATCACCTTGTTTTTGCGAAACCATGTAAGGCTTTCTCATGGCAGGGAACTAACGGCCCGCGACGTCGTGCACACGCTGCAAGGAATGAAGAATCCTGCTGCGGATTTTCCGATTCGCTGGGTATTCGAACGGGTACTGGAAATTAGCGCGGTTGACGATTTAACGGTGCACATCGCATTGAACGAACCGGACGAGCTGCTGCTCCCACTGCTTAGTACTATGCCAATCTTCGCTGCACCGGGCGATTCCGAATCCGAGTTGTCCGAACCCCGCATCGGAACCGGGCCCTTTCAAATCGTCGAGCAAAAAGCAGACAAACTTGTACTCGCCGCGAATCCAGCCTATTTCCAAGTAAGTCCGCAGATCGACCGGATCGAGCTGTGGAGGGTAGGGAACGCGGAGGTCGATGCGACGGCCAAGGCTGCCGGATGCAGAACGTACGACCTGGAGGCGGGCGTATTCCGTTTCCTGACGCTGAACCTGCGGAAGCCGGGAATGATGCAGCGGCACGAGCTGCGCCAGGCGTTATTGTACGCGATCGATCGCGAGGCGGGGGCGAATGAGCTTGGCATGCGATGCCCGGTGCATAGGCTGGTCGCAAAACCGGGAAGCGAAGAAGAATCGGACTACCACCCGAAAAAAACGCGAAAGCTGCTGCGCGAGAGCGGGTATCAGGGCGAGAAGCTGTTGCTTCTCGCAGAGGATACGGCGGAGAACCGGAGTTTGTCCGCATGGCTGCAGGATGTTTATTCGCAGTTCGGCATTGGGATCGAATGCGCTTTTATCCCCGGAGCGGAATGGGGATCAGGGCAGGGATGCCAGGAAGCGGATATGATCATTTCCGACGTGCGCACCGACGGTAACCCGGAGTTGGCTTTGTTACGTTTGCTGCATGACGAGCATTGTCCGCTGCTGCACTGTTTGGACGGCGCGACAACGGCTTATATCAATCAGGCGCTGCAGGCGATACGGACCGAAGCGGCGGGCAAGGACCGCCACAAGCTGTTGGCCAAGCTCGAAAACAAGCTGAATGCGCTTGGCGCTTTCACCGGATTGTTCCATGAGCGGTTGTCGGTCCGTGTTCCAGGCGAGCTTCGAGGCATGCCTGACAAGGCGCACACCCCGATTGATTGGAAGAACGTATGGTTTCGCACCGGTTAAATGATAAAGAGGGGCAATCCTAAAGCCATAGATGTGGCTCAGGATAGCCCCTTTCTGCTATCTTCTCAGCAAAATATCGTCGAATTAAGACGGAGCGAGCCGTTTATCCTTGGCGGGAAGCTTGCTTTCGGCTTCCAATCCGAGCTTTTTCAGCAAAACGATCGCCTGCCGCTTCTCCTCTTCGGACAAGCCGCTTAACGTATCGCAGATCAGATCGGCGTGCTGAGGGAAGATCGCCTCCATCGTCTCCTTGCCTTTGTCCGTTAAGGCGGCGTGAATGACGCGGCGATCGGTGGGGCAAGGCTCCCGGCGCAATAAGCCGCTCTGCTCCAGCTTGTCGATGACATACGTCGTATTGCCGGAGAACAGCAGCACCTTGCTGCCGATTTGCTGCAGCGCTTGCGGCCCTTTATGATACAGCAGTTCCAGCACGGCGAACTCGGTCGGATTCATGCCGTATGTTTTGATGCTGCCCGTGGTCCGTTCCGCGATGCTTTTGAACGCCTTGGCCATGACGCGGTACAAGTGCAGCGATGTCTCCGTTTCCGGACTGTGCCTTATATCCAAATCAAATCACCCTTGAGTTCATCATAATTAGTCATATATTAGGCTATCCTCTTCCCTAAGTCAATGATCGCGCACAACCGGAAATCCGACGGATACGGGACTACATGCCTCCGTGTTATCTCGTATTGACAGTGGCATTTTATTTCGGTAGAATTTGATTAAATTTTAATATATAAAATTTTAAATAATTAATTTTGAGGAAATAAGGAGGATATCAAAATGAGTAACATTCTCGTGGTGTATTACAGCGCATACGGTCACATTTTCCAAATGGCAAACGCGGTGGCAGAGGGGGCTAAGGGAGTTCCGAATACGCAGGTCAAAGTCGTGCGCGTGCCTGAATTCGAAGCCGTGAAAAAAGCGATGTCGGCACAGGAGTATTATGTCAAAGCACAAGAAGCGCAAGCGCATATTCCCGAGCTGACGCAGGAAGACTTGAAGTGGGCCGACGGCATTATTTGGGGCATTCCGACACGGTACGGCATGATGCCTGCCCAAATGAAGCAGGTGCTCGATGCGGCCGGGGGATTGTGGGCGACCGGCGCGCTTGAAGGCAAAGCAACATCCGTCTTCTCCAGCTCCGGCTCCATCCACGGCGGTCAAGAAGCGACGATTCTCACCTCGATCGTTCCGCTGCTGCATTTTGGCTTGATCTACGTTGGCCTGCCTTACGGCGAAAATCCGGAGCAGTTGACGTCCCACGGCATCGGCGGATCGCCTTACGGCGCTTCGACCGTTGCCGGGCCAAGAGGGGAAAACTCGCCGGATGTCCGCGATTTGACGATGGCCGGACGTTTGGGCGCCCGTGTCGCCCGCATAGCGGAAGCGTTGAAAGCGGCGAAGCAATAAACTTCGTCGGCCGACGGCATTCATATTGCAGACGATGCGATAAATTCTGCAGCAAGGCTGTAGGTGAAACAAGACATTCAAACGGAAGGCGATAAGCCGATCCAGCTTGGATGTCTTTTTTGCATGCGCGTGAGTCGTCCGCCGTGCAGTACGAGCAATTACATTAGTGCGAACTCTTGTACGGTTTGGTATAATGAACAGTGGTTAATTCACGTCATATTCATGTCTCATATCTCATATCTTGTACATAGGCGGTGGACGGGTTGATGCAAAAGAAGGAGCAATTGATTCAAGCGTTCGAATCGTATATCCCGTGGTTGCGCCAATTGCAAAGCGTGCCGGAAGCGCGCTTGCGCGAACCGATCGCGGAGGGCAAATGGTCTCCCACGGAAATCGTCGCGCACTTGCTGTTCTGGGACCGAGTGATGCAGCGGCAGTTTTTTCCGTTTATCGCAGAAGGCGCCCATATCGAAAGCAAGGACTTCGCCGACTACGAATCGGTCAACCGCGAGGCGGGCGCGTATGCCCGAAGCGGCATCCCGATCGCGGCGATCCTCGATGAGTCGGCACGGGTCCGCGGCGAGCTAGTCGCATGGCTTGCGGGCAAATCCGAAGAGGAATTCGTCCTGCCGTTTACGATTAACGGCCACGACGAAAGCCTCCAACATTTGCTCGAAGATTTCACGGGCCATGACCGCCATCACCGCGAACAGATCGACCGCTTTCTCCAGGCAGCGGACGCATGAGCACACGTTCGATCACTTACGCGCAAGGCGTCGCGTTATATATGGGCGCGGTGCTCGGCTCAGGCATCCTGATCCTGCCGGGATATACGGCCGACGTGGCGGGACCCGCCTCGATCGTATCCTGGATCATCCTATCGCTGCTTAGCATCCCGCTGGCTTATACGTTCGCGAGGCTGGCGCTTAAAGCGCACGATTTCGGGGGCGTCTCGACGATCGTGCAGCAAGCGTTCGGAAGGACCTGGGGCGCGCTCGTCGGCTGGTTCTTCTTCGTTTGGGTCGCTACGGGGCAAACGGTTGTCGGCTTGACCGGAGCGGGGTACATCGTTGCCGTATTCGGTCTGCCCCATGCGTGGTACTACATTCTCGCATTTGCGTTTCTTGTCGTTGCGCTTGTCACAAACCTGCTCGGCATGCGGGCAAGCGGATTCGTATCGCTTGTGTTAAGCGGCGCGGTGCTCATTCTGCTGCTCGCGACGATCGGATTCGCGCTGCCGGTCACCGAGGCGGCTAAGTTCGAGCCGTTTGCGCCGCATGGACTAACCGGCATCGGCAAAGCGTGCGTGCTCATCTTCTGGGCGTTTTTCGGCTGGGAGAGCATTACGCATCTCGTGCCGGAGTTTCGCAGGCCGGAGCGGGACGTCATGCGCAGCACGTGGACGAGCGTATTCGTGATCGGGGCCGTGTACACGCTGCTGTCGTTCGTGACGGTGGGCACGCATACGTACGGCGATCAAGGCAAGCTGGCTCCGCTCGCGGTGCTGATGAGCAATTCGCTTGGGCTCAGCGCAAGCTTGGCAACCGCCGTCATCGCTTGCATCGTGTGCCTCGGCACGCTGAACGTCTACTTGGCCAGCTCGGCGCGGCTCGGCTACGCATTGGCGCGCGACGGCAACCTGCCGGGATGGTTTGCCGGGCTCAGCAAACGCGGCGTGCCGCAGCGAAGCGTATACTTCCTGTTCGGCACGAACACGCTTGTGCTCGTTATCAGCTATGTCGCCAGCGTACCGGTCGACCAGTTGATCATGGTGCCGACGACGCTGGGCATCTTCGTGTACATCGTCGCATCGCTCGCCTGCGTGAAGCTGCTGTGGCGCGACCGGATCGGACGATGGTCGGCGATCGCCGCATCGGCATGCTGCATCGGCATCGCGCCGTTTTCGACGGGATATTTGGCCGTTCCCATATTGGTCGCCGCCGGATGTTTACTATATTTGCGATGGAAACGCAGAACGGCGGAACTCGGTGGAACAGTAAATAATTGAAAAAGCGTATTCTCTCTTTGGCCGAAGACACGGTATAATCAAAGCATTCTAAAGGCCATGCTACCGATAAGGTACAACTTCGAATCGCACGTTCGGGTTGTGCCTTTTTTGCATTTCATTTCCCACATGTGGAAATGAGCTTGAATATTGAATTCAGTAAATAATTTCTGAATTTAAGAACCTATTTTCTTAATTTACCAAAAACACAAGGGTGCAATCGGAATTCAGAAACGATTTACTGTTTTTAGCCAAAATATTCTGAATTTCAGAAATTTTTTTCTGAATCTAAAGTTTAACGCGAATTTTTATCAGATTTTCAGAAATTATCTGCTGAATTTCAGCCAAAACTTTCTGAGTGGGATGATTGATTTGAGATTTTAGAAATTTCAGAAAATATAATTGATTGCATCGTCCACGCACTGTAAAATAAAGCTAAGACAAGACACGCAGCTTCTCACTCTTCATACAAGTGATGCTCTCACTGCCGTATTTCCTCGCAAAAAGGCTTCATCTTTTACGATGTCGCAACATATGACATTACAAACCGAACCTTTCGCATGAACAAATCGAGGAAGGGAAGATCGAGATGAAACCTGTCATCGGCATTTCCAGCACGAAAAAATCGCTGCGCCCTAATTCCGAGGGATGTTACGTCGGAGACGGGTATTTCAACGGCATCGCCCAGTGCGGCGGCGTTCCGTTCGTTCTGCCGCTCGTAGATGATGACGAGATGGTCTCTGAAATGGTCGACCGTATCGACGGCTTGCTGCTGTCCGGCGGCGAAGACATCGCGCCCCACCATTTCGGCGAAATGCCGCACGCCCAGCTTGGCGACGTCTACCCGCTCCGCGACCGCATCGAACTGGCGATGACACGTCAGGCGTTAGCCGCGGGCAAGCCGGTACTCGCGATCTGCCGCGGCATCCAGACGTTGAACGTTGCCGTCGGCGGCACATTGTACCAGGACATCGCCTCGCAGCTTCCGGAGGCCGGGCAGCATGTGCAGAAGGCGCCATACGCGGAGCCGACGCATTACGTTACCTTGAAGAAAGGAAGTCAGCTGCGCGATATTTTCGGAAACGATCGAATTTTTACGAACAGCTTTCATCACCAATCCGCCAAGGATGTTCCTTCCGGGTGGGAGGTTGTCGGGGAATCGGACGACGGGGTCATCGAAGCGATTGAAAGCGCTAACCATCGGTTCGCGATCGGCGTTCAATGGCACCCGGAGATGATGTGGGGCCGCGACGATGCAATGCTCGGTCTTTGCCGGAGATTCGTCGAGTCCGCCGCGCAGTGGTATAAGACGGTAGGATTTTAAATTAACATGAACTACGCCCATGACAAATGTCATCCGAAAGGAATGACGTTCATGCATTTCCTTTCATCGCCCCGCATAGTACGATACAAACATAAACATTCGGTGAAGGGGAAATAATTCAATGAACAATATGTCAATCCTGATCATGGTGCTCGTATTCGGGCTTATTTTATGGCGGAGGACACGCGCGATGCACGTCCCGATCAAAGGCTCGGGCTGGAGAATGCTGATTCCGGTTCTGATCTTGTCCGCCGGATTTACACAGCTCGCGAATCCGGAGCTTCATTTCACAGTCACGGAGGAATGGGCGGCCGTAGGCCTTGGGCTTCTGTTGTCGCTGCCGATGATTATGACGACCAACTTTGAAGTGCGGGAAGACGGACATATTTACGCGAAGAAAAGCGTTGCTTTCATCATTTCGCTGGTCGGATTGCTCGTATTCAGGCTCGTGCTGCGCAGCTATATCGACGGAATCGACGCGATGACGCTTTCCTACTTGTTTTTCTTAGTTGGTGTCAGTTATATCGTCCCATGGAGACTCGTCAGCTTCATCAAATTCCGCAAGGTCATGCAAGCGAGAGCAAACGCTTAAACCTTTTGGCGTGGCAATGACCGTACCCAATTGCATAATTCTCCGTCCCTGTCTAATAAAGCTAACGAATTCCAGTGGAGTTCCTTAGCTTTTTTTAGTATCCTTATATTCGCTAGCCTTTACAAAGTGAAATCATGGAAAGGAACACAATTCACCGAATGGGTCACGACTATCGATGCGATGACAGGGTGGGATCGGAATGGACAAACTAGAGCTAACTAAACTTCAAGATCTTCAAGATGCCTACGCTTCACTGTGTGGAATGACGTTACACATTACCGACAAATATGGAAGGTTCGTTACACGCCCGTCGGGCCTTAACGATTTTACGAGGTTGCTATTCGAACAAAAGCTATTCAGCCTTACGATACAGGAAGGCTACATCTATGTGATACGACAAACCTCGCAGCTGAAGCAGCCGATTTTTTACGATCAATTCAGCGGCATCAAATTCGCGCTCGCTCCTATCAAAGCGTTTAATCGGACGGAAGGGTACATATGGGCTGGACTCATTATCGAAGAGCAGACGAAGGAACTGGTCAAGCATAACAAAGAGCTGTTTATTGAACCTAGCGAAACCTGGCAGGATGCGTTCGACCGGCTGCCTGTCGTTTCGGCGGAACAGAAGGAGCTGCTGCTGAAACGGATGGGCTTGTTGGCTGAGATTGTTGCCGACATTATGGAATCTTCCAAGCAAGCGGACCAGCGCCGCCGCGAAATCGCGATCATGTATGAAATGGCGAATGCCCGCCCAACCCAGCGCTTGCTGGATGAAAAGATGAGCAATCATTTGTTCGGCGTATTCGGCGAGGCCGATTTTGTCGGTTATGCGGAAAAATTCGAGGACGAGCGGTACAAGCTATCGTACGTATACGGCAACAATGTGGAATCGCTCAAAAATGCCGTTTTTTCTGCGGGCGAAGGTTTTCTCGGGCAAATCGCGATGACGGAAAAATATGCGTATTGGGAGCATATCCAATGGGACCCCCGCGTATTGTTTTTTAAAATGCGCCATATCGAGCCGAAATGTCTCGCCGCATATCCCGTTCATCAAGACGGAACGATCGTCGGTATCTTGTTCGTAGGCAGCACGTGGAGCGAGCGGCTGGATTTCCGGCATATCGAATACGGCGAAATCTTTTCGCTGCTGCTCGGTTCGAACATCACGATTCAAGGGCTTCGCGAAGAGCGGCAGAAGCAGACGGAAAGGCTGTATTCCATTTTTAATATTTGCCAGGTTGTTTCTTCGATTCAAGATATTAAAAGAATTCTGCTCATGTATGTTGAGGTTGCAAACAATACGTTTGGCGGAGAGTTCGCTACAGTCATATACCGCGCGCCGGATTCCGGGGAGATGACGGTCATTTCCCGCAACATGGATGCTGCCTTGTCACAGCGTTACGTTAAATCGGTAACGGACCGGTATTTGGGCAGGCAGAGCCAAGCATCGTCCAGCGGGCCGCCGTATTATTCGGAAATGCCGGATGTCGTCGTCATGGAAATTCCGATCGTTTGCGAGGGCGTCGTCTTAGGCGTATTTGCAGCGGCTGCGGCGAATAAAAGGAAATTTGCCGAATACATATCGTTTTTCACCGCGTTAAATCTAGTGGTGCAATTTTCCGTCGGCCGGATTTTGGAGAAAGAGCAGCTGGAGAAAAGCCGTTTCCTGAGCCATGAATATATGGCCGAGCTTAAAGAGCTTGCGCTGAAGTTCGCCGAGGAACTGAACTTATCGGCCGAGGAGACGGAACGTATCCAGCAGGCTTGCCCGTATATTCAATATGAACCGGGATATTTGTACGCGATCATTAAAAACGAAGAAGTCATTCGGATTGTCAAGGACTGTCAGCTCCTCTTGAATGACGCTTTACCGCCGAACTCCTGCCAGCGATTAAGCACGAACATGCCTGTGCAGATTATTGCGATCGCGTGGAAGTATATCGCTTCCGGCAAAAAGCTTGAGGCGCTCGATAATTCATTCGCGTCGATCGAACCGGAGCTTCGCAAACGATTTTTCGATTTTATCAATGGACGCACCGTTCATTCATGGTATGGCCGCCCGCACTCCGCAAGCCCGGACAAACACGAAATTGCGCTTACGCCAAGGGAAAGTGAAGTGCTTAATTTGGTCATTCACGGGATGAGCAATACGGAAATTGCCGCGAGGCTGTTCATCAGCTCGCACACGGTCAAAAACCACATTACGAAAATTTTCGAGAAGCTGGGCGTCAACGACAGAACGCAGGCGATGGCGAAAGTGTATCGGAAGGGACTTGTTCGTTAAATGTATGCCAATGGACGGTGCCAGCCGTTCTTTTGTGGGAAGGGAAGGGCTCTTCGAGCAATCGAAGGGCCCTTTTTGGGCTGTGAGGGCCTTTTTTGTCTGAGAAGGGCCTTTGCTATGTGGGACTTTTTTGTCTAAGAAGGGCCTTTTTTGGTTGGTGAGGCTTTTTTGTCTGGGAATGGTCTTTTAGGTTATTAAGGGCCATTTTAGCTCGAAGGACCTTTTAGAGGTTTGCAGTGATTTTGTGGGCAGAAGTAATTTTCGGATTCTACCTTGTTCAGAAAATAATTACTGAAATTCAGAAGACATTTTCTTTTTTTGGTAGCGTCAAGAAGTTTGTGTAAGTCAGTAGGGTAGTGCGTCGAGATAATGGATAATCTCTGTTACTTTGCGAATATTCAGAATACATGGTCGGCGGCGAGCGTAGC
>NZ_JBVYOJ010000034.1:0-50025 GCF_056120465.1 Paenibacillus sp. sgz302148
ACTTGCATGTATTAGGCACGCCGCCAGCGTTCGTCCTGAGCCAGGATCAAACTCTCCATTAAAGAAAAGCTGATTGTGCTCATTGTTTATTGCTGTTTCGGGGTCCCCGGAAAGTATTCGGATTAAGCTTCGCAGCTCATCTTCACTTTTTGGGGTTCCGTTTGGCTTATTCGCTCGTTGTTCAGTTTTCAAAGAACAATCATTCATTCTTGTTTTCGTCCTAACCGCTTGTCTCTCGCGGCTGGAGTTATAATGTATCATAGATTATCGGATTAATGCAACAACAATTTCTTCCAAACGATAAATTAATTCATTTCAAGTAATATTTTTAGAAATGCATCGATGTTGGAATGATTTTCGCATATTATTATCCGGCCATTGTACACATCTGTTTTAAGTTATTACAACATATATAGCTTCTGTTACAATAACTTGATCTATTCGTCGATGAACTGAAGGTTCTAAGCGTAGGTTGGATCGGCAATCCCTGTTACAATATATTACTACTCATATTATTGGGAGAACCTAGTGGACGGAAAACGTTCCTTCATCCCGCTTTCCATTAAATTTTCATTCCACAAATCGTCCCCAATTACCTAAAAACAAATTTGTCTCGCTAATAGAAATAAAATCCAAACAACAAAAAAAGCCTTGATTATCAAGACTTTACGCTTTTAAATATTATGGTGCGGTCGGAGGGATTTGAACCCTCACGCCTTTTGGGCGCCACCCCCTCAAAGTGAACGCCCGTATAGGTTGCAATTCGATCGAGTCCGATAAAACCTTGATTTATAAGGGTTTTTACCGTTCGCATTCTGTTCTATTTGGCTCGTTAAGGATGTATTATGATGAATTTCGTCCCCAATATGTCCCCAATTGACCCCAGCTGTATCAACGATGGCGAGTAGGGGATCTCCCATTATAAAAATATCTTAAGCAATTCCAATTCTTAGGGACACTAGTAACTGGAATGACTTTGAGAACGAAACGCTCAACATCAGGCAGATTCGTCTCCTTACTCCCATTAATCACTCACTTAAATACCCTTTCATACCAACAAACTTACGCTCTCCATATGCACCGTATGCGGATTGCGCCGCGGCTCCGATTGAATCTGTTATAGTGGGCTAAACCCTTGATTTTACTGGGTTTTTCCGTTCGCATTTTGTTCTATTTGGGTCATTTGGGGTGGTTGGGGACACAGTTTATCACCACTTTCTTTATCCCCAATTTAGCATTAATTTAGAGAGCAAGATTCTACCGGTTGATCTATGGCATCAGCACTTTACAGATTCGACTTTGGCGGATGTAGTTCTGGATCGCCTGATCCACCATGAGAAGGGTATCACTTAGCTTGCCAACAGGTGGAAATTCTGGTATGTAAGAAAGGAGCCTGCTTGAGCGATTACGAGTGTCCACGAAATTATATCATGATAGGCAAATTCGTAAATATTCAGAAATAGTCGGAACCGTATACAATATAGTGAGGAGTTAAATATATGAAGGCAGATTTTGAAAATGAAGAAGAACTTTTCCCAAGACGCATCACTGATATTTCACAAGCTGTAACAAAGTTAACTTTAGAATATTTCCAAGCTAATTATAAAGTTGACATGAGCCATTCATTTCATAATTATAAATTGATAAGACTTCTGATTATGTTGAATCCAAATAAAAGCAGTATACTAGGTGAATCACTAGTAGATGCAGTTGAGTTTATTATCAATACACATAATTCGAAATTAGAACTTATGGATGATATAGTAACAGATTCCTTTAAAAAGCGTGATGAAGCACTACACTTTTTTTGGGAATATATTTGTACGATACAACTGTTAAAAGATAAAAAGTTATCGTTTAGGAAAAAAGCCGCTTATAGATTTAGCATGATTCACCAAATCATAGAACACATGCTGAAACGCGAATCATATTTATTATATGCTTCATTTAATGTAGAAAATGAAAAAAATATAGTAAACGATGTAAAATTAAATGAAATAATTGAGACTCTGCTTAAACTGCCATTTGAGTACTTCAAGAGTATTGACCAAAACAAACTTAAAAATATTACAATAAACCAATGGAGAAACATTGCTGCACATTCTTCTTACGAATGTAGAAATGAAACAATTAAATGTACATATAGTAACAATAAAAATAAAGTAATAACATTGAGTGAACTAGATGAGATTATATCAGAAATTTATGGTTTGAGACTTTTTGTAAAACTAGTTACAAATCTAACACTTGAGATATTACAAATCCGATTACCAAAGTATCAAAAGGTAATGATGTTTGTTCCGGAGAGCGTTGTAACTGATCTTAATACTTATTATGAGCAATTTAAAACCAGAATTAAAGCAATTGAATTAAAAGATTCAATTATGATTGAAGATAAGTTGTATAGTCAGGAAAATGAATCATATTTCGAGATTGATATTGAAAGTGAGTATAATGAGCGGTTAACAGTTGTTCAACTCGCAATACTGTCAATAATTCAACTTTCAAATATTATAAATGGTAATAACTGTTCTGTGAAACTAGAGGATTTAGTGTGGATCTTTAATATTATATTTTCTGAAGACGGTACAAGACTAAAACTTGCTATAAGTTTTGACGAAGTGTCTCTTCTTTTGGATAACCCAGTAGCATATATCGAGGTAATTAAAAGAAAACTACTACAATCATCTCCGGAGGAGATGAAGAGAATGTTGAAAATAGAGTAACTCTAACTTGATTACGTAACTTTGCTGCGGGCCTATCATAAACCCTTTTATGTTACGGTAACGCCCGCCTTTCCCTGGCAACAGTCGCCGGTCTGTCAAACTGTGTTTTATCAAGTTAACTCCCTTGGTTTTGTTACAAAATATTTTTACTAAAATAGAGCAAGCAACCTTTCAATTCATGTGCGAGTTGGTATCCAAAGATAATGAGCCCTCCCCCAAACGGAGGAGCCACCTGCATGGAGGTAGCCCCTGATAAATCATTTTCACTTTGAAATTAGTTCCAACTCAGATCTCCAAATGTGCTTATCCAATAATATAACTATTAAATTTTTATTTCTGTAATAATGTTCTCGTGGCTTAAATCTAGAATGGCTTTGGGATTCTGATTATACCCAAGCTCCTTTCTTGTGTATTCTGATACACAACTTGAAAGGTATTTCATTAACAAAATGTCGGTAATATATTTGTTCTTGTACAAGACCTCTGATACATCACCATTTATCGCCTTGACTAAATGATGAGTCCATATTCCATTTTCCAAGATGTCACTTGAATAAGAACTTTGTCCTGGCTGACATGATAGAAATGTTGCAAAATGGGGGAACTCATTTGTAAGCATTAAAATTTCATCATCATTAATATTTGTAATTTGTCTACGTTCATTTTCATCCTTGAAGCTCTGCGCACAAGCATCTATGAAAATAAGTGCGTTTTTACAGTTGGATGCTAGTAAAGGATCAAGTAGAATTTTACGCAAAGAAACTGCAGTTTCTGAGATATGGAATGGATGCATATCATAAGTTGATAAGAAATTTGTGATACCATTATGGAAACCATGTCCAACATAATAAAAAACTAAACGATCTTCTTCTGATAATGAATAAAATAAGCCTTTTAAATCATACTCTAGACTACTTTTCAAAGCCTGTTCATCCACATACATATATATATCATTTTCATCTACACCCATTGATTTTATCAATACTTCTTTAAATTTTAGTGCATCATTAGTAGCATATTTCACTTTTGGTACTTGATTTTCTTCCCTATAAGAATAGTTTTCTATAGCAATAATAATCGCTATCGTTTTTTTATAAGTAGAAACACTTATTGTCAATTTACCCTCAAGAGTTTTATTTTCTAAGATGCTGTCAAACCCATCTCTTATATACTTTTGATTTTCAAGCAATATTTCATTGGATGCTTTTTCCGTTTTTATTACAAAAACTGAATTTTCCCCACTTTTTACCCAGTCATAAGTTACAGTTGGAATCGGTGAAAGTAGAGAAATTGCTTTTTTCGTTGTATTCGAGATATAAAAATCAGTACTAAGTCCTACAATTTTATTTACAGTAGGTGAAATTTCTTTAAGTCCAAAAATCAATGTTCCTCCATTTGTGTTTGCAAAGGAAGAGACAATTTTCGCTATTTTATGAGGACCATATGGTATAGCATTAAAATCTAACACTTCAGACTTAGGTTCATTCAGAAATGTTTGTAGATCAGCATCTTCAAAATCAATATTCTCAATAGGTATTCTATTAATTTTAGCTTTTTTCAGAAGTTGCCCCAACGTAATTTGTTTAGGAGGGGCAATTCCATCTTCGCACCAAAGTTCGGCGTCCACATATTCAAGAACATCAAATTCAGAGTCATAAAAAATCAATACTTTATCTGCATCTGATGGCCTAGCTACTACAGTTATCTCATTACCATTTTTCGTAATTCCACTAATAACACTTTTTGCAATACCATGAATATGCGAACAATCGTATTCCGGTAATCCTTTGAGATGTTCTATTACGTTAGTTACCGCTCTTGGAATACGTTCTTCTATGTATTTCCGTCGACTATAATCATGTTTTGTCATATGATAAAATGCGGGAGATATATCATTTTCGTTGCCATCGATCCCAAATTCCGCCGATGAATTTATTTCAGCTTCAAAATCATATCTCAATTCAAGAAGTTCATCTGGCAAATTGAACTCTTCCTGTATAAAATACTTTTGTATCTCGTTGACAGTAGATCTAAGTAAAAAATCCAGTTTTTTATCATGTCCCATCAGGTCAAAATAGTTGCACAAAACTTCGGTTAACCTTAATAGTACACTATTGGAATTCCAAGGATTAGTTACATGAAGACTGTTTTCATTAAAATGTATATTCACACTCTTAATAAAATTAATACCTTTATACGTAATTTTAAGATCTTCAGACTGAAAAAAATTTAAGGCTCCAACTTTACCTTGTAGTTCTTCTAAACATTTTTTTGTTTTATCATCACCATCTTCATTTTCAATCCAGATTTTTAAATATGGGATAATAATCTCCAATTTTGTTTTCAAGTCCGAACACTCTTCTTCTTGAGTGTGGATTAGTTCAAATTCACTTTGTCTCAATAATTGTATATTAAAGTATTTTAAGAATGTTTCTAGGTTAGGATTTTTTTTATTTTCAGCACTGAGCCTTATAAAACAATATTGATCTTGAAAAATAGCCTCATTTCCATCTAAGAAATATTTGAGAGTTGTGCATTCTGTAAATTGTGCTTTCGTATTCAATAACAGCCCCGTACTAGCCCATTCTACAACTTCCGAAATATCATCAATACTCCAATTAGCACATTGTGCTAATAAAACGGAGTAAACAGATTGAACTCTTTTGTAATTATCATTTTTTATATTTCCATTAACGTCAATGTCTGATGATATTTTACTAAGTAAATCTAAATAGTCTGATAATTCAAAGTTTGTTCGAAAATTAAAGAGGGCCCTCCAATCTGCAGATAATTCTGGTCCGTTGAACACCTTCAAATATTTACCTGAAATATCTTTTATATCTTCTGTATTAAGAAATACCGAAGATGCCGTTGCACATTTCCCTGAAAGAGTAGGAATACACTCTATGTTGTTAACAAACCATGGAATGTAGTTTTCAACTTTATCCCCGACTGTTTTTCCATGCATATGCTCGTAGCCCCAATATGCAGTTGCTAATGCTTTAATTTCATCTGGGGAATAGTTTTCTATATAATCGAACCAAAATTTAAAGGCGAACTTAGGGTTATTTTCTGTATATTGAATATAGTTAAGAGTTCTTAAGCCGCGGAAAAAATCCACTCCAAACCCATATCTAAATACTTTAAAAGACTCGCTATATTCACTTTTAATTCCATGATTAATTAAATCTGATCTAAATAGTTTATCAGGGGTTACTAGTGTTGAAATGCCTTCTTGAACCCCAAGCATTTTAAAGAAACGTTTCCACTCATCTTTTTCAAGTTTATTTGAACAATATGATTCATGAACAAAAATATCTTTTTCTATAATTCTTTCAATTTCTAGCCTTGGGTTATAATAATCTGAAAGAAAACACTCTTGAGCTGGGCACAAGGAACCTTTTTGAGTAAGCAACTTTAGTCTCGATAATTTTCTTATCAATTCTTCTTTAAGAATCCCCTTGCAATACAAACTAAACAAGTCTCGTAATGTTTGCAAGGCATTCTGATTTGTAATATAACCATCTACATTGGGTATAACAGTCTGAGTTATATATGTAATATCTGTTTTTTCTCTTACTCCTAAGCTCTCTAGCCAATGTCTACTTTCTAAATCTTCGAGAAGCCATTTCTGTAAATCTCGATGCAAAAAGGATAAATCACTATTAGGATTATCCCAGTTTTGATCATCTGCTGTCGGAAAGCAGACTTGATATGGATAATTGATGCGACTTTTATGATCCCAAATAAAAGGAAGTTTCATTAGTACATCTTTTGAAATACCTTTATCTTGATCAGATTCACAAGTTTTTTTAAAATATTTAATGAGTTCAATATTATAAGGTATAGTATGGGTATCAGTGAAACATGTTGAGGTAAGAAAAGACTTGAGTTGCTTCCAGTCAAAATATGAAGAACCAAGCCGTTTAAATTCAGAGAAATTTCCACAATTTTCAGCAAATTGTTTCACGTTATTCTTATCAATAAATTTCTTAATAGGTTCTTCTCCAATAAAAGATTTCTCAGATAAATAGGTAAAATCAACTATAGTTTCTTCAATTTTAATCAACTGTCCTTCTCTAGAAGTAACAAACGGGATATTTTTTAATGCTTCCTTAATCCCTTCATTAAATCTTTTTCCCAACTCGTCAACTGCGATATCATTAGGTATTAATTGATATGCTTGAAAATGAACCTTAGTGCGCACTAAATTTGCGATCCATTTGAAAATCTCAATGGCGATTGTTTTAAAAATCCATTGGTTCCATTTTGAATCAGCATGAAGCGATTCACGATTTGAAGTAGTTAGAAAGCTTGTGTTGACAAGTACTGGAAGATGATACCTTTTCTCACCTGTTGGCAAATATGAATATAGAAGGTTTTCTTCACTAGAGAGTTTAGTGACACCATTACCACCCAATTTGGCAGCTAATGACAACTCTATTGAATCAGCATTTAATAATTTCTCAGGAATATTTCGTTCATCTTGTAGAACAGCTTTTAAGTCTCTAGGAACAGTTAAACTAACAGTATTTATCAACCAATCGGTTTTTGAACTGTTGCCCTTATTCAATGTTATCTTATTTCCTATTCGATTGATTTCAACAGAAACTAATTCTGTTATATCAAAATTAATCTCCGAAATATTTTTAAGAAATAAAAACATGTTTAAGTTTTGAGATAGGCTTTGTGCGGCTTGACTTGTCTCACTTGCATTCTTCATCTGAATTATCGTTGCAACACTTGCTTTCTTATCTTTAAGAAATTGATTAATTGGCTCTGGGATTACTTCTCTTTCTGTATATATCGGGATTATCTGCCAAGGGAATTGAAATTTTCGGTCATTCGTTTTTTCCCATATTATCTTCGAATCCTCCCATTTCCAATCAAACGGATAGGTAGAATCAAATCTAAAATATTCATCATCTGAGAATATTGTTACTTTATCGGATTGTCCAAAAACTGATTTAAAACCAATCCCCTTATACCCTGTTTTCGTCAAATCTGATTTTTTCGTACCGTTATTAACATTGCAAATTCCTTGAAGATCACGAGAATTGAAGGGTTTTCCAGAATGTGCAACAACTAAGTTATCACCAAATATTTTTATCCATACTTTAATAGCTTTTCTCTCTTGAGAAGAGTCATCTGCATTTTGTAAAAGTTCATAAATAAATCGCTTTGAATCTGTATATAAATCACCAGATAATGCATTAAGTGAACTTGCTTGATTTACTGCTTGACCAGGATTTGCATAATCAGTATTGTCTAAAAAAATTTTTTCAATATCTGTTTTTAAACTCATACCAATCTCCCTTCCGAATTCTATCTCTTGCGAAATACAATAAAATTCAAAGAACTCCTATTTCACTTTCACTTTATACTCATGCCTTTATTCTAAATTGTTGCCGCGGCTTCTGCCACACCCCTCTTGATTTCTTCTAATGCCATATTCATAGTTTGAGACATCAATTTCAAATCACTTATTATTTCAACAATTTCTTTTTCAATTGATTCGATTGGCATTTTTTCTGCTACTACCTTACTGTGTTCGGGTTCGTTATACCGTCGGGCGTTTTTACTCCCTGCTTCTATTGCTTTGCGTGTAGCAAGTTTCAATTGTTCTTTCGGGTCAATGGCATACTGTATATCATCAATATACTGTCGTGGAATCTTTAACTCTGCCGCTAACGTTTCAAGACAATAGTAATTCTCCAGCTCACCCTTCTGTAACATAACAAAACAGTTACTTTTAAGTTTCGGAAGCCTTTGTTTCAGAAACTTGATTCGTTCTGAAGTATTAGTTTCCCCATGGCTATCGTTATCAAGGATTATTTTAAAGGGCACATTAAAGTCGTGAAGTATAGAGACGTTAGCGAAATAGTCCATGTTTTTGCATCCGTCCATTGAGATGAAGTGAATACCCTGCCTTTTCATATCATACCCCAGTCTTGTTGCCCAACGTTCAAATGCATACTTATCAGATATGCCTTCAACCAAGCAACAGACCTTTCCGGTTAACAGTTCGCTTAGTTTGATACGTTCACCAAGCTGTTCCCGTATCTCCTCTTGTGGAAGATGTTGTCGTGAAATTGTTTTCCCCTTTTCCCTTACGAGTAGAACCACATCGTCCATATCTGATTCATCAATAAAAAGTGTAGAATGTGTTGTTAAGATGATCTGACTATTTTGTTTGGATAGGTCCTTTAATGAGTAGAACAGATCTTTTTGTGCTGATAAATGAAGAAAAGCTTCAGGTTCTTCAAAAATATAAAGAATTGGTTTCTCAATGAATACTGCAGGATCCTCACCTTTCAAATCTCCTCTACTGGCATCCTTCATCCGTGCTACAGTTTCATTAATTTCACTTTGAGCACGAATTACTGCTACAAGCACGGCTCGCTGTACCCCACTCCCACGTTGACTCAAAGGTGTCCTAATACCATGACTGTCCTCCACTTGCATAGTGAAAGAGAATCCCTTGCTTACATCAAGTGGATCTATCTCTTGACTAAGACCTTCAGCAAGTGGTAACTGTTCCCGTAGTTTTTCCTCAACAATTTTTATGAAATTACTATTGATGGTCTCTACTTTACTATTAATTATCTGCAGTGCACTCTTACTTTCAGGATCTGTGCTAAGCCAATTACGTATCCCGACTCTAAATAATTTCCCAAAGACGGAAGAATCGCTAGACATTTTCTGCTCATTCTCATAATCTTGTGAAGCCGGAATGAATATGATCTCCGGCAGATATTTGTCGAGTTCATCCCAATCTGCAAGTATCCAGTCATCGTCGGGCTGGGACCGAAGTTTCGCAATCACCCTACTTCTTATGATTTGAATATCACCCTCATTGGGTTTTGTAGCGGGTGTTTCAATACCAAGCTTTTTTGCCCATTGCTTTAAGATATTGTACTTCTGTAACTCCTGTTCGTTCACTTTCTGCACTCCACAGAAAATTAACTTCTCGCTGTTGATTTTTTCCTTTACTTTACTATGTATTTGCTTTAGTTTTATTAGCCCATTATGCTTTAATTCGTCCAGCCCTTCACACTCAAGGTGAACTTCGATTTCTATTGGAAGATGTTCATTCCCTTTCTGAAAATCCTCTTTCACCACTTTTTCCTTATAAAAAAATGTACATAGCGCTCGTAATACTGAAGATTTGCCTACGTCATTTTGACCAACTATAGAAATAAGGTTTTTAGACATATATGCAGAAAACTCATATATCCCCCTAAAGTTCTGAATGCGTATATACCGAACCTTCATTTCATATTCCTCCTGCTCAATTACCAATATTGTACATCAGTCTGATTTCCTTTGCAGACAAATGGCCCTTTAGCCACTTCAAGCTCCATGAAAAATTCATCAAATCCTTGTCGTACCTCGAAGTTGTTCATCCCTCTGAAGCAGTTCGAATACATCCTTCTTCAGCTTGGCGAGCACTTGTTTCTTTAATTGATCTTTCTGCAAGTAGCTGCCAAATAATTGGTCCCGAAGCTCTAACTCATCCCGATATAAGCCTGGGAAGGTGCTATGGATTTCTTCTCGAAGCAACTTCGTGTAATGTCTGAATTTCCGAACGATTTCGAATGCGACATCGTTATGGCTCGCATATAAGCTCTCCAGTCCTAATACCTCGATATTTAGCTTCATATCGTCGTGATGATCTAATCCGACAATGAGCTTCTGCTCGTCAAATAGATCATCCACTTCGTGAATGTTGAATCCAATGCGAACTAGAGGGTCCATGTCCTTTGAACTGTATGGAGATAACGCGATATCATCCTTCCCCTTCGCGTGGTTGCAACTTGGACAAGAAGGAATTAAATTAAAAAACGACATAGCGAGGAATGGATAATCAGACTTATTGTGGAAATGATCGAGCTGGCTTGTTCGCTTCATTCCTCGATTCGGCCGGTACACATTACCGATATGGTTACGATTGCACAGGGGACATACACGTAAGCCCAGCTTCTCAATTAGACTAATTGCGTTATAGCCGTTATCACCGATAGAAGCGTTCTGCCCACCGGAGAAATAGAGGTACATCGTACGGAAATACATAATCTCATCTGGGAAAGTACCAGAACTGGGTACGCATACAGTACGAAGTGTTTCAAGCTGGTCCGGTTTTGCAGTGATAACGAATTTTAAAGTATAACTGCTATCAAAGCTCTTAAACCAATTTTCGACAGCGGTCACGCTATACGTTCTGCTTTTATTTAGTTGTGCTACTACTTCTTCGTAATGCTCCAATGCAAACCTATCTTGTTCTGATTCGTATATATTAATCATGTCGCTTTCCCTGTTCCTGCTTATACCGATTAACTTCTTTCGTCCAATAATCCAATTGCCACTGCGCATACTCCTCACGTTTACGGTCCGGCAAAAGAGAATTATACATATCTAACAACCGACCATATAAAACAGGTTCCCCAATAAGTTGAATAGTCCTAAGCAGAGGCGCTAGATCAATTTCTTGGAAATGTTCTATATGTTCTTCCTTCTCAAAAGCTTCTTTCAATTGCCTTAACTGGTTAATCACCCCGTTAATCTTGTACTTCGCAAATTCTCCAATAGTCGAACTCATGAAGAACCCGATGGTAAACATATCATGGATGTTGGCAGCGAACGTTCGCTTTCTCATCTCATATCCATCAGTAACTATCGTCGCCCCCTCCGGCCCACGTTCTAAATAAATAACATGAGAGCCCGGTAAATCTGAAAGCAAGAACGGGGAATGAGAAGTCAAGATGATCTGAATTCTCCGGTGCTTCGCATAAATGACCGAGAGGTAACGTATTAGTGTGAAAATAAAATTGCGTTGCCACTCCGGATGAAAATACAGCTCTCCCTCGTCAATCAACAGAAGTACATTACTGGTTAATTGAACATTACTTCCGAATGTCTGCCCTTCTGCCCTCGTGTATAATCTTGCAAATAAGTTAAGAAAGGCCTTTTCTCCTGAGCTTAAATTCGACCACTCGAAATCCAAATACGCATATGCTCGATACGATCCTCGGTACGACTTCATAAATTTGTAGGACTCGCTCTCTAGCATGGACTCTCTTTGGATTGGAATCATGAAGGTCGGGTCTGTCCAGTGTATTGATGAGTTGCCGACATATTTCCTGAGGTATCCTAAGACTATAATGATATGGTCCAACCATACAGCATCCTTTTTATCCATGATTCTGTTGCGAATCGCTTGAAAAAAACGACGTTCAACATAATCCAAGAGTGATACTTTCCCCGACACCACATCTTTTAGATCAAGAATAGGACTGTCAACAGTAAGCAATTTATTCGAGTAAATAGACAACTCTTTAAGAAAATTACGCAACGTTTGTCGATATGCACGTAACAAAAAGATGTTTTCCTTAATTTGTTTAAGATCATTTCCCTGGTTTTGAATCCGCTCCCTTGCTGCTGATAAACTGCTGTTGAATAATGCATTTATTTCGTTATAAAAAGGTGCAAACCTTCCTAAAGATTTCTCATCATTCTCATTCCAATCTCTTATTTTAACAATAAAGTGATCTGGAATGCGGATAGGAAGCTCTTCCTGGAATGTCTCCGAATATTGATGAACAAAAATGATCTGTCGATTCATATCTTCGTCACGATGAAAGTCAATCTCGCTCTGTTCTCCCGACCCTATGCCATCTTCAAGCCGTCGCAACTTATCGCCCTTCACTAAATAATTCGTCGACAAGTTGTAATAGTTACTAAGCTCCTCTTCAGAGGAATGATCGAATAGATTCGAGAAAAAAATTACAGAACTATCTGGCAACTGACGAGAGCTGTCCGATTTCCGATAGCACTGTTTCAGCTTAAGCAAATTGTGATCTATAATTTCTGTTAGCATGATGGTCGAATCGTCATAGAGGATAATATGCTCACCTCTCTCGTTCCGAAGCACAGCTAAGGCTTGGGTAATATCCTGACCTTGGGATCGCACTAAATATCTCTTAATATAATCTAGGACAGTGGATTTTCCCGCTCCATTGCTTCCAACGATGGCCGTAATGTTCGTAACAACGGCGAGTTCTGGATCATCATTTATTTTGAAAAAATTCGGCAGATACTCCTTATTTTTCTCTACTGTTAACACCCCATTCTCCGGTTCAAATGTGAAACGGAGCTCCGAACTTAACTGAAAGCCTTGACTTCGGAACGGCCCAAACATATTAAACCAAATATATAGAATCTCCATTGTATTTCCACCCCATTGATATGTTTCATAATTGCTCTTGAAGTCAACCATTGTTTTCTGTTTTCAACAAGTGTTTAATAATCCGTATTAATCGAAGTATTACATAATCTTGGGTACTTTCAACTTTTTAAAATCAAGATCATTTTTCGTTCGAATAAGCATCCTAATATAGCTTTGGTTAGGAAGATACGAAACATGAGCTGTTACTTGATAGTTATACGGAGGCTCTAACAGTTTTCTTAACTTTAACTTATCGTGTTGACTAGGATATCCCTTTTTTGCTTCAATCGCGATTAAATTATCTGGGCTCATTCTGCGATGAACGATGATATCAGGACGAATATTAATGGTTTGGTTTTGATAAGTAATCCTTTTAGGGTCCAAATAGTCTTTGTTATATTCGAGGTCCACATGATAAGTATAACTTTCCATTAAAGCGTTATTTAAAGCCAGCTCTAGATAAAAGGCAAATCTATGATTGATACATTCCTCTTTAACCAAGTTATCGATTAGTATGATATCTCTACGAATTAAGTTGTTAATACTATCTAATAGAATGGTATGGATATCCGAATTATCCAAGTTTGATCGTCCCAATAAAGTTCCTCATTCCTTTGTTCTTCATGAGCTTTTATTCAAAATTGAATGAATAATTCCAAAAATATAGGCTGTGTTCCTAGACTTATTGGCTACTTCGCGTCTCACTCCGATCCGTTGTACTCACCATAAGCTATCCTTGCCGTCATAGGAAAAATGCATTACTATGTACCTCTTTGTTCTGACATTAATGCCTTCGTGAGGGATTGCCTTTTCAAAAAAGTGGCCTCTTGCGTATTTTTTAGAAGCCGCGGCGAAACACCAGTATATAGACACATTTTGCTTTTATCAGATGAAGGTCTAAACACTTTTAATTTCCTATACATTCAGCCACTTCCATTCAAGAACAGTTAATAATATCAATATTCTGAATCTAACCGACGTAAAAACAAACTAATTCAGTGTTACTACTTTCGACAGGAAGAGGCAAATTCCTCCAAATTCACACAGTATTCGAACATTTCGTTACCGGGTAAAGTTGAAACATTTATTCCGTCGGGGTAAGTACCACCACCGTAAGTGAACAAGTGAAGACGGAAGCATTGTCACATTAGCTTTGATTGGCAACCCTCCACTTCATGCAACACCCTGAAGGGCTTCCTTCACTTCTAAAATGCAGAGTTGAACCAATCTGCCATATACATTATCAAAAAAATGGACTATAATTTAGAAATTATGTACCTTGCCTAGAGGGGGTAAATCTAGGTGGTTTTAAAAGATAATTTTGATGAAAAAGCACTACATCGATTACTCGATGTAGTGCTTTTTCATCTGTCATTACTTTCATTTAATTTTCATTAATTAATCAGGAGCCAGGTAAGGATCAGTCTGCTTTTCGTCCATTCTCGATAACCCTCCAAAATTGGACAAGAGGTGTTCCCCACACTTAATTGATAATTAACCGTTACTTCCTAACCACGTATCGATTGACTCCTTTCTAAATACAATCCTCTTACGGACTCGAACAAATGGAATCTGCTTTTCCCGTACCATTGTATAAATACAATCTGAGGATACTCCAAGATACTCCGCTAGTTCAATTACGGAAAGCACCTCCTTCAATCGGGCCTGATTGTTCTGCTTTATACTAGGCATTTTACTAGTTATATCCATTGTATTACTAATATCATGAACCTGGTGTTTAGTGTCACTTAAAATTTGTTCTTCTAGTTCCAGTAATGTCTTAAGCAGTTCTATTCGAAGTAATTGCTGCTGTTCCCTCATAAGTCGTTCCCACCTCTAATTCATTTCTACTTCTAATTTTTCTATACCTAGCGAAAAGCACTATGACATAAAAGTCACAATGCATTTTTATTCTCTTATATGTAATTTTGCCCGGTAATCCTTATGGATCGCCAATTTTTAGTTGAACTAAAAATCTCTACATCGTGTCTATGTGTAGTCCTTTGATAAGAAAGATGGTCCCTTATTACGAAATAAATATCACGTATTATATTGCAATGTCATATAAATATTTTATCACATGTAATATTTTGATTCGTTATTTTTATGAAAACTATTGAAAGGTAGCTGCATTTTCTATATTATTTTTTCAGGAAGTGTTTTTCCATTTGTAGGAATGACGCTTCCAATGTTTTTATAGTTTGCTGGGCAGGAGGTGCATATTTATAAGTATGTGTGTTCTAAGGCCGATCATTCGATCGCCTCCTTCTATTCCGACTAAAGAAATCTATAGGGTCTTCCCAATAGCCATAGAATGGTTATTGGTGATTATAAGATGAAGTTTAGCCCATCAAGTTATTTATTGACCCGTGCGGATACCCTTAGTCTATTTAAGAAATACGAAGCCATGATTTCTTTAGGGGACGTTGACAAATGGACATTTATCCAATGTAAAAATGAGTTGCTTTCTCTTCATTACAATGAGCTACTAATAATCCAGAGCTCTATTGAGCTTTGGAACAAGCTCATGAGTGACTCCGATCTCAATTTTAGACGTTCTGTACTTGCTAAAGTTAACAATCTTATGCGATCACATATCATGGATGAGCTTGCGATTACGGATGGCGCTGCCAGCAATTTATTTAATAATGCGACCGTACCCAAGTGGCCCCGTCCATATCAACTTAGTATTCTCATGAATCACCCTTGGCAGCTTGTAAACAAATTCACTCCAGATCCCCTATCCTACGGGGAATCACCTGAATATTTTCAAGGAGGTGTTTCGCAACAAACCTCCGTAATGAAACTTCAAGATGAACGATCAAGTGTAAAGAGTATTAGCGGTTATGTAATTATAGACCCTGCCTTGTTATTTCCGTATGAGAGCACTGCCATAACCGGACGATGGGTCACCACCTATCACGAATTTGATTACTTCGAGTTCCATGTTAATAAAGAGCCTCTTGTGGATAGGCAGCTCCAAACACAAATACAGAAATTATTCCCTCAAGCAGAATACATCTACACAACCTTTCTGCCTTATAAGCCCCTTAAAAGAGCAGTATGGATCATCATTCCGAAAAACAGAAACTTAGGCTCATATTACGGAATGCTTCATGAGTTCAAAAGATATCGAAAAGAAACCGTTTTCCATTCCTTAAAACAAGATAATGATCTCTTTTAGTTGAACTAAAGAAAATCAAACAACCCCGCCCAATGTCAATGCTAATACCATTCGAAACGAATGGAGGAACCTGACATGAATGGGTTTGATTCAAATCCCTCGAAAAACCACCCGCATGACCACATACGCAATAACCCTCATTCCCAAGAATCTTTTCGGCAGAATTATTCTTTTGCCGAAAAGATTCTTGACGTTTCGGGTATTTTCCCGACTCTCAGTGACGATCATGATATTAAGAAAGTCACGCGGGAGAAGGTGGAAAACATGCTGTATGCTAAGCAGCAGTTAATGCCTAGAATTCAAAATACCAAGGACAGCACTCATCTAGGTCCGCAGGGTATTAATCAGTGGATATGGGAAAACAGAGTGGAGAATGAAATTCCCGTAAGCATTTTACGGGAATTTCTAAGCCGCGGCATGAAGATCGTCCCCCATGCCTTCTTCAAGAAATTTGAACATACTCGTAATCTGTTGATTCAGACTGCGAAATTCCATGGGATCACGCCTACCCAGGTTCAAAATAGTCACTTGCTTGATCCTGAGTCTTTTCGTCATGGCATGAAGCATCTGGCCAAGAATGAGAGGACGTCATCGCTTTTTCATTTCTTAATGCAGAAATCGAATCAAGCCGGAATACTGGATAAAAAATTCTCGATGGCTAAAGCACCACTTGAGCAGCCACGCATGCATCCTAGGATTAATAGCTTCAAAATACATATGGAGGAAAAAGGATTCGCCCGCAAACACGTTCGGAACACAATTACCCACGTTCACCAGCTTTTTGATTGGCTGTGTGCAAATGTCCGAATATTTGCGGAAACTTCCCCCGAAGAGATTTCGGTTCTTCAGATTCAGAATGAACATTTGCTGATGTACCGTACCTACAAACTGAAGTTGGTCAAAGGGGGACTTTGCAGCCGGATAACGTTCACTCACAGCATATACGCCATTCGGTCGTTCTACCGCTTTTTGAAAGAACGTTTTGGATATGAGCCTCCGCTTCAGCGTTTCTGCGCGATTAAGGCCCCCCGTTACAGCCCCCGTGAAGTCCCGACGGATGAGCAAATTGAAGCTTTCTTTCACGTGGTGAAGCGGTACGCAGGAGATCCCGTGCGCGAACAGATTGGATATCGAATGATGTTGCATCTAGGCCTACGGTTATCAGAAGTTGCGAACATCAAATGGAAAGACATTAATTTGGGTACACGAACGATTGTCATCCATAGTAAAGGCAAGAAAACCCACGTTCTGCCGCTCGCAGGGAAACTCTATGAACTTTTGCGAGAGCTTCAATACCAACCGATGACAACCTACCTCATGGGAGAGAAAACCTCCACCATTGCGGGCAACTTATATGAATACTTCAAACTCTACGCCATGATCACGGGCTGGGCTTTTCCTGGCGGTGTGCATCTCTTTCGACATACCTTTGTCACACGTCTTGCGCACAAAGGGACCCTACCGCAAGCGATTAAAGAATTGGCCCGCGTATCCATGCTGGATACCGTCGGCTTGTACATGCATGTGGCACGCCACGACCAGCACATGCTCAGTCAAATCAATATGCTGAATTACGAGTGAGGACAAACCGATGCCAATATTTGATGATGCTGTGACAAACGAAGTCGCCTTGGAAGAGACCCTATTCCAACTGGCAGATCAGTATGGACCGGATACGTTTAAGCGCCTGTTACATTCACTATCACCCTCTAACGATCCCGATTCAATGAAGCGATACGAAGAGATTCTGCTTGATGATGCGGCTCTTCATTACTTCACAAGTGATGCATTTCAAAGTTTGGCAATCTCTTCGCAGCAAGCCTATCGATACGAGATGGACTTGTTCTTGCGGTATTGCCGACGTTTAAAAGGGACCAATCCGTCAATCAAAGAGGTTTGTTCTGCTGTCTTTTTGACCGAATATTTGGCACCTGTTCAGAAGCTCAATACACGCAGTAAAAAGGCTGCATTTTTGAGAAGTTTTCTCGGCGAGATTTTTTCGCATTTCTTTAACCGTGATATCGGGAAACTGAAAAGAACCCTTTCCATTGAAATAGATCGAAATCGCGAACCACGAGCTTTCACTAAAGAACAGTTGGATGAGCTCCTTTGTCATGTCAGGCTCGGCCGCGAGGCTCATCGCAATTTCACCATATTATGGACCTTTCTTGGTTCCGGCATTCGGTTAAGCGAATTGTTACATTTGCAGATCGGAGATATTGTTGCATCCCGTCAAGAAATTCTTGTACGTGGAAAAGGAAAAAAGGGATATAAACAGCCGAGCAAAATCACCAGATCAGCCCTTGATATACTGAATGCATACGTGAACTTTCGTTACCACGGCGTGAAGAAAGAGCAGGATATTCTGGAACGATTTATTTTTTCCGATGACAAAGGAAAATCCCCCCTACATGAAAGCACGATTCAGAAAATGTTTGCATCCTTGATCGATGAGGCGAAGTCGATACCAGAATCCGATAAAAGACCATATCAGCTTTCCGTACACTCACTGCGGCATTCCTTTGCCCTCTATTTGCTCGAGTCCGGCGTAAACCTCTATACGATAAAGGAACTGATGCGACATTCGTGGCTCAGTTCAACGGAGGTTTATTTGAAATTGTTTGATAGTATGCTGATCACGGCAATTGATCAGCATCCCCTGGCGCAGCTAAAAGCCAGTGAACTCTTTTGAGAAAGCAGGTGATTCATTTGGCTTTTTTACTTCAGTCCGGCTATTTTCAGTTCTGGAGCGACCATTTTAAACTGAGTAAGAGCACAAAGCAAACCTATATTATCGCTCTAAAAAGGTTCGAAGCCTTCCTGAATCAGGAAGGCTTCGAAGGAGAACTTAATTTTGATCGATTTCATGCCAGCCGTGAACACCCGGAGAGGTACTTACCTATTCAGCGACAAGTCATTGACCGTTTTGTTTTTGATTTAAAGCAAAATGATCAAGTAACGGATAGATTGATAGCGGTCACTATTTCCGCACTAAAACGTTTCTTTGAATTCCTTCATGATATGGATCTGATCCAGCATAACCCGATGCTTGGTTATCCTAGGCCTAAATTCGAGAGTCCGATTCAGAACACCTCATTATCCAAAGAAGAATGCCTTGCCCTGCTTAAAGCTGCTTTGCGGAGAAACCCATTCTACCGGCAGGAATTTGTGTTTATATGGTTCATGCTTATTACGGGACTGCGCATTGCAGAGGTCCGCTTTCTTCGGCGGAAGCGGCTGAACTTGGAGATCAGAATCGTACACATTTTTGAAGCACAAAAAACAGAACAACGGCCTGTTGCGATCCCCAAGGACCTTACCGTAGAGCTTGAACGTTATACACAACATCCTGAATATTTAAAATATGCAAATCAAGGGGATGAGTACCTATTCCATCAACAAGGAAAAAACATGACAGTTGACACGATTAAACGGTTATTATCCGAATTATCTCGCGATGCGGGCCTATCAAGACACATTCGTCCGCACGACCTTAGAAGAACAGCAGGATATTTGATGCAAGCAGGCGGCATGAACATTGTCGATATTCAACACCAGCTACGCCACAAAAACGTAGGAACAACGCTACGCTATGTACCACCATTGAACGATTTGGCTAAAATTCTCGAGGATACTTAAGCGATGTAAATCATTATCAATCAATCTTTCAATGTAAACTTAGCTCGGAGTTGAATATGTTATTAATCCCTGGTCATAAAGAATGGCAGAAAAAAGGTAATAGCAATTTATTTCTCACAAGTAGAAGTAAAAATTTCAAGAATGTCCCCCACTGTCTAAACTGTACCATGGCAGCAGTTTTGCTCGGTCGAGGTGTAGAGATTTCGATTATACAGAGGCAATTACCACATAAATTCACTGAAACCACATTACGTTACTTACCAATTGCCACTTTAGGCGAAATACAGTTGGATGATTTTAAGACTGGAGGGTCATGATTTCCTTGGCACTTACATCTGGCTTAAGACGAAGCGAGTTGCTTATGGAGCTAAAGGAATATTCCGCTTATAGAATGCAAGAACGTACTGACTTAGGGGATGCCGCGGCGGCAATTGGTTTTGCATGTTCTCACTTTCACATGGACATTTCCATCATCTTTGGTTTAGTTCCCGCTAATTGCTAAATTCATTCTGTAGTGACTAGGCCACGGGAGTATTCAGGCAGCTGCTGATAAATTCCCAATCCATTTTACATCTGATGCTGCATAAGTACAATAAGAGGATGCATAGGAGTTTCCTGGCATCTTCTGTTCATTTAGACAGCGATCCAACCTATTTTTTACATCAATTATAATAATCCGGCCAGAACTCTTGATTTTAGGCAGCAAGTTTAAAATATAAAAGTGTATGTTCGATTGGGAATACTTCTTATACAAACAGCCCATACAGGTAATAATGGCCCTTTAGGGTCAATAGGCATAACAAAAGGATGGAGGCTTTCCATGGCGACGATCGAGAAGCGCGGGGATAAATCGTGGCGACTTACTGTTGAAGTAGGTTTCGGACCAAACGGCAAGCGAATTAGGCGAAGAAAAACGGTTAATGGAATTACAAAGCGTGAAGCGGAGAAAGAATTAGCGAAGTTTATAACTGAAATTGAAGCAGGTGAGTACATTGCTCCGGAAAAAATGACTTTCGAAGCGTTTGTCGACGAATGGCGAAAGAAATATGCAGAAAAGGAGTTAGCTCCAAAAACACTTAAAAACTACATTATACACTTAAAAAATCACATCTTGCCTGCTATCGGACACAAACGAATTGATCAAATTAAGCCGCTGCATATTATTACACTATTGGACGATTTACATAAACCAGGAGCACGTAAAGACGGTCGTGATGTGACTTTATCGAGTGGGACCGTACAGTACATTCACCGTATCATTAAAAATGTTCTTAATAGGGCGATGGACTGGAAATTATTAAACTCCCATCCTATTCTGGGTATAAAAAAACCAAAAGCTACCCAAGCAGCAATCCAGTATTATGATGAGGAAGAAGCACAGGCAGTTATAAATGCCCTGTACAAGGAGCCGTTGATGTGGAGGGTCTATTTCCTAGGCGCTATGCTTGGAGGGTTTAGGCGGGGAGAATTACTTGCCCTAGAGTGGGCAGATATTAATTATGACGATATGACAATTACAATTGATGAAAGTATTTCGCTTACAGTCAATGGTAAAGCCATCATCAGGAAACCAAAAACCAAAAGCTCAATTGGTACGGTCGATATGCCCAAGTGGTATATGGATGAACTTAAGACATATCAAAAGGAATGGGAAGAAAATAAGATGAATGTTGGTGAACTCTGGAATGGAGGAGAACGTCACTTCGTTTTTCATGGCGGTTATGGGAAACCACTCTATTTCACGTACCCATCAAAATGTTGGGGTATGTTCATTGCACGTCACAATCTTAAGCGAATCTCCCTGCATGGGTTGCGACACAGCACAGCAACTATCTTACTTGAAAACAATACGGATTTAAAAACGATTCAGGAAAGGTTAAGACATTCACAATATTCTACTACAGCCGACCTTTATACTCACGTCACCAAAAAAGTGAGTAAAGCAGCAGCTGAGAAATTCAATAAGCTAGATCCCAAGAAATTGAACGGATAACATAAAAATATAATTTAACTGGATTGTACAAGCCCTCCTTTATTATTCCCGCAGATACTCTGTAGTGTCTTGGAAAAATTAAAGTAGACTGGTTGTTTTGATCCCACGAGGCCCTTTCAATTACAATACCATAACACTCTGTAAACAGACGAAAATGAACTACACCCCGTCAAGTAGACAGTACAATTAATAAAAAACAATTAAGCGGCCTTGGTCCTAAAATCCATAGGACTGAGGCCGTTTAGTTTTGCCTGTAACCTTTCGTTATTGTAAAAGTGGATGTAGGCCTCAATGTCCCTCTTAAGCTCCTCAAGAGTATGGTACGTGTGCAAATAATACTTCTCACATTTCAAGATCCCCCAGAAAGATTCCATTGGACCGATGAAGAAGATGGAGTACGAAATTGAGTGACTTCGGGCGGATAATGCATGCTGTCTTTTGGTAATCATGTTGATTGGTCAGGCAATACTGGACAATCTCGATCCGTTCTTGCCAAGTCGTAGAGCGACCTTTTATCATAACTTTTGCTTCCCCTTTATAGGCTTTTAAGCTGTTATGACCATTATACTTGTTATCCAATTAAAAAGCTGCCTCGTGCTAGCAATCTTGTATTTATCGATGATCTGGTACTGAGACAATTCCCCCTCAAGGTAATCCTTCACCGCTCGGAGCTTAAGCACAGCACTGTAGCTTTGAAGATGCGTACGGCGTTCCAGCCCTTCATATCCATACGTTTTGTACCGACGCTGCTATTTCGTTAAAGTCGTCTTGTTAATCCCTTATTTCTTCGCAGCCGCCAGAAAACCAATTTCCCATTCGGTACTTCCTCGAGAATGGCGAGTTTCTCCAAAGCATTATATTTTCCTCTAGACATGAAAAAGTTCCCCTCACAGTAGCACTTTTTTTATTCCACCTGTCTAACGTATGGGGAGCATATCAATGTCCCGTTCAAGCTCCTCAAAAGTACGGTACGTATTCAAATAACACTTTTCGCATTTTGGGGTTCCCCAGAACGACTCCATGGGACCGTTATCGATGCATCTCCCTACGCGAGACATGCTTTGCACGATCTTGCCCTTCTTCAGGATCTTCTTGATTTTAGCGATGAGTATTGAAAACCTCGGTCACTATGCAGCATGGGTCTGCTCCTTGGTGCTGCCTTCATCGCCTTTTTGACGGTTTGAAATACGAGGCTGTTGTTATTGGAGTGCCCGAAAACGTAGGACACAATGGTATTGTCGTGGAGGTCTAAGATGGCTCTTAAATACGCCTTTCGACCTTGACCATATTTGAATTCCGTTACATAGGTTACCCATTTCTCGTTTGGCTTTGTCGCAGCGAATATGCGGTTTAGCAGTGCCACGGTGTTGAGGCGTTGAAGCTGTATATTTCTTTCGTTTTCTGCGACGGTCACGGACTGAATGTCCTGAAGCTGCATGAGGCGCTGGATGCGCTTGTGGTTAATCTGCTGCTGCCTTTCTTTGCATAAGTGAAGCGTTAATCGACGGTACCCATAGATGCCGCTTACCTTCTCATGGAGTGAGATCATCGCTTTTGTGAGCATACGGTTTTCCAGTTCACGTGCGCTTGGCTTTCGGTTCAGCCATTTGTAATAACTTGACCGTGGTATCTCTGCGATTTCCCACAGCGTCTTGATGTTGAATTGTCTGTCTTGCCCTACAGCTTGAATGGCGAGGTAGATGTGCTTCAGACGTACTTGGCTTAGCGTCGCCTCCTTTCGAGTTCCTCTAACTTTTTTAGGAACGCATTTTCTGCCCGTAGACCTTCAATTTCTGCCTCCATCTTCTTCATGGCAAGCTTTTGGTGGTCTTCGTCGCTTAACTCTTCTTCGACCTTTTTACGTCCCCGGCCATCTTGGAGCGCATCTGCCCCCCGTCTTGGTATTTCTTCACCCACTGGTATACCTGTTGGTAAGGACCTGATGCTTCTCCGCTGTCTTCCTGTAGTCCTGGTTATGTGTCAGACAATATTGAACAATCTCCATCCGTTCCTGCCAAGTTGTAGAACGTCCTTTCGTCATAGCTTTTGCTCCCCCTTTGTAGGCCTTTAAGCTGCTATGACTATTATACTTCTTACCCAATTCGATAACTGTGCTACTCGCAATCTTGTATTTATCAATGATGTAGTATTGGGACAATTCCCCTTGGAGGTAATCCAACACAGCCTGTAGCTTAAGTTCTGCGGAATAGCTACGGTTGTTCGTTATTAGCTCTAATCCTTCAAAGCCATAGACTTCATACCGGCGTCGCCATTTTTCCAAGGTTGTTTTGGATATCCCATATTTATACGAAACGGCCATAAGGCCAAGTTCACCATTTCCACATGAAAATGCCCCCCTCGAAGCAGCAGGTTTTTATTATTTCAAGGGGAGCATATCAATTCCGCGGCAACCTCGTATTGTAGTTTATTGCGCTATTGTACTCGTCGTAACGTGATGACCAATTTACTTTCGAAAACCTACTAAATCATCAGGGCTTTCACTATCCCATATAACCGCCCAACACTCTTTTACGCGCCTGCTCTTCTCATTTCATGTCTGTGGCTTCCATCTCTAACAGTCAACGTACCATTGTCATGTTCTACAATCAACGGAGGATAATCCCAGCCTTCTTGAATTAACTTAACAAACGAGTCGACATGTGCCTCCCAGTGATGCGAATGAATTCCAAGTGCTCTTCAGGTCCACAGCATCTGTCTAATATTTCTATTGGCATTAATAATAAGGGGCCAATCCAATTTCGTCTTTGATTTTTTAACCCATCTGATAAATCTAAATTATTACTCTGATTTTAGATCAAAAAAAGAGAAGCAGCTGCCGCGGCACGCTACTCCACTCTCAATTTAAAGTTGCATTTTTTGAAAACAAGTAATTCGATACCATGGGATTGTGCATAGTAGAATTATTGTTCGAAATATCTGGATTGTAATACCAAATCGCAACTTCGGTTGGGTCCCATCCAGTAATAGTGTCTCAGACAGCTCTTCGGGATTCTTCACTGATCTCGGTGTTTTTGTTATTTTCACAGCCATTGTCTAGTCGATGACGCAACAAGGATGTCCTGCACACCAAGGTTATTCAAGTCGTTCAGGAGTTAGCCAGAACTTCGCAGACTCGTTCTCGCCATTCCACATGCCCAGTAAGCCTTTGATTCCATCCAAATACTGGTGAACATATAGGCTGCCTTGTTCACAACGGCACCATCCTGCTTCACTTTGAAGTGGATGGCGTCAAGGAACACGCCAGCATAAACGCCTTGCAGCCGCTTGGTGAGCGGAACAACGTTCGAGATCATTGATGACACGTTGATGTCATATTACCGATACAGGGAACCTGAATGTCCCGTGGGCTGAGAGACCCATGGCACACATGGCCATAACCTGATCATCAATACCCATTATTCGACTGATACGTCTTGACAATGACGGGTTCAACTCGCCATGACGATCGCAAGTACCCTGTATCTGACTTTTCCGTATTCACTCTTCACGGTCTTTTGGTCTGTTTCAGCTGTTACTGGTCTCTTTGCGCCTGATATCGTGCTTTTCATACCCTCGCTCTATATCGAGTTCAGCATCTAACTTGGACTGGAGCATCTCAGTAACAGCTCTGTCGTTGATTGTATGTCGTCCATCCTCTCACCCGACCTTCTTCTTATAAATCATATTATTGGTTTGAGAGTTTACATCAAATTCACAGATTCGTCAGCTCCGAATACTTCCCCTCAATAGTTTAACTATTTTTTGTGATGTGAAATTGTATAGGTAAGCTTAAGCTATCCAATAAACAAGACAATATATCTCTTTCTTCGTGATGAATTCTGTGTAACAAATCACTAATACGCAATAATATATTTTTATCTTTTGAAATATTGTATTTTATTGCCATGTTTTTTATAGTTAATGCGTTTTCCAAAATATCTTTGTACATATTAACAATATCATAACGATCGCCAATTATACCTATTTCAATCAAATATTCCATCCTTTTTAACATAACATTTTTATGTTCATAATGCATATGAAATGGTCTTATATCACATTGTACTTTGTCTGCAGCAATAAATTCTATGTATTCTCTGAAGTCTTTATAAATATCTATACCAAATTTCAATTTATTTATTTGAATATCACCATCATTTCCCAATGAGTTTCTGCTAAATATATAGTCTTCTATGTAAGATCTCATCTGGTTGATATTCAAATTAATATTAAAGTTCGATTTCTTATCTTCCTGTAATTTTAATAAAAATATATCATGAAAACGAAAATCTGTTTGCCAATGAGGGAAAATGACATTGCTATAACCTTGCTCAATTTCATGAAAATGTGCTTCAGAGCGTACATATTTCATTTCTTTATCATACCCAGATATATTTAATACTCTTTTTTCTAAATCGTAACCATGAATTAATATGTCATGACTATTATGCTCTTTCTGATATGCCTTTTTATCCTTCAAATAATATTCATCTAGATGAAAATATAAATAGTAGCCTAAGTCAATCGATTTGATAATAAACTCACATATTTCAGTTGAAAAAGTGGATAGAATATCTCTCGGAATTGGTTTCACAACCAAAATAGAATTCATTGGATTTCCATAAAAAATATATGAGCAAAAATCTATTTTAAATTGATTTTTGCCTGAATTCTCCCATTCAGAATATAATTGAATGTGGTCACTAAAAAACCATGATTTAAATCCACTATGTTGTTCCATTATAGAAATAGGATATGCCCTATACTGGAGACAATTAATAATAGGATCTACTATAGGTAATATAACTTTTTTCATCCATTTCTCTCCATTATGAATGTTTTTTGTTTGACTTACTCGTTGAACAACAGACAAACATTCAACAACTACCCAATCATTCAAGACTTTTGTAGGGAATGAGTTATTTCATTGATTTCACACTGGTTCTCCGTGCGCATGTACCAGTACGTTAGAGAATTTGCTTAAGGCAATATATTTCTTTCTAGTACCTTTTTCGCATAATGCGGGGTTAAGTAACCGATGGAAGTTTGAATACGAATGAAGTTGTAGCTCATTCTTGATCACGCTTTGAAAGGATTCGGCGCAGGCATTATCGTAACAGTTCCCCTTGCGACTCATGCTCTTCCATTTAACTCATAACTCATTAAACGCTCGCTATTCTGTTGAAGCATATTGCAACCACGGTCCGAATGGTGAACAAGACCAAGCCTAGGCATATGGCCCCTACAGGCTTTGTCAAACGCCTCTAATACAAGTTCCTTGGTCAACCAGACCTAACGTCCAATTTGGACGATAACAAATCCATGTGCCGTGGAAATGTTTAAAGCAGAGTTTACTCAGTTTATTGAGTCTACAACAATTTGAATTGCATCGTATTCTTCAAGTTGCATCTGACGATAAATCTCAATTAGTCTTTTTACAAGTTCACTATCGTTGGTCAGTTTATACTTTAGAACCATGTTTTTTCCTGTTTGGGCTTTTTTTACTATTGATTCAAATTTTTTGATACAATCAAATTTATTGTAGAGGTATTTGTGTTGCATCATATATTTTACTCTCGAATACATACATTTTTTATGTTCCAACATAATATGAATTGGCCTAATATCATATGATGTACGACCCGTTATCCAACCTTCCAAAAAAAATAAAAGTTGCTCATAAATCGCCATACCATAAACCCTTTTTCTTGGATTTATATACATACTTATCCTTTCATCGAGATTTTTTGATTCCAAATACTCTCTCAATGATTTTTTTACAAAACTAACGTCAAAACGAAAACTTGCATTTTCATTGTATGTCCACAAGTTACATAGGGCCAGCTCATCTCCACTATCTTTATAACCCCTCAGAGATTTTTCCAAATCGTTAAATTTAACAGGCAATTCGGTAAATTTACCTTTTTTATCAAAACCAAGACCGTAAATTGTTTGCTCACCCATACTATATCCAAATACCATGAATTGATGCTTGAATCTATTTTCACCATATGCAGAAGTATTAGGGATATAATACTCATCCACATTTAATTCAACATATTGTCCATTGTTTATACAGTCAGTTATAAACTTAATTGGCCCACCTTTATATCCTCCAAAAATTCTGCCATCAATTCCAGCAGCATTAACCCATGGACTATTTATTGGGCCATCATACCCTTTATATGCATAGTTGTAGAAATTTAATATAGATTTTTGGATTCTAGCATCAGGTGAATTACTCCCATAATATAGATGAATGTAGTTAGTATAAAACCAAGGTAAATAATGATCAGACTGTGCCATGATGGCAAGTGGATAAGCTTGACCTAAATAGCCGAAGACTGGTGGAAACGCAATAGGAAGTCGTTTTGTACCCATAATACTACTCCTCGATTATTTGTACGAATACATGCCTTTTTTTAAATCAAATTTGTGACAAAAGAACGCTCGATCTTAGGACACCATTCAAACAGAGCTTCTATAGATAGATGGGCTTCAAATTGACACTAATGTTTCATTAAATTCCACGAAAGTGATTTGTTCCTAATATTTGCAAATGGGGAGATTTAATGTTAGGCTATTGTATAAAAAACGAATTACTCACCAAGTAACTTGCTAATTACTATGTATATTCCTTACTTCACACTAAACTTGCATTTTTAGAAACTAACCCCATACACCACATCATCGTACCATCAAACCTGTGTAATACATTTAAGCAAATCAATAACTATTAAGTATAAAACAGTTTTTTGTATGGACTCGTTGCATCCATGATGCCATGACTTTCAAACTGTGCTAGAGCTCCGAACTTATATTTATCTTGCCAATAACAAAGTCATCAATCTACTTCTATATCTATTTTCCATTATAGTATAAAACAAGTATTTTTAATAGCATTTTCATTTTATGCGCATTTTTAAAACCTCAATCAATTTGTTTGTATAGTAAAAAGCTTGATTTTGTTATTCTAGCCAGTTTCCTTGCGTTTCCACTAGGGGTAAATATCTGGTCCTTTTTTTAAATTTATAGTTCCAGTAAATAAAGCCATTAGGCTGTTAATCTCGGTGTAAAGTGATATTGATGAGTTAAAGAAGCAACTTAAATAATCTTCCCCTTAGGTGAATCCCCTGCCGCTAAATCAACATAATTTTACTGAAAACCATTCCTTTGATGTCCATGCAAATTTGTTCGCCCTCTATAATAATGATTTTCGTATGATCCTCGAATCCAATGTCGTAGGCCTTTAACGCCATGTCATTTTCAAAGTTGATGTAGGACTTTGCGAACCGATATGCCTGGAAACGGGGGGTAATATGTTATTAATACCTCGAAAAAAGAATAGCCTTATTGAAATAATAAATAACAAAATCTAACTTGGAATTCGGTAGCACCTCATGGTTTGCCTTGAACGGTTTTCGGAAATGTGTGATGGTAGGCGATTAATGCACTCCATGTGTGGTAGTGGGTATATTCTTTCCTAATCAAATCCACTTCTTACTTGCGACATTTCTTTTTTGATTATGGCAACTGGAATAAATGCTCCGTGATTTGATACATGATAAAGTTCACCGCTCTACCTGTAAAGACATGTTTTAAAGAAGTCTGTTCCTTGTGCAGGATAGCCTTTTCTTTGCTAATTTTCTCTTATTAAACTCCCTGGGTGTGGTTGTATTAGCAAATGATCAATTGAACTCGCTTCCCTCAATTGAGGCAACAAAGCGTAAAATCTAGATCTCATGTATTTTTATGCCCATTGCTTGCTACACCAGCACTTTTGTGATACATAGTCTATACAGTATCGTGTGGGGACTCTCAGTTTCAGTTATGCTGCCCCATACACATTAGGAGTACGATCCTCATCTTCTACTTTTGATAATCTAGGTTCGTGAAGTCCCAATCATCTTACTAGAATCCAACGTTTTTTATGGATCAGCTAAGATGACACCTTTTTTCTTTCTCATGCGGATAACTTCCAAATTACTAATTCGGCTTTCGCGGCGACTTCGTGGATCAAATTCGAACAGTTGTTGTAATGCGACCAATTCAGTCCTCCTTCATCGCATAGCAAAAAACAAGCTTCCAGTTGAACGAGAATCGGTGCTTTGCCAATGCTGCCACTTAAGAAGAATGTATTATCGTCTTGGTTATTCGATAACCTGCGAAAACCAATGTCCAACGATTTTTAACTAGACTATGTATTTTTGTTCATACAATATTCTTGAATAAAAGCAACTACAGCTTCTTCTGATTCCCTATGAATAAAAAAATGCTCACCTTCAAAATACTTTACAACAGGTTCAGTGCTTAGAATTTGGGACCAATCTTCAACGCTTCCTTCCACAAAGGGATCATTTTTACCCAGCAAAAGACAAACTGGTATATCAAGTTTATCTTCCGAATCTAAGTATTGATATGTTTCAACAACCCTAAAATCCGCCCTAATAATTGGTAGTAGATATTCACTTAATATGCGATTTTCAAATACGTACCTCGGCGTTCCTCCAATAGCAAGAACTTCATTAATTAAGTTTTCATTTGATAGTAAATGAATCACTTTGCTTTTTGATCTTATTATATGAGGAGCATTGCAACCGGATATAAAGATACAGCTTGGCAATTGAATTTCTTCCCTTACAAGCCTTCTAGTCAGTTCATAAACTATCAACCCGCCCATACTATGCCCAAAAAGATAATAGGGATCTTTCGACGTCCATAATTGTACCTTACTTATTTGTTGATAAGCATCGTTAACCAAATCTTTCAAATTTCCTAAGGATAATTCATTAGATCTTTGACCGCGTCCCGGAAGTTCAACCGGACAAATCTGAATTCCCTTTACGTATTTTACCCATTTGTTATATACCGTAGTTGATCCACCAGCGTGTGGAAAACAAAAGAGCTTTTTGATAACTATTTCTCCTCATATCATATATTTCGTAAGTTATTCCGAACTGATTCCCAGTTTCTCGTGGAATGGAATTCCACTGGAGCTTCTACCAACAGCTCTCTACTTTTCTAAAACGTAATGGTTCATTCGGGGAAATCCTTTCTCCTCGTGTAGCAACGACCTATTATAAAGTCTGCTGCCTGGCGTTTGCGCGGCTCATCTTACCTGTTGGCTGTTCCCTATTGCCCCATGCCCGAAGATATCAGATTCGGACATGGGTGATGGATAGGCGAATGCGCTTTGTTTCATATACTCAAGGTATCATACGAAATGACTTCATTTTGGTAGAGTTGTTCTATTAATGACACCGTAAATTGCCCACATCTTGTTATAGTTTCCGGCAACTTATTTTCATTTATACACTTCACTAAAAAAATGCACAATCGTTGAAAACTTTTCATCTGTTCATTTTGAATATCAGTAAAGGTGTATTCCTTCTCCTGACCGGAGTATAGCTCCATCTTTAATTTATTAAAATCAGTTATACGATTAGTGCTAAATCCAAACAGGGAATGTAATTCTAATATTCCTTTACTCCCCTCTAAAATAAAATAAGTAATATCATGTTCGACCGGTGCATTCCAGCTTACTTTTAATTCGATACTTTTGTTGTCGGCTAGAGTGACGCTCCCAAAACATGTTGATTCTACATCGACCTCAAGCTCCTGGTCATATTGTAAACCATACCACATAGCGCTGTTTGCGGACTTGTTAATCGCGTTATGGTCATCATACCATGTTGTACAATGTAGCTGTTCATATTCTATATTTTCAAAAAGCGATACACAGATATCAATCAAGTGAGGTCCTAGATCAACTAATGCCCCGCCTCCGGAAAACTCTTTTTTCGTAAACCAACTTCCAAGGTTAGGGTAACCGTCTTTCCTTAACCAGCCTGCTTTAATCGAAAATATCTCCCCGATGGCCCCCCCTTTTACAAACCCAATCATACTTTCCACATCAGCGCGAAATCGATTGACAAAGGCGGGAATAAAGAGTAGATTGCTTTCATTGGCAACTTCCTTCAAGAGTACGTATTCATTTGTTGTTAAGACCGTAGGTTTCTCGCATACGACATGCTTTCCGTTTTTTAATGCCTTCATTGCATAATCAAAGTGCGAATAATTCGGTGTTATGATTATAGCGACATCGAAGTCGTCTCGAAAAAACTCAGCTTCATCTGCGAAGTAATTGGAAATGCCGAATTGCCTAGCAGTCTTTTCGCATCGGTTCCAATCATAATCAAACAAGGTTGAAACGGAAACATTGTCCAATTCTTTCAAAATTGGAATATAGACTTTATTAGACAACCAGCCACATCCTATTATACCAAAGCGTATATCTGTCATATTATTCCCTCATCCTCTAACGATGTATATAATATCTGGTTCTCCACGTTTCTTAGGTACGGATATCTTTTCCATTTGTCCAAATTCGTGTATTAGACGATCTTTGAACAGGTCCGATTCAGAGGCACTCCAAAAAGTAATCAATCCGTCAGGCATTAATCGTTGGTGTAGTTTTTGTAATCCGATGTCACTGTATAAATTATTGTTTTTTTCATTAACAACCCAGTCTGGCCCGTTATCAATATCCAAACATATAATGTCAAACTGCTCCTTTGTATCGCTAATCCATTGTACGAGGTCGGCTTGAATGATTTTAATTCTAGGATCATTGAATTCGTAGCCCGTAACTGGTGAAATGTATTCCTTATTCCAGTTAATAATAATTTTCTCAATTTCGACGACCGTAACCGATTTCACTTCTTGATCAATTAATGTTTCCGCAACGGTGTACCCTACCCCAAGACCACCTATCAACACTTTTTGCTTGTTTCCTTTTCGCTCAAAGGCCGCGCGGACAAGTAGACGCTCCGAGTCACCATTTTCTGTCGACATTAAAAAGACACCATTATAAATCAGTTCGTAATGCCCATTTCTTTTTTGCAACTGTATTTCACCTGTGGCGGAATGATGTCGTTCAATAACCTCCAACATATAATACTCCTCTCTTCACCTCAAATATGGAATAATATGGGTTCCGATTCTCTCTATTTCCGATATATCGTCAGCATTGGAGAAGAGGAAGTACTCCACTCCGCAATCGATGTACTTTTTGACCATTTCCAAAACGTCCTGATAATCTCCGACAATGGATAAACCCACCGTCATGCTGATTTGGCTGTACCCCCCCCAAAGTGTGTCTCCTATCGTATGGTTGCTGTTTTTCCTAAATTGTTTATTTATTTCAAGACCGGTCGAATCCGAAGTGGCATAAAACATTTGAACGAACTTTTTCTGGAAAGGCGAGGCAGACGAGACGAGGGAATTTGCATGTTCCCATGCCTCCGTTCGGGAACTCCTAGAAATAACATTAATTATCAAACCGCATTTTACGGAACGGCCCAACATTCTCGCCTTCTCTTTAACCGAATTGAACTTCTGCCGCAATTTGTCCGGTTCATCGGGATAAACAATATAAACGTCTCCTAATTCTGAAGCAATGTTCAGAGCAGATTCTGAACTGCCCGCTATAAAAATCTGTGCGGGACTGGTCGGATCTTCCTTTGGGAAAATATCGGCATCGGCAAATTGGATGAACGATCCTTGATAGCTACACTTTCCGGTTCGCAACAACCGGAAGGCCTCGACGAATTCCTTTGTCTTCTGGTATCGGATATCGTGCGGTTCGACTCTCGTATCGTTTTTTAAATATGATTTTGAGTTGCCTGTCACAATATTAATATCAATGCGGTCTCCAATTATTGCTTTAAGGGTATTCACCCCCTTGGCGGTATAAGTAGGCAGGACATGTGCGGTATTTTGCGCAACGAGAAACCTAATTTTTTCAGTGGCCGATGCCAAATAAGTAGTCAAAATCCACGGGTCAAAAGCAAGCGGCATCTTGGATACGAGCAGCGTGTCGAAATGATACGTTTCTGCTAAACGCGCTTGTTTCATATTGTAGTCAAGTAATTCGTGGTATTCGATCGGACGGAACATATTCAAAACAATGCCATATTGCACGCTAAAGCATCCCTTCTATACATTTTGTCAAGATCTCATAATCTTAGTAACTGTTTTTGTTTTTCCGATATATCCCCATTCTCCCCGGATATCCAGCATTCCACAGTATTGTCTATTAATTTGCCCGAACGTTCCCCGTTCGCTAAGATAACGATGCCCCGTTTATTCAACGGGAAAAAAACGATGCGTGATCGCCATCCCCGATTTACTCCGCCGCTGATGATCAGCTTGGCGTTCATCATCTGAACTACTTTGCAACCGAGCCCATTGGGAATGGCACGGTATACCTTTTTGTGCATCAACGCGATCATTCGATCCGATAAGACAGGTTGTCCTGTACGGGAATTAGGTAGAGCATAGAAATTGTTCCTCACAAACTGGATCATATCGGCAAGCGTGGAGTATAAACCGGCTGCAGCCTGCTCAGGGTATAAATAATTCGGGATAGAGCGGCCGAAAATTCCGTGAGGAAGGGCTAAGTCGGACTTCATGGAATCGGAATAAACGAAAGAGCTTTTTGTCATTCCTAACGGTTCCAGTATGAATTCCTTCATGAACTCGGCAAACTGACGTCCTGTAATCTCTTCAATCAACAGCTGAAGAACGGAATATCCGCCTCCTGAATACCGAAATGTTCCAGGTGGTTGAACGAGTTTTACTTTCGTATAGTGAAAAGGGCCGTATCCATTCAAGGAGGTTACAATATCAGGAAGCTCCTTTCCCTGTCTGTTCCCCAGATAGCCTCGGGTGGAAAGACCGGCGGCATGACAGAGAATATCTATGATGGTTACTTTATTCACATCGTACTCACTACCCGGAATTGTCCATCTAGTCAAGTATTTTCCGACCGGATCTTCTAATTTCAGCTTGTTCTTTTCGGCCAAATATACAACCCCCCAGGCCGTCACAAACTTAGAAATAGAGCCGACTTGAAACAAGTTTTCTTCCTTCATGAACTCACCGAACCGCTTATCCCTATAGCCGTAACTGTTTTGCCATATCGTCTCGTTATCCTCAAGTACCGCGATATTCATTCCGAAGGCCGGCGTCCTTTTCATATACGTGGAAATAAGCAGATCCAACTTTTCCATAACGTGTTTCATCTTATCGAAACTTTTTTGGCTATGTTACTCAAGAGATCGTCCAGGGTATGAAATTCTTCTGGATTAAGCTCTTCATCGTTGAATTCCACGCCAAACCGTTCTTCAATGGCAACGACCACTTGAATAAATTGTAATGAATTTATTCCGATTTCGTTTATAGGGCTGGAAAGATCAAAATTGTCCGCGTCCTTCTCTAGCACCTCAGAAATTACTTCAATGACTTGTTGTTCGATTTCCATCCTCTTTCACTCCTCATGTGTTTTCTCCTCAAACCGCCGCGGCATACAGTTGTTTGAATAGACCGTTTCGGTTAAGCAGTTCGCTATGGGTTCCGGACTCCGCCATCTGACCGTCGCGCATGCAATAAATGTAGTCAGCATCCTTTGTAAGATTTAACCGATGGGTAACTAGTATCACGGTTTTATTCCGGCAAATGTTGACAAGCACCTTCCGGATAAGTTCCTCGTTTTCCTGATCCAGCGCAGAGGTCGGTTCATCCAATAGAAGAACCGGCGCATTCCGAATCAGCGCTCTTGCAATCGCGATCCTTTGCCGTTGTCCTCCAGAAAGGGAGGTGCCGTTTTCCGAAATTACGGTATCGTATCCATCCGGAAGCTTCGAGATAAAGTCGTTAGCATTCGCTTTTTTTGCTGCCTCGACAACCTCCTCCTTAGTAGCGTTCAAGTTGCCGAATTTAATATTCTCCATAATCGTTCCATAGAACAATGACGGGTTCTGGGGGACATAGGCTAGTAAGCTCCTCAGATCACGGATAGAGAGTTCCTTATGGGATACACCATCGATTTGAATCATTCCGGAATACGAGGGATAAAACCCTAATATCAGTTTGAGCAAAGTGGATTTTCCGCTGCCGCTCGACCCAACAATGGCTATGTATGAATTAGCAGGGACCGATATATTTAAACCGCGTATCACTTTGTCTTGATTAAAGCTAAACTGCAAATCTTGAATGGATAGCATGGCTCCGCTTGGTTCCGTTTTAGGAGATACGCTGCCGCCGCCCAGTATCTCAGTTTCGCCATCCAATAGCTCGAACACACGACGAGCGCCCACTAACGATTCCTGCATCTCCGACAATACCGTGCCCATGTTCATAAACATAAAAGACACGCCTCCCTGCAGCGTAATAATGGCAAGAACGTCTCCAAAACCAATAATCCCTCTGACCGCCATGTAACTGCCTACAATAAAGACTCCGACCAAACCCGCCGACGTTAGAACGAAATTGATTCCGTTCATTTTGGAATAGGTTTTAATCCGGTCCAATTGATGACCCGATAATCTTTTGGTTACTTGTTGATATTTGCTTAGTAATAGCTCTCCCAAGTTAAACAGCCTGATGATTCGAAAGCCAGATAATAGATCCTCCACATGCTTCGTGGCAACGCCTAACGCATCCTGAACCTTCTCGCTTTCGTTCTGAAGAGGTTTCGCAAATTTCAAATTGATGAAGGCCGAAACCGCACCAACGGCCACCGCGAGCAAAGACAGCCTCCAGTCTATCAGCAGCATGGAGACAAGAGAGCTTATCCCCCATATGAAAGATGTAAATACCGAATCCATATTATGACCATAGATTGTTTCGATAATATTGAGATCGTTGGACAGCTTCGTTTGAATCTCCCCACTGTGGTTCTGATCATAGTACGATTTCGGAGAGTTTATCACGCGCCTGAAAGCCTTGATTCTAATGCCCGTCATCACTTGTTTGATCGTGCTGTGATAAAGGTAATTGAAGATGGGAAATACAACGCATGTAATCAGGACGGCGAAGACGACCAAGATAACGGAGTGAAATAATTGCGTTTTATTATCCGTTTCGATGGAATCGATCACTACTTTATTCGCGAAAGCCACAATCAACTGAAGACTTGTAAAGGCAACACACGTCACAATCAGGCTGATCAAATACATCGCCGATTTTTTTTCGAGCAGCCTCATAACCCTTACAAGTTCCGGAAACAATAGACTTTTTGCTGTTTTCATTGTCCCACTACTCCTCTTTGCCGGACTCCGCACGGCTTTGCATCTGTTCAAAGCCATATCCGCCCGTCTTGTTCAATTCCTGGTGCAGGCCGGATTCGACAATCCTTCCTTCATTCACGACCAAGACATAGTCGGAATCATTAATGGTGTTCAAGTCATGATTTACCATTAACACGGTTTTGTTCTCGCTCCACTTCTCCAGAGAAGTCAGAACATCATGACTTGTTTTCTGATCCAGAGCTGAAGTCGGCTCATCGAACAGCACGATAGGGCTATCCTTCAAAACCGCTCTCGCGATGGAAATTCTTTGACGCTGCCCTCCGGACAGTGAACCTCCATTATCCATGATCTCAGTTTTGTAGCCATCCTGAAGCTTACTGACAAATTCATCAACCGACCCCTGATTCGCAGCCTCCCGGATTTCCCGGGGAGAGGCCGATAAGCGGCCGTATTGGATATTTTCCTCTATTGTACCGCTAAAAAGATGGGAGTCCTGCGAGACCACAGCTACAAGGTCTCGCAGTTTCGTTAAGTTCCATCGGCTGATATCCTCTCCCAAGACTTTGATTTTCCCGGCAGAAGGTTCTTCCATCCCACAAATCAGATTAAGTATCGTGCTTTTTCCGCTCCCACTCGGACCAACCAATACGACCTTCTGATTTTGAAAAATGCGAAAACTTACATTCTCAATAATTTGTTTGGCCCCTTTGCGGACAGAAACATTCTCGAACTCTATCACTGGCAGCCCGTTTTTTGGTGCAAACTCTTCTCCCGTCGTTCTCTCGGCACCTTGATTAAGGATTTCAACCATATGATTCCCTACACCGAAGATCCTCCGCACATCCTTAATCAGATACGGAAGCTGAATCGAAGGCTGAACGAGCATTCTTAACAACTGGATGAAGGCGATTACGCTGGCTAACCCGATCTCTCCCCGATAAGCCAAGTAGCCGCCGCCTACGATGCATAGCAGGAAAGGAAGCTCATACATCATAATAGTAACCGGCAACATTACCGATGAGATTTTCTCCACTTTCAAACCGTACTCTAAGCCCTTATGGAGAGTATCGATGTATTTTCGCTCCATCTCCTCTTGAAGATTATAGGCTTTCACAACCTCCGCCCCACCGATGGCATCCTGCACAATGACCGTCCCTGCCGAAAGAGATTCCTGCATCTTTTCGGCGTTCTTACTGATTGGTTTGCTAATATGAGTGGACGCATACATTCCAACTGGCACTATGATAAAGCTAAATAGAAACAGTCTCCAATCGATCAAGGCAAGGTAAATGCTTACCGACACGATGATAATAGGAATATAAATCACATTGGTTAACTGGTTTTTCAAAAAGTTTTCCACTTCAAACATGTCATTCGTTATTCGTGACAAATGTTCTCCAGAGTGAGCTTTGTTGTAATCCTCCATTCGCATTCGGGTAATGGCCGCCGCCATGTCACTGCGAAGATCTCTTGCGATATAGGTCGCGTTCCGGCCGGCAGCATAGGTGACGAGATATTTGGATATTGTACCGATTATGATACTTAAAACGGCTAACATTACGATGGGGGCGAGTTTGAAATCATCGCCCGCGCTTGAATGATCGATTAACTGCTGCACTACATATACCGTTATCAGGTCGAATCCTGCGATCAGTATGGAGCATGCAACCGCCAATGCGAGCCAAGTTCGATATCGTCCTTCATACTGAACCATATGCTTCATAAAGAGCTTGGGCGGTACTTTCATTGAGCTCCCCGCTTTTCTATCAGATATAAATTGCAGTTCGTTTCATAAAATTGTTCATAAAAGCTTTTTTCCACTTCATACATTTGACTCAATTTCATCATGATTTTCTTGTAGGCTCCCTCTCGGTTCCCGGATGCATAAGCCGTTTTGCCGACAAGATTTCGCAGCAACTTCCATTCGTTCACGGTCTCCTCAAATCCTCGAACGGCCCCACTTTCATGGGGATAAATCCTGCTGATTTTATACAACTCCGCCGACTTTCCTCTCAGTATTCCGTTCAGCAGTTCCATTAATTGGCCCGCCATCGATTTAAACGCTGCGGCTTCCGGCACTCGATGTTCAAATTTCTTCTTCACTTCCTTGAGCTGTTCTACCCCTTTAAATACTTGGTCTTTGAAGGATAAGTAGTTCCGCGAGCTGATGAGTGCCAATTCCTCTCGGGATAAGTAATAATCGGACATTCCGGGCGAAAAAGTGTAGAACGTCGGCTCAGAATTAAGTCCGCCGAAGTGGTCGATATACCCGTTGTAACTGGATACAGCCTCGTCATAAGACACAGTAAGCTTGGTGTAAGACAAATTATCGCGTATCAAGTGTTCAATGATATGAAGGGATTGCTGGTCCTCGTCGTATCCGTAAACCACCCACGTATGGGGCCAATGCTCTTTCCGGTACATATCTTTGCGAATGGATTCGTAAAAGCAATCAATCCAAACGACAACCGGACTTCCCCCATCGATCGAGCTCTTAATATCGCGGATAAGATCGGCACTCCGAAACTTAGCCGAGATAGGAAGGCCAAGCTCACTGCAGACCTTTTCCGTTGGCTTACTATCGTGATAGCTGACCCCGCCGCCCGATTCATAGTTATATACCATCATCGTGTTCGCTAGAAAGTAATCGATGTCCCGGCCAAAATAGCGAATTATCGGGAACAACGAATTATAGAAACAGCTCCGGAAGAAAACCTCGTTAAAAGGTTCAATCCCTTGCAAAACCGTTCCCCTATCGTCTGCAACATGATAGACCTCTCTAGCCTCAGCCGCGGGACGCCTAACGGCCGATGGCATAGCCCCCGCATGATCGGGCTCCGCTTTGCCAGTTAATCTTGAAGAAAGGACGGCGGAAATCTCGCGAACCGTACTGTATTGATAAAGATCGGTCGGAGTTATCGATAGGTTGCGGTTTTCCAATTCAAGTTCCAGCCTTATAGCGACCAATGAATTTCCGCCGAGGTCGAAGAAATTCTGAGTAACCCCGACTGTTTCGATCCCGAGTACCGTTTGCCAGGCTTCCGCCACTACCTTTTCCATTTCGGTAGAGGGCCACTCAATTTCCTCTTCCATCAGAAAATGCTGGCCTATTGCGGGCAGTTTGCTGCGATCCAGTTTTCCATTGAAGGTGAGAGGAAGCTTGTCCAAAACCACAAGGAAGGAAGGTACCATATAGGCTGGCAATTTTCGTTGCAAATACGAGCGCAGCTCGTTCATTTCGATATTCTCGCCCAGCACCAAATAAGCGGTCAGAATTTGGTTCCCGTGATGTTGGTTCGCTATAACAACAGCTTCCGTTATGCCAGGCTTCTGCAAGAGAAGATGTTCAATCTCGACTGTTTCCACCCGATACCCCCGAACCTTAACCTGATGATCGATTCGGCCCATCATTTCAATTTCACCATTTGGCAGCCATCTGGCCAAGTCGCCCGTCCGATACATGCACCATCCCGCCCGAAACGGATCTGGAACAAACTTAGTTTCATTTAACTCCGGACGATTTAAATACCCCCTGCCTACCCCGGAACCTGAAATGCAAAGCTCTCCCGTAACCCCAATAGGCTTGAGATCGTTTCCGTCGCCTAAAATATAAATATTCGTGTTGGCGATCGGCCTGCCTATCGTAACGGAATTGCTTTGGGTTAGGTCTTTCATAGTGGACCAGACTGTAGTTTCCGTCGGCCCGTACATATTGAATATCCTCAACTTAGAAAAAGCTCGAAGCTTATTCAGTAGAACGGGCGGGAAGCTTTCGCCGCCTACAAGGATTGCTTTCAGATTTGAAAATTGTACCCCGCCCTCATTCAGCCAAAGCCCGATTCTCGTCGGGGTCGATTGCAAAATATCGACTTTATGTGATTCAAGTAGGTGGTTTACTGCCTTAGGGTTGTTAACCTGTTTTTCGTCGGCAACGACAACCTTCATTCCAACCGCAAGTGGTACCACAGTTTCAAGCAGACTGATATCGAATGATAGCGAAGTAACGGATAAAATCGTGTTTCCCTTATAAAACGGAATGCTATCCCGCAACCCTGCCGCTAAATTGGTTAAGGAACGATGTTCAATCATAACCCCTTTGGGCACTCCGGTTGAGCCTGAAGTATACATGATATAAGCCAACTGTTCCTGAAGGATGGAGTGCTTCAGGTTCCTCCCGCTATCTTTATCCGGCTGCAAGCCATCCAATAAAACGATTTTACCGGGTAAACCTTGGCACTCCTCCAACCAAGAGGACAAGGATGATTCGGTTATCAAAACTTCGACCTGGCTGTCTTCGAGAATCATCTTGATCCGGTCAAACGGATGATCGGGATCCAGTGGAACGAAAGCGGAAGATGATTTCAAAGCGCCGAGAATCGCGACAATCATTTTTTCCGAACGCTTCATCAGGATACCGACTTTCGAATTCGGCTGGACACCGCGGCTTTCCAGCATACGGGCTAGTGCGTTCGCCTGGGCATTAATTTCGCCGTAGCTGAACGATTGCTCTCCCGAAACGATCGCAATCCGATCCGGCTCTTCAGCAGCGTGCTCCTCGAACATATCTACAAGTGAAAGCTCTTGATCAACATGCAACTCCGTATCATTAAAGCCGAAGATCAACTGCTCCATTTCCCTACGTTCCATCAATGGAATCCGTGCGATTTGAATATCCGGATTTTCCGCTATTTGCTGGAGCAAATTCAAAAAATGAAGGCAAACCTTTGCTATCGTCTCCCGACGAAACAGCGCCGTACAGTACTCCAGCTCGAACTGAAGGGTATCGCCAATTTCGGAGGCATATAGCGTCATATCGAACTTGCTCACTTTATTTCGATAAGATACGGTCTCCAGACGTAGCCGATCTGTTTTAGCGCGCGTTCCCTCGTTTTGATGCCAGATAAACATGGAGTCGAATACAGGATTACGGCTCAAATCCCGGGGAATCTGCAATTTGTCCACCAGATCGTCGAAAGGATATTCCTCATGGTCCAGTGCATCGATACTGACATTCTTGACTTCCCTGACGAAGTCCAAAAACACTTTGTCCGGCTTAGGCTGAGTACGGATAACCAGAGTATTAATAAACACCCCTATGACGGACTGTAAATCCGGATGCTTTCGTCCGGCTGTCGGAATGCCGATAAGGATATCCTCTTGGCCTGAATACTTGGCAAGGAATGCTTTAAAGGCTGCCAGAATGAGCATATTCATCGTCGCTCCCGCACGAACGGCGACTCCAGATAATTGAGAGTACAAATTAGGATCAATGCCAAAAAGATACGTGTCCCCTTCAAAGCTTTGCATGAGAGGACGTGGATAATCCGTCGGAAACCCCGATACCGGCAGGTTCCCGGACAATTGCTTCAGCCAGTACTCTTCATGCCGGCCGTTAACTTCCGCGATTTGTTCTCTTTGGATTTCCGCATAATCTTTGTACTGGATACCCTGTTTCTCCAAGGGGACGCCTTGGTACAACTTCAGTAGTTCGTCTATCAAAATCCTCATGGAAGACATATCCGAGATGATATGGTGGATATCAAAAAACAAATAATTTAACCGGTCTGAAATCTTCATCACTTGCACCCGAAATAATTCGTTAGAGCTCAGATCAAAAGGACGAAAAAATTGTTCGATAGCTACATCCAGCGCCTCTTCGGTTCCTTCGATAACTTCCAGTCTGACCATTTGGGGAGGGTGGATCTTTTGCCTGGGCTCTCCGTCGATCAAATGGAATGAAGTCCTTAATGCTTCATGTCTTGCGACCAACCGGTTCAGTGCGAATTCGAATGCCTCTATATCCAATTCGCCCGTCATTTTAAAAACCATCGGCAAATTGTATGCCTTAGCGGAGTTGTCAATTCTCGAGGCTAGAAAGATTCTTCTCTGAGCGGATGACAATGGATATTGTTCCTTATCTGCCGCGGGCATGATTCGCTCGAAGGTTGTCTCGTTAGACTTGGATACTAGGACAGCCAATGAACGGATGGTCGGATATTCAAAGAGCTCCCGGAGAGAAAACGATACTCCCAATTGCTTCACTGTCATCAGAAGCAAAGAAATTGCCTTTAAGGAATGGCCTCCCAATTCAAAGAAATTATCGGTTACGCCAATCTCTTCTCGCTCCAGGCATTCCTTCCAGATCGATAGCATTCTTTCTTCCATGGCGTCGCGCGGGCCGATTATCTCTCTTCGAAGAAATCTATCCGGTTCGGGAAGCTTGTTTTTATCCAGCTTGCCGCTTGATGTTAACGGGAAACGGTCAAGCCGTACAAATGCCACCGGCACCATATACGCCGGGAGCCGGTCAAGCAAGTGATTTCGGACGTCAATAAAATCCGGTTCCTGATCCGCCAAAATATAGGCGCACAAATAGGGATCCCCCGAGCCGTTATGTCGTACAGCAGCAACTGCCTCTTTTACCATTCCCGTTCTTACCAGCACTTGCTCAATTTCGCTCAGTTCAATGCGATACCCCCTAATCTTGACTTGGAAATCCATTCTCCCTAAATATTCGATTCTTCCATCAGGCAGCCACTTTGCCAAATCTCCTGTCCGGTAGATCCTCTCTTCCCGCGTATACGGACTCGGCAGAAACTTCTCCGATGTCAGCTCCGAACGGTTTAAATAACCCTGGGCTACGCCATCGCCAGAAATCCATAATTCGCCCGGTACTCCGACCGGTTGAATATGGTGGTTTCCATCAACAATATAAGCACGGACGTTGGGGAACGGTTTTCCAATTGTTATTTTACCATCTTTATCCTCTATTGTATCGTGAGTCGCATAAATCGTAGTCTCGGTAGGGCCGTATGCGTTTATCAGTCGGATCCGTTCTTCCATGCATCTGTAAAATTTCTTGATGATGGGTTCGGTTAAAGCTTCCCCGGCAACAAACACATATTTTAGAAAACGAAACCGGGATGAAGAGAACTCCTCCACCATATTCAAAAATACGGAAAAAGCGGATGGAACGAAATTTACATGAGTAATTTTATATCGATCCAAAGCCTCAATAATAGATTGGGGGTCTTTCTCCTCTCCTTTCGGAAGAATCACCAATCCTCCGTCTCCGAAAAACCACCCGAAAAGCTCCGTTACTGAAACATCGAATGTATAATTAGTTTTAAGGAGATAGAAATCTCCCTGCATGACTGGATATTGCTCCTGCATTCCCTGCAATATATTGACCACACTGCGGTGTTGAACCAATACACCTTTTGGCACGCCTGTCGATCCAGAAGTGTAAATGATGTAAGCAAGCTGATCGGCGGAGCACCGGACGTTAACATTTTCCTTGGTCGAACTGTCGCAAGCTGACACATCAACTAACTCAACATCCAACTGGAAAATTTTCGTCAATCTCTCTTTATTAGTCAGAAGAATTCGGCAGCCGCTGTCTTGTAGTAGAAACACCAAACGTTCATAAGGTGTTTCGGGATCGATCGGCAGGATTCCTCCTCCCGCTTTCAACACCGCCAAGGCCGCTACGACCATCTCCACCGAACGTTCTAGTAGGATCGCAATTGGTTGGTTGGGCCTGACGCCCTTAGCCAGGAGGACATGGGCCATCTGGTTGGCAAGCTCATTCAACTGCTTATATGAAATTTCCTGATCGGCTTCCTTGAGAGCAATCTCATCAGGTCTTGCCATTACTTTACTTTCGAAAATCTCGTGGATTGTTGTGACGGGGCGTGTAACCGTCGGCGTATTGAAAGACTTCGTAATTTGAAAAACTTCTTCCGGTGTCGCCAGCGAAATGTCACCAATAAGAACTTCCGGATCGCGAACAACCTGAGAGGCAATATGCTCAAAGTGCCGTCCCATCCGTTGAATGGTCTCGGGTGTAAATAATTTGGTACAAAATTCCATTTTACACATGAAGGCATCGTTATGTTCCGTTACTTCGAATGTGAGGTCAAACTTGGAAACGTCGTACTGCACATCGATAGGATTTGCTTCAAGCCCATTCAATTTCATTGTTTGAACGCCGACATTTTGCATGACAAATACAGCGTCAAACAGAGGATTTCTACTTAAATCCCTCTCTACGTCCAGACACCTTATAATATCCTCATACTGAAAGGCGCGGTGCTCCAGTACTTTTAAGCATTTGTTTCCGAGCTCTCTTAAATAGCCGGAGTAGCTCATCTTATTGTCTGGATTGCTTCTGACCGGCAGGGTATTGACAAATAAACCAATCATGCCGTCCAACTGCACATGTTCCCGGCCACTCATCACTGTCCCAACTACAAGATCGTCTTGTCCACTATATTTTGCCAATAGTATGTTATATATAGAGAACAAAACCGTGAATAAAGTCGTGTCATGTTTAAGAGTTACCTCATTCAACTTGCGCGACAGTTCTTTTTCAATTTGAAAGGTAAAGCAACTTCCTTCAAAACTTTTCCGTTCTGGACGGGAAAAATCCGTTGGCAGGTTCAGGGAAGGAATTGCTCCAGATAATTCATTTATCCAAAAGGTCTGCCGAGCCCCCCAATCCTCGGCCTTACGCTGCCGTTTAAGCCAAACGGCGTAATCCTTGTACTGCAAATTCAACTCCGGTAGCTCATCCCCATTGTACAGCTGCATAAGTTCCCGAATAAGGATCCCCAAGGAAATGCCATCCATGATTAAATGATGGACGTCAAAGAATAGAACATGCTCTTTTTCCGATAATTGAAACAGCCTACATCGCAGCAATGGCGCTTCCGTTAAGAGGAACGGCTCATTCATGACAGCCTGGATATGGGAGCCGATAGTCTTCTCGTCGCAGGATATAGCGTGCAGAAGGAACGGATGATGTGGATGAACTTTCTGAACAATTTCTCCTTCGACGGTATGAAAGGAGGTTCTTAAGATCTCATGTCTTTCCAGCAGCCTATTCACAGCTTGTTCGAACTGCTCCGCGCGCAATATTCCCATCAGTCTTATGCCCATCGGGATTCGGTAACTTAATGCCGCGCCGCCGTCGTGCTCGTTTAAGATATAGAACCTCTGCTGAGCGGAGGTTGCGGGATAATACTCCGAGAGAGCGGCAGGTTCAATCCACTCGCAAGTCACCGTAACGGCCTGTTCGATCCGTTCGGCCAAACAGGCGATCGTCGGATTCTCAAAAAACTCGGTGAGCGGTACTTCCACCGCAAACTCTTTGGTGATCAAAGCCATTAAGCGCGTCGCGCTTAATGAGTGACCTCCAATTTCAAAGAAGCGATCAAAGACACTGATTTCGCACCGTTCGAGAATTTCCGTCCAAATCCGGTGTACTCTTTTCTCCGTCTTGTTTCGGGGTCCGGTTATGGGCTTCGCAAGCTGGTGATCTAGGATTTCGGCAAGTTTCCTTCTATCAATTTTGCCGCTGACCAACAATGGCATCTCCTTCAACACGACAAAATGACCGGGAACCATGTAATGGGGGAGCCGCTCCTCAAGATAAGCCCGCAGTTCTTCGGCCGTCACGCTGCGATCCGCAACCAAATAGGCGAACAGCTCATTACCGGATCCGCCGTGATTAAGCAGGACTGCACATTCCCTTACTGGGAATTGAAGCAATTGGGCCTCTATTTCACCAAGTTCAATCCTGAAACCTCTCACTTTAACTTGGTTGTCCACACGGGAGATGAACTCGATCGTTCCGTCTTCCAATCTTCGAACAAGATCACCCGTCCGGTACATGAACTCTGCACCATCGAAAGGAGCTTTCCCAAACTTCTGCCGAGTGAGTTCGTCTTGGTGTAGGTAACCCAGCGCCAATCCTTCCCCCGAAATGCAAAGCTCTCCAGGAATGCCGACAGGCTGAAGCTCATAATTCGGATTAACGACATATATAGAGGTATTGGCAACGGGCTTGCCGATGCTGCTTCGGACAGACTCGGTCATATTCCTATGGAAGGTAGTGGCCACACTATTTTCCGTAGGTCCATATTCATTAACAATCTCGATATGCGGAAACGCACTACGGCTTTTCTCCAATAAGTTTGGTGGAATTCGGTCTCCGGCGAGCGTCACAATTTTAAGGCTTGGATAAGCGCCCGGTAGCGCGCTTTCCATGATCGCCTGATACAAGCCGGGGATGCAAATAAAGTGGGTGACTCCCATTTGATCGATCATTTTACTTATTGCCAGGGCATCCCTCGCCGTGTGGCTATCAGGGAGAATGAGCTTAGAGCCCGAAATGACGGGTGTAAAGAAGCTCGTAATGAATCCGTCAAAGGAATGAGAAAAAAGTTGCAGGGCAACATCGTCCGTCCCAAGCCCGTACTCTTCTTTTCTCCACAAAATCGTATTGATGAGGCCCTTGTTCGGAATCATAACTCCCTTTGGCTTTCCGGTAGATCCCGACGTATAAATGACATACGCCAAATCTCTGCCAGCGTAAGAAAGATTTAAGTTTGAACGGCTCTCACCATCCAGATCCGCCTTGTTGAAAAGGATTCGGACTCCCTCATACGAAAGGCTGCTTATAAAGTCTGACTCCGTCAGCAAAAACGGAGACTTGCTTTCCCCAAGAATCTGCTCAACTCTATGGATTGGAATTTCAGGATCGATTGGTAAAAAAGCCGCTCCCGCCTTCAAAATGCCAAGGATACCGACGACGAGATCCTCCGACCTTTGCATGACAAGCGCAACAAGACTTCCCCGAGCTACGCCGACCCTATGAAGATACCGTGCCATTTGGTTTGATTGTTCATTTAATTGCTTATACGTAAGCTGACCACCACCGGCGATAACACAAATGTTGTCCGGTTTTTGAGCTGCTTGGTCTTCAAAAAGCGTAACGATGCTTTCATAGGTTTTGTACCGCATTTCGTCCGTAGCATTGCATGCTTTCAGGAACTGATCTTCTTCTGTCGAGATCAGCGAAAGTGAAGAAATAGGCTTGTCCGGGTATGCCAAGCAATGCTTCAGAAGCGATACGAAATGCTTTGCCGCTTGCCGCATGGCGAGCGTGTCAATAGAACTGGAGTAGATAAGGCTGCCCTCGAGGATTTCCTCGTTTGTTCGTTCGAATGTAAATGCAATCTGTGAATGCGCCACATGTGTGTCATGATTCGAGTGAATATTTTTATGCTGGCACATGATGGGCGTGAAGAACGGCTCGCCTTCTTCTCCACCACCCTTTAATATTTCTTCGAGAGGATAGTCTTGATTCTCGTACGCCCCCAACACATCGGTGCGTACTTTCATCAAGAACTCCTTGAAGGACTGCTGACCATCCCTTAGCGCGGTCGCTATGATTAGTTGGCGGTTCAAGGTATACGAGCTGCGGTTCGGTTCATAGACCGGCAACCCTATTGTCGCTTGGACATTTGCGGTATATTTGTAAATCAGGACCTTCAATACGGTGAGAAGAAGAACATAACAGGAGAGATCTGAATTCCGGCTAGCTTTCACAAGCATATGTTGAAGCTCGTGATCCAGAATGAGTTTCTCTTCTCGCTTATCCCTCCTTTCACTAAAATGATCCAAACCTAACAGGAACTCCGTATAAGTGTCCGTAACGTCACGAAACATGTTTATCCAATAACTTTTCTGCTTATGATAATGCTTATCCGATAACAACAGAAACTCACTACTCATCTGGATTCCATCCTTCTCTTGGGTTGAAGAAATATTCCGGTCCCATTTCATTTCTAGAGGTCAAAAGCCGCTGAAAGATCGGCTCGGTTATCCTTTATTTCATTTGCGGTCAAACCGATATCACCGATGGGGATTTTCGTATTCTCAAGAACAGCCTGCGTGATTCGGAGAAACGAGTCGCACAAAAATTTGACCCAGTCGGAATCATACTTGTCCGAGCGGTAGATCAACTTTACGTCCAGCATTTCGTTCCCTGAAATATCTGCGTACAAATCATAGTGGGCAATTTCGTCTATGGTAATGTTCGTTAACGAAATATCGCCCGAATGAGTGGCGTCTCTTTTTGTCTCGAAAATCGAGTGGTTCAGGAAATTAACTACCAACGGAAACCATTCATTCGATTTCTGTGCAAGAGCCATCTCCGCCATTGATACATAGCCATACTTCTCAATGTCAGGTGCGGTTTGCTGGATTTTACCTACCGCTTGCTCGAATGTCGTTTCCGGAGCAGTAACGATCCTAACCGGCACAGCATTAACAAACAATCCCGCCATTTTATCAATCCCAAGGACAGGGCCTGTTCTGCCGGACACCACGGAACCAACGACAACGTCGTCCACGTTGTAAGCCTTTTGCAGCAGGATCCCCCATAAAGCTTGGATGGCCGTATGCAGCGTTACCTGCCGCTGCTGACAAAATCGTTTCAATTGCATGGTTACCTGTTCCTCGATGGCAAAGGTAATGACGGATCTTGCCCCGAAAGACTTTGTCGGCTGCGAACTGAAATTACCGCGGCGGCGAATCGGGCGATATCCCTTTAAATAGTCGTCCCAAAAATGGAGCGCCGCTTGTTTATTTTGATTGAGTACCCATTCCAAATAGCGGGAATAGGGAGCCGCAGCTTCCAAAGCAATACGCTTCGAATTCTTAAGAGAGTCATAAATAAAAAACAATTCATTTATAAGTAGGCTCATGGACCAACCATCCAGTATGATATGGTGAAAACTCCAAACCATTTTATACTTTTCGCCATTCATTCTAACGAGCGCCATTCTTATCAAAGGCTCTTGGTCAAAACGGAATCCTTTCTGCTGATCTTCTATTAGAAATTTCGAATACGCTAGGTCTCCGTCTTTGGTCCACGTCGGACTGAAGTTATATTCCTCCACCTTGTGAGGATAATCCGTAAGAATAATCTGCAGCGGCAGCGGATTTTCCGTAAAACGGTGTACAATAACGGTCCTTAACATTTCATGTCTTTGTGTCAGAATGCCGATGCATTTGCTAATAAGAGAGATATCGACATCTCCGGCCAAATCCATCTGAATTTGCTCGAAATAGGCGCTGGTTCCCCTATCAAGCAGTAAATTAAAAAATAGACCTTCCTGGAGAGGACTCAGAGGATATATTTTTTGTATGGAGTCACCATAGCTATTCCGGATGGCATGAAACTCATCCAGCGTCAAGTAAGGATATCCGTAATCGCTAGGCGTCGGCTGCGGTACCCTGCCGGTACAATGATCGAGTACGGCGTCCAGATGATGGGCGAACCTATGCAGCAATAGCGTGATCGTCTCTTCGTCGTA
>NZ_JBVYOJ010000035.1:0-45992 GCF_056120465.1 Paenibacillus sp. sgz302148
TTACAAGCAAAACTAAACGGCCTCAGTCCGATGGAGTTCAGGACGAAGGCCGCTTGATTGATTTTGATTTTTATACTGTCTACTTGACGGGGGGCTGTTCACGCGGCAGTTGCTCCACTTTTTGTTAAATTAAAGGCAGATTAGTGCGACTGTAGAAAAAACAAAATTATTAATAGATTTATTTTTTCAGTAAGTCAGGTTTACGACATCATGTGGCATCAAAATAACTGTAAGTCATAAAACAAAGTTAATGTGAAATGAAAAGGGAGTTGATGAAATAAACAATAATCAAAATTTTAAAGCGATTTCGGAAAAACAATAACAATTAAAACAATTTTTAATTGTCGAGGAGGATTTATTTCATATGAGTACAATGTTGCAAACCACAACATCTGCATTCAACAAATTTATCTGTCTATATCTTCCGGCAGATGATCCACCAGCATTGCATGACTGGTATAAAGAGCATTTTAACTCAGCTAGTACGCGAAATCATTTTCTTTTTTGGGGACCTAAGAAAGAAAATGTAGTCAACTGTAATTTCATGACGGATGAATACATTCCGGGTGAAACGTACGAAATGTTTGCTGTTCGATTTGAAACAGATTGTATAGAAGCGTTGTATGAACGCCTGTCGAAAGCCGATGTTGCTTTGGAGCCGATGCAGGATTTGAATGATGAGGCATCCGTACCTTGGTACTTGAAGCAGATTGATCCCGATGCGGTTAGGGAGTTTAAATTGGCAGTGGAACAGTTTAATCAAGAACATCCGGAGCATGCAATAGAACTAATAGAATAAGACTGTTCTTCTAGTGAGATGAACTATAAATAATATTTTATTCAAGAAGTCAGGTTTGCAACATCTGTGGCATCAAATTAACTGTAAGTCACAAAAACTACGGAATTTCGGAGGTTATTATGAACAAAGAACCAGTCACACTAAACATTTTACTTTACGGTTGGATGGTAGGTGGATTTCAGAAATGCATAGATAAGTTCAATGAGAAATATCCCTGGATTACGATAAAACCTGTTCCCGCGGGACACGAAGATCTGAGATTAATCGAGTGGCAGAATAATTCACAAGAGAAGGGCCAGTCTGCGGATTTAGCGATAACTTACGAATATTATTACTGGATTGAAAGAGGGTTATTGGAGGATTTAACGCCTTATATTGAGAACGATAAAACGATGAATAACCCACATATTGTTGAAGGAACTCTGGAGACCTACAAAACAGGTGAACATACCTATACTGTTCCCGTAATTTTAGACACCTATTGGTTTTATGTGAATAAAGATTTGTTGAAAAGCTTAAATCTGGAGATGCCGTCGAACGATTGGACTTATGATGAAATGGTTGAACTTGCGACTAAGGCCACAGACGTTTCGATACATCAATATGGTCTTGACAATGGTCCACCCATCACATGGTATGTAAAATGTTTATATTCGATTGCGAATGGACATGCAGATCATCCATTTTTCATAAACGGGGATTTGACTGAAGGTCTTATTGATACACCTGAAGTCATTGCTGACCTTCAATGGCTTTACGATCTTGTTAACAAATATCAGGTGATGGTTAATGAAAATGTAGTACGCACTTTTCCGGAACCGCTGTTTTGTCAAGGAAAAACATTATTTGCAGTTTCAGAAAACCCGCCAGAACCTAGCTGGACCTTCGAATGGGACGTATTGCCGATGCCGAGGGGGACAAAGAAGCAAGTTACGATGCATCAAATTACACCAATGGGGGTACTTGCAGCATCACAACACAAGGAAGAAGCTTTCAAATTTATTAGCTTCTTCTACGAATTAGAAACGCAAAAATTTTTAGCGGATATTGGAAGAGTACCAACAATTAAACATCCGGAGCTAGATCAGTATTACGATGAAATGGACCACTGGAAGGGAAAAAACTTGGATGCAATTAAACTTTCCAATACAATAGGCTACCAGGAGCCGATTATTATGGATTCGGTTTTTCATTCCCAATATATGCCGCTTTATCACGACAGTAGCTGGAAGATATCTTCGGGTGAATATAGTTTTAGCGATATAACAAAAGAAATTGATAATTGGAGTAAAAATAAAGTTAAGTTTAATCCAAAAAAATAGTAGAGGTTGTTACGGCTAACGGAACGATAGACAGCAGGCTGCCGGAACAATCGGTAGCTTGTTCAGCTAACGGAAACGTTAGAGTAATCATTATGATTGGAGCAGGCCATGTATCCGGTAGATGAGGAGGAAGTAATATGAGTAGTGGCAATGTTGTTGAGGATGATAATGTAACTTCAAACAAAGAAAATGTAACAGGAAATGCTGAGTCAGTGAAGTCGTTTGCTCATCTGACGTACGGCGGAATTTATGCAAGTGATTTAGAGGAATCTGCAAAATGGTATTATAAAGCTTTTGGAGTTCAAATCGTTTCTATTAATTCCGATTTCGCAACAATGGAATATGCACCTGGTCGAATCATGTTTATGGGCAGAAATCCCGAATCTTCACGCAAGATAAGCTTTTCCACTAGAAACATGAAGGCTCTAAGGCGTCAATTGATTCTCGCGAATGCCGAGATCGAAGTGGATGAGGAATCCTTCATGCAAATTAAGGATCTCGATGGAAATACGATCGAGGTCCGATCGTTCAGCCCTGAATATCAAGGGCTGAATATATCCATGCCGAGTAAGTTCGTGCGTGATTTAATTCGCTGTCGACTCGAAGTAAGGGATGAGATGCACGTTATTGCAAAGCAAATTTACGAAGATATCGAATTTGATTCTGTCTCGACTGAGCTTATTTCCATATCTAAACATCATGGATTAAATACGAATGGAGACCCATTCATCGTATCTCGATATTTAAACGAAGTTGAGGCTGTCTTCACATGTATTGCTGTTACCGAACCATTTTCAGGAGAGCTGGACGGTGCGGAATACTTACAAATTCCAAAGCATGACTACGTTATATTCCCCGTATCCTATGATTTTAGTGAAAAGCTACGTACAGAACATTTCAATTATTTAGCGGGTTTTATGAGTTGGTCGTTTACAAAACCTGAGGAAAGCTACTACGTGCTTGAATACTACAAAGATGATTTCATCCACGTATATATGCCTTATTACTGGGATAAAGGCTGGCAAATCCATGATAATCTTAATAATAAGGGGGACGAAGCATGACCAGTAGGCAATACTTGGAGTTTTCCGTTTCTACTCTGTACTCCAGTGACATTCAAGCATCTGCCGAGTGGTACTGCAAGATATGGGGGTTTCAAATGCTGGAGTCGGGCCCCGATACGGCTGTTATGCAGGTTGTGCCCGGTGTAATTTTCTATTTAAGCACCGATGAGGATTCTGAAAGAGGATTGTCCTTTTCAACGAAGAGAATGGAAGAATTCCGAACGCATCTTGCCGAAAACAATATCGTCATTGAGGACGATCATGGACACTGGGTTGCGTTCAGGGATCCTGATAACAATAAAGTAGGTGCATGGGCAGGCGGTTTTGGAATGGAATTACTTGAGATCACAATTTAATTAGCATGGGCGCGGTAGACTCAATGATGGCTTGACTTTCTCCACAACACATTTTTAATCATGCTAGGCTAACGGGAACAAAAGTGGGGCAGTGCCGCGGCGGCTGCTCCACTACAATTAAACAATTTAAGTGTCGAGGAGGATTTATTTCATATGAGTAAAATGTTGCAAACCGCTACATCTGTATTCAACAAATTTATCTGTCTTTATCTTCCGGCAGATGATCCGCCAGTATTGGTAGACTGGTATAAAGAGCATTTTAATTCGTGTAATACACGAAAGCATACACTTTTTTGGGGACCAAAGAAAGAAAATGTGGTCAACTGTAATTTCATGACGGATGAATACATTCCGGGTGAAACATACGAAATGTTTGCTGTTCGATTTGAAACAGATTGTATAGAAGCATTGTATGGACGCCTGTCGAAAGCCGGTGTTGCTTTGGAGCCGATGCAGGATTTGGATGATGAGGGCAACTCGTTTGTATTTACCGATCCGCAAGGGAACAAGTTTCAAGTATGGCAGCATCCGGATACTGAACCCCAACCGTTGCGAGACGATGTTCCTGCATTAATCGGAGTAACCACTCTATTTTTCCCGGTAGCGAGCCCGGAAGAAACGCGCAAGTGGTATTCGGAGGTTAGCGGTTTGGAGTTAAATGATTCAGGGTGGCCGGTAACAAGAAAAGGACAAGAGCTTCGCTTCTACAGATCACTGGATCTGGGACCGACTCAGCCCTATCATAGACTTTGGTCGATCATTAATGTTGCTGTGGATGATCTTGATGCAATGCACCGTCAAATGCTGAAACAAGGACATAAAGTTAATAATATACATGACAGAGGCGGATGCGGGCGACAGTTCCAGCTATATGACCCCGATGGAAATATGCTGGATATGTGGCAACCGCAGACGATAATATGCAGGTCCAAGTTTGATAGTTTTGATTATAATTGGAAAAGAGAAGAGCAATATTGTATGGCCAATTCCGGCTTTGATGAGAACGAAGAACCAGCAGGATGGGATATTGATTCGTTTTTGGCGAGAGTGAAAAAGAGTGATTTGAAACATCGGCGCATCGTGATTCCGGGGTACAACGTATTACAAAAACTTGATCCTGAAGGGTTGGAATCTCTTTTAGAAACCCTGCATCAATTTAGTTTGGAACACCCTCAGCATGCATTTGAAATCATCAAGCGTGATTGGTGTCCGACCGATCCTGTTGAGCCCGCAACGATGGAGGACGTAGCTGATGTTAGAGAAGTATTTCTTCCCCTCACGGAACGCGCTGAGGGAATCTTAAAAATATACGGGAATAAATCGAATAGCCCGCATTGGAAAGACCGAATTGTGCTGATGATTACTCTTTTTATTTTTGATTTCGATACATTTTTTACAAAAGCACTAGAAGGCCGCCATGAAATTTTTCGACAAGTTAAAATTAATAATGATGAGGCATCCGTACCTTGGTATTTGAAGCAGATCGATCCAGATGCGGTTAGGGAGTTTAAATTGGCAGTGGAACAGTTTAATCAAGAACATCCGGACCATGCAATAGAACTAATAGAATAAGACTGTTCTTCTCGTGAGATGAAAAGATTTATAGGTTACAGTAAATTAAAAAAGGCGAATTAAATAAATTGCCATGTGTTGTCCTCTAACAACATCGTTATTGGAACCCACATGGTTTTTGAATTGTTTCTCTGAAAAGTAGTATTAGATGGTAATAATAAAGTAACGGATACGAGAATGGAGCAGCATGCCACGGCAGCTGCTCCTCTTGTTTGTTAAATATTGGTAGACAGACCAAAACAACCGATTTGGTTGATATTTTTGAATGTGAACAGGATCTAACTTTTGTAAGCATTGACGAGCAATTAAGTTTCTATAAAAGCTGGCTCAAGAGTTTGGGCTAAATTGTTACCTTAACTAATGGAAATCGTGTAATGACAACATTGGAGGGCAGTCGGACTCAGCTCCTCGACCGGTCTGCCGTCAAAGACGCTGACGTGAATTGAAGAAAATTCGAATATAATCGTTTCTTATTTTCTCTTCATCATTAGAAACAGCTAAACTAATTTTTAAAAGGTGCTTCAATTGCGATCGAAAGCAATCGGCTGCATCCTATGTATACCTGATATCCTAATATGAAAAAAAGCCACCTAATCAGGTGGCGTACTCGATTTTAGACATTATTTAAGCAAGGGATCTATTCCCAACCCCTTACAATATTAGTATAACCCACGGAAAAACATAAGTCTATAATTTAATGGAAAAATCCTTTATATTTGATATCTCAGCGAATAGCAAGGCAATAACTTCGGAAGGAGTGTATGTTTTGAAACCTGAACGAAAATTATCAATCTTTTGGCTGTTTCGTTATCTCCTTCCCGTCAAGGGGCGAATCGCCATTCTCTTGGGAATGCTGCTTACCTCAACCGTGCTTCAACTTATCAATCCGCAAATTGTTCAGCGGTTTATCGACACGGCTTCCGCCAAAGGAGCGATTGGGGGGCTGCTCAGTCTCGCCGGCATGTTTCTGGTCGTAGCCGTTAGCAACCAACTTCTCACTGTATCCGTAAGTTACATGGGAAACGATGTGGCCTGGAGAGCCACCAATAGGCTGCGGGCTGATCTGTTCAAACACTGCCTGCGGCTCGACATGCGCTTTCACAATCTTAAAACACCCGGTGAAATGATTGAACGCGTGGACGGCGACGTGACCCATATGTCGAACTTTTTCGCTTTGTTTGTTGTTCAAATTATCGGCAGCTTTGTTCTCCTTGCGGGTATTTTGGGTTATATGTTTGTTACGAATTGGCCGATTGCAACGACGATGACCGTATTTACCTGTATTTCCATAGGGGTCATGGTGTATATTCGCGACCTCGGGGTTACAGCAACACAAGCTGAACGACAAGCCAGAGCATCGCTGCTCGGTCTTATTGAAGAACGTATAGCCGGAATAGAAGACGTCCAGGCGAACGGAGGCGTACCGTATGTGATGAACCGCTTTCATCGAGCCATGCGCAGCGTCTTCCTGACCGGCCGCAAGGCATGGATGCTTCGGGTTGTCCCTTGGAACGCCACGGTCGTCTTATTCTCGGTGGCAGTCACGGTGGTGCTGATGATTGGCGTTTCTATGTATCTCAAAGGTCAAATCACCTTAGGCACGTTATATCTTGTCTATCAATACACGCAAATGCTGAACGATCCGATTGAACAGCTCGGTAACCAAGTGCAGGAATTTCAGAAAGCAAAATCGGGAATGCGCCGCTCCCGTGAAATCCTTTCTTTGCAAAGCGAGATTCGTGAAGGAACGGGGGACACGCTTCCTGACGGGGCTCTCGGAGTTGATTTTGACCAGGTGAGCTTTAGCTATAACGATGACAACCACGTACTTCAAGATATCAGCTTCTCCTTGCGGCCGGGGGAACGGCTTGGCATTGTAGGACGTACAGGCAGCGGGAAGTCTAGCCTTAGCCGTCTACTGCTTCGTATGTATAACACGGATAGCGGCGTAATTCGAATAGGCGGTACGGATATTCGATCTTTGCGGTTGGAAGCGCTGTACAAACGGGTCGGTATGGTCACGCAGGATGTGCAGTTGTTTGACGGGACGCTCAGGGACAATTTGACGTTGTTCAACAGCAAGGTATCGGATCACGAAATAATAGAGACCATCGAAAGACTCGGATTGCAAATGTGGATTGATAAGCTCCCCCACGGGTTGGATAGTCATCTGTCGGCTGGCGGAGCTTCGTTATCTGCGGGTGAAGCTCAGTTGTTCGCGCTGACGCGGGTTTTTCTAACTAAACCTAGCCTTGTTATTCTGGATGAACCTTCTTCCAAGCTCGACGCTGCGACGGAAGCCGCTTTGCAAGCAGCAGTAGATCAGTTAATGGAACATTGCACAGGCATCGTTATTGCCCATCGTTTGTCCACGTTGAAGAAAGTAGATAAGATCATGGTACTTGGCAACGGACGTATTCTCGAGTTTGGTGGGCGGGAAGCGCTCGCGCAAGACTCGTCCTCCCGCTTCGCAAAGCTATTACGAACGGATCGTCAGGAGGAATTTGCATGAAGGTAGGTCATTTTGTAGGGCGGCTGTTACGATTTCGATTATCGTTATATGTAATAAACGGGCTGCTATGGTGTTTGTTTCACTCCATACCCTTGCTATTCGGCATTGGAATGCAGTGGTTCTTCGACCTTGTCACAGGCGAGTCTCATAACTTTGCTTGGATAGCGATGCCGCTGTTGGTTGTTGCACTTATACGGTTTATCAGAGTCGGAATGTTTTTCGTCGCATTTTATAAATGGATTACCTATTCGTATCATTTGCAGGCCCTATTGCGTACGAACATGCTAGCCGGCATCATGCAGTGGCCTGGACGTAATCTTCCCGCCTCTCCGGGGGAAGCGATGACCCGGTTCCGGGATGATGTTGACGAAGTCGTCGAGTATGTAGAATCCTGGGTAGATTTCTGGGGGAAATTAGCGTACGCCATAATTGCAATCGCAATTATGGCCCGAATTAACTGGCCCATCACCGTCGTTGCGATTGTTCCTTTGTTAATCGTTACGCTGCTGAATAACTTATCCAGGGGCCGGGCGAGAAAGTTCAGTCAGCTAAACCGCGAAGCGACCGGGCGCATCACCAGTTTTATTGCTGAAACGTTCGGAAGCGTTCAAGCTGTGAAGCTGGGACGCGCGGAAGAGAATGTCTTAAACCGCTTTATAAGACTCAACGAAGCACGCAGACAGGCGGCACTTAAGGATAATTTATTTATGCAATGGATGCGATCGCTGAGCCAGCACGTGTTAAACATCAGTACCGGTATTATTTTATTGATGTGTGCCGCGCAGATGCAGGCCGGCCGTTTTACAGTCGGCGATTTTGCTCTTTTTACGATGTACGTGGGCTCCTTCGCATACAGTATCTCCCTATTCGGCTATATGGTTTTTCAGCACATGCGTTTGAAAGTGGCGGTTGACCGGATTCGGATGCTGTTTCGTCCAGGGACGCAAGACGACATTGTGGCTCATAATGACATTCATCTGTTCGATACGCCGCCAGATGTACCGGTATTTGACAAAAGCAGCGAGGATGAGCGGCTGAAATGCCTAGATGTAAAAGATCTCTCGTATACGTATCCGAATTCCGATAACGGGATTCAAAACGTCAGCTTCCGCTTGGAGCGCGGTAGATTTCTCGTCATTACCGGGAGAGTCGGTTCGGGCAAATCGACTTTAGTACGGACGCTTCTAGGACTTCTACCCAAAGAGGGCGGGACGATCGCGTGGAACGGAAAGACGGTTGACCATCCGGCTACTTTCCTGGTTCCGCCGAAAGCGGCATACACGCCGCAGGTGCCGCGCCTGTTCAGCGATCCGCTTCGCGAAAACATTACCCAAGGCAGCGGAGCTTCCCCGGATTCACTCGGCAATGCGATTCACATGGCCGTGATGGAGCAAGATGTTCAAGATCTCGAGAATGGCCTCGAAACGATGGTTGGCCCGCGTGGCGTCATGTTGTCCGGCGGACAAATTCAACGCGCCGCTACCGCCAGGATGATGCTGACGGAATCGGACCTGTTCATTTTTGACGATTTATCCAGCGCACTGGATGTAGAAACAGAGAAGCTGTTGTGGGAGCGTCTGTTTAACGAACAAGACGTTACCTGTATCGCCGTATCTCACCGCAGAGAGGCGCTAGCCCGAGCGGATCATATTATCGTGATGAAGAACGGACGTATCGAAGCGGAAGGATCGCTGCAAGAGCTGCTGACCTTCAGCAGTGAGATGCAGCTTCTATGGCAGGGGGAGGAACGAACGGCTGAGGATGATATGGAGCAGCTGGCATAATTAACTAGTAATCGGAAGCGCATTTGTAAATGTCTGTTAAAGTTAATACTACAAAGAACAGGCTGCCGATAAGTTATCGGCAGCTTGTTGCGCTTAAACGATACAGATTATTGTTCTAATTAGCATTATACAATACACTTTTATGTCCCAAACTAATGAAGCGGATGACGTTGCGAAATTCGACCATAAACGTTTGATTGCCTACATTGAACTAAACGGGAAGAACAAATACTTGTTCAGGACGTCTTACTCTTTTGCAGTTGGTTGCCTTTGCCATCATGGCCTACCCAAATTGTTCGATCTTTCGACAGTTTCCTTCCTTGCAGAATATAGTGGTAAAAGAGGTGAGACAAAATGAAGAAACAGAAACGAATCGATCGTAAATCCGCTGATTTTTTTCCGGTAAACGACATAGATTATATTGAGTTCTACGTCGGCAATGCCAAGCAAGCTGCGCATTTTTTAAGCAAAGGATTCGGTTTTCGACCGGTGGCTTATGCGGGGCTGGAAACGGGTGTGACGGATAAGGTATCGTATGTGCTCGAACAAAATAAAACGAGATTTGTCATTTCCGGCTCGCTTTCTCCGGATCATCCGATCGCGGATTTTGTCAAGAAGCATGGCGACGGCATCAAAGATATTGCACTCCGGGTCGACGATGTTGAAAGAGCTTATCATGAGGCAATCTCCCGCGGTGGAATTGCTGTCATGGAGCCGAGGGAATATTCCGATCCAAATGGAACGGTGAAAATGGCGGTACTCGGAACCTATGGGGATACGATCCATACGTTAATCGACCGAAGCGGTTATAACGGTCTGTTTTTGCCGAAATATGAGCCGTGTGAATTGCAAATCCCTCACCAAGCCACTGGTTTAATCGGATTCGATCACGTTGTGGGCAATGTTGAATGTATGGACGAATGGGTTCGATACTACGAGCAGGTCATGGGCTTTAAACAATTGATTCATTTTGATGATAAAGATATTTCCACAGAGTACTCCGCTCTGATGTCGAAGGTGATGACGAATGGTGGACGAATCAAGTTTCCTATCAACGAACCTGCGGAAGGGAAACGGAAATCGCAAATCCAAGAATATCTTGACTATCATCATGGTGCCGGGGTACAGCATATCGCGATTTTAACAAATGACATCATCTCGACAGTAACCATGCTTCAAAATAACGGCATTGATTTTTTGAACACACCTGATAGTTACTACGAAATGCTGAAGGAACGTGTCGGGACCATCGATGAGGATATTTCCAAGCTGCGTGAGCTGAATATTTTAGTCGACCGTGACGATGAGGGCTATTTGCTGCAAATTTTTACGAAGCCGATCGTGGACCGTCCGACGTTGTTTGTGGAAATTATTCAGCGCAAAGGCGCAGTCGGATTCGGTGAGGGCAATTTTAAGGCACTGTTCGAATCGATCGAACGGGAACAGGCACGCAGAGGGAATCTGTGATAGGGGGATCCAGATGAAAATCGATCCAGGTACATTGGATTGGAGAGATGCGTATAAGCTGCTGATTGGCTCCATTGTTCCGAGACCCATTGCTTTTGTGTCCTCTGTCGATCTGGAAGGGCGTTGCAATCTCGCTCCATTTAGCTTTTTTACCGGCATCTGTGCAGATCCGATGATGGTTTGCTTCGCTCCGATGATCCGGGGGACAGACGGGAGAAAGAAGGATACCCTCGCCAATATTGAGGCGACAAACCAGTTTGTTATCAACATCGTGGGAGAGAAGATCGCTGGACAGATGAATGATTGTGCTATTGAATATCCGCCTGATGTAGACGAATTCGAACAAGTCGGACTGACGAAAATGAAAAGCGAATGCGTCGATCCGCCGAGCGTCAAAGAGTGCGAAGTACATCTAGAGTGTACGCTGCATCAAATCGTTTCATTCGGTGAACAGCCGGGGGCCGGCAGCTTGGTCATCGGCCGGGTCGTTTGCGTACGCATCAATGACGAATTGTACGAAAATGGGAAAATCAATACGGTGAAGCTGCGGCCGATCGGAAGGCTGGCGGGGCAAGCTTTTACGCGGGCGGTTTCCGATACGTTTGAGCTGGAACGAAAAAAATAGCCGGGAAGCGAGGAGCGGCGGATGAAGTTCGTTACGTTTATTACGGTATCATCGGAGCAACGAGCGGGCTGGCTTGAGGGCGATAGCGTAATCGACATGAACATGGTAAGCGATGGTAACCTTCCGAATAATATGATCGATTTTTTACTGCAATCCGAACGATTCCTGCCTATCGCGAGCCGCTTGCAGCAGTTGCATCAATCCTGTGCAAGTGCTAATTCTACGAAACAACGAAAGGCGGTTTATCCTCTATCAGAGGTCATTTTGTGCGCCCCGCTTCCCAAGCCTGGCAGCGTACGCGATTTTTATGCGTTTGAACAGCACGTGAAGACGGCACGGGCTCAAAGGGGCTTGGAAATGGTTCCGGAATGGTACGAGATCCCTGCTTTTTATTTTTCCAATCCTCATTGTATTTTGGGAACGGAAGAACCTGTACGGAGGCCGAAAAAGTGCCGATGCCTCGATTATGAACTGGAAATCGCCTGCATTATCGGCAAGGAAGGAAGCAATATTAAGGCGTATGAAGCGGACAATTATATTTTTGGCTACTGCATCATGAATGATTGGAGCGCCAGAGACATCCAGCGCCACGAGGTGACAATCGGTTTGGGACCGGCCAAGGGCAAAGACTTTGCTACCTCTTTAGGGCCGTATCTGGTCACAAAGGATGAATTGGAGCCGTATCGTGACGGGGAGAGATATAGACTTGAAATGACGGCATCGGTCAACGGACGACGGTTATCGCACGGGAATTTCAAAGATATTTATTATACGTTCGGACAAATGATTGAACGGGCATCGGAAGATGCCGTTCTGTATCCGGGTGATGTGATCGGTTCAGGAACTGTAGGTACGGGGTGCATCCTTGAGCTCACGGGAGAGGATCATCTGTGGCTGGAACCGGGCGATGTTGTGGAACTGAAGGTCACTGGATTGGGTGTGCTGAGAAACAGGATTCAGTGAGGTTACAGTAGGAGGGAGGGGAAATATGTCGTTCTATCATCGTTTGGGCAAAATTCCAGCCAAAAGACATACACAATTTCTCAAGCCGGATAGCCAGCTTTACCGCGAACAGGTCATGGGAACGAAAGGCTTTTCCGGAATCCAATCGATTTTATACCATCATCATGCACCTACCGAATTGATCAAAGCACAACTATTATCCGAATGCGAACCGGAATATGAAGTGCCGGGGGCACTGCGGCATCGGCATTTTCTGACTAACAATTATAAGGAAGCGGGTGACGCTGTTACCGGAAGGCAGTATATGTTAGGCAACGAAGATTTGTTGATCGGCGTCGCGAGTCCATCGGATCCCATGAACTATTATTTCCGGAATGCGAACGGAGACGAGCTTCTGTTTGTCCATCACGGTTCGGGCAAGCTTGAAACGATGTTCGGCACATTATCTTACAAGCCTGGCGATTATATTGTGCTGCCTGTCGGCACGATCTACAAGCTGGTTCCCGATTCCGGGAAGTCAAAGTTTCTGTTCTTGGAGTCGAACAGCTGGATTACGACCCCGAAGCGTTACCGCAATGAACATGGGCAGCTGCTCGAGCATAGCCCGTATTGCGAACGAGATATTCGTGTACCTGAAACTTTGGAAACGTTCACAGAGAAAGGGGAGTATGAGGTTCGTACGAAAAAAAGAGGACGGATTCACTCTCATGTACTGAATCATCATCCGCTCAATGTGGTCGGTTGGGATGGATATTTGTATCCGTGGATTTTTAATATCGGCGATTTCGAACCGATTACCGGACGAGTCCATATGCCACCCCCGATTCACCAGACGTTCGAAGGAAATAACTTTGCGGTGTGTTCTTTTTGCCCCAGACTTTTAGACTATCATCCGCTGTCTATTCCGGCCCCTTATTATCATAGTAACGTGGATAGTGACGAGGTGCTCTATTATGTAAAGGGTAATTTCGGAAGCCGCCAAGGGATCGAAGAAGGATCCGTTACGATCCACCCGTCGGGTATTCCGCATGGACCGCATCCCGGAAAAGTCGAAGAGAGCATTGGAAAAAAGGAAACGCAGGAATTGGCTGTGATGATCGACACGTTCCGACCTCTACAGGTAGCCAAGCAGGCTCATGCGATTGAGGACAGCAATTACTGTTACAGCTGGGCTCCACGCTCGGACAAATAATGCGCCCGGAGCGCGAAAGGGTATGATGCTGAACATGCAGTCACAAGCGGTTTGGCAGCCGAATAAGGCGGAGATCGAAAAAACTCGGCTTTATCGATTGATGCAAAAGCACGGATTTTCCGAATATGACGATTTTTACAAGAAATCGATCACCGATATGGAATGGTTTTGGGATGCGGTCGAAAAGGATATGGGAATTACTTGGTTCCGCGGCTACGATCAAGTTGTCGATTTGTCGGCGGGGATTCAGTGGCCTTCTTGGTTTAAGGGCGGGCGAATGAACATCGCGTACAACTGCTTGGATAAATGGCTTGGCGATGAGGCAGTAGGGCGGCGGCATGCTATCCGCTGGGAGGGTGAGGGCGGGGAGGTCAGATGCTATACGTACAGGCAACTGGCCGAACAGGTAAATCGCGCAGCGAACGGACTCCGGAGGTCAGGCATTATGAAAGGCGATCGGGTCGTAATCTATATGCCGATGATTCCCGAGACCGTGATTTCCATGCTGGCGGTCGCTAAGCTCGGGGCGATTTTTACTCCGGTTTATTCGGGTTACGCAGCTGGGGCGTTGGCCAAACGAATAGCGGCGGCTGATGCCAAAATGATCATTGCGGCAGACGGATTTTACCGGCGCGGGAAAACGGTTTTGATGAAGGAGGAAGCTGACAAAGCTTCGCTGTACGCCTCAACCGTTGAGAAACTAATTGTAGTGCGCCGGCTGGGCATCGATATTCCTTGGCAGAACGGTCGGGACGTGGAATGGACCGAGCTAGTTGCTCATGCGGAATATCTGCAGGCAGAGCCGATGGACAGCAACGAGCCACTCATGCTGATTTATACTTCCGGTACGACGGGGGCACCGAAAGGTATTGTTCATACGCATAGCGGATTTCCGGTCAAGGCGGCGTTCGATGCCGGATATGCGATGGATTTTCATCCAGGGAACGTATTATTTTGGGTGACGGACATGGGGTGGATGATGGGGCCTTTTCTCGTATTCGGCGCGCTGCTTAATGCCGGTACGATGCTGCTTTACGAAGGATCACCGGATTATCCGGAGCCGGATCGCATATGGCGCATGGTGCATAAGCATAAGGTAAGCCATCTCGGCATTTCCCCCACGCTGATTCGAGTTTTGATGGAACACGGCGAGAAAGGCTTCCATGATTGTGATCTCTCCTCCTTGAAGGTCATCGGATCGACGGGAGAACCATGGAATCTTGAGCCCTGGTTGTGGCTGTTTGAAAAGGTGGGTAAAGAACGTATCCCGATTATCAATTACTCCGGAGGCACGGAAATTTCAGGCGGTATCCTCGGCAACGTGCTGCTTAAGCCGATTGCTCCAATGGGCTTCAACACGTCTATACCAGGTATGAATGCCGATGTATTCGACCAAGATGGAAAGCCAATCCGCGGAGAAGTAGGCGAATTGGTACTGAAAAGTCCCTGGGTTGGAATGGCCTGCGGTTTCTGGCAGGAGCCGGAGCGTTACGAGAAGGCGTACTGGTCGCGATGGACTGATATTTGGGTACACGGCGATTGGGCGGCCATCACTGAACACGGATTCTGGTACATTACCGGACGATCCGACGATACGCTGAACGTAGCCGGGAAACGGCTTGGACCTGCGGAAATGGAGTCCGTACTGGTAGGGCATCCCAGCGTTATCGAAGCTGCAACAATCGGTGTTCCGGATGATATCAAAGGGGAAGCTGCGGTGTGTTTCGTCGTCACGAACGTCTCTTCCTCGGAAGCTGCGGTGATCGGGGGACTGGCGGAGGAATTATTGGAATTGGTCACGCAGCAGTTGGGAAAGGCGTTAAAGCCGAAAGCGGTTCTTATCGTTGACGCACTTCCCAAAACAAGAAACGCCAAGGTCATGCGCCGTATCATCCGCTCAGCTTATTTGGGAGAAGAGCCCGGCGATATGTCGGCACTGGAAAATCCGGAAGCGATTCATTTGATTCGTCGAGCAGTGATAGGTAGCATAGAAACGGATAACGGGTTGCATACTCCGAACATTAATGAACGGGCGGGCATCGTTGAAAGGGACATGAATTCGCGAAGAGAAGATGAATGATGTTCCCACATTTATTGGAAGGGGTAATCACTTCACGAATATACAATAAGTATCAAAAAACTGGTACATGCCAGTTTATTAACACAAGAAATTTAATATTTCTAAGGAGGGAGACCGAAATGACAACCTTTGTTTTGGTTGCTGGTGCATGGTGAGGAAGCTGGTGCTGGCGTTTTGTTGCCAAAGCTCTTCGCGCAGCAGGCTATGAGGTGTACACCCCAACCCTAACAGGAATGGGTGATCGTTCCCATTTGGGTCATGCGCTCGTGAATTTGGATACACATGTACAGGATATTCTCAATGTCTTATACTACGAAAACCTAAAGAACGTGGTTTTAGTTGGGCATAGTTACGGGGGGATGCCGATTACAGGGGTGGCAGATACAGCTTCAGATCGACTGGATCGATTGGTTTACCTTGATGCCGTTATGCCAGATGACGGGCAATCATTCTTTGATGTCTGTCCCGAAGGAAGGGATTGGTGGGAAACCAGTGCCCAGAAGGGAGACGGATGGATCAAACGTCCAGATAGTCCTCAATTAGTTGAAGTGATTCCAGACAAAACGATACGAGAGTGGTTTATTGAACGTATGGATGGGCAGCGCTTTCCCCTAGCGACACTGTTACAACCCGTACGTATTCGTGAACTTCAGATACCGCGGACTTTTATTTCCTGTACGCAAATGCAGTCTAATGCGTCTATCAGAGAAGCAGCCAGAGCAAAGTCGGATCCAAACGTGGAGTATCTAGAAATACAGACCAATCATTTTGCCCCCATTTGCGCCCCTGATATGGTGGTAGACTCACTTTTGAAAATTGCTAAAACGAACTCTAAGATATAAGAATTGTTAGGCTGAAAAGTAATTATAAAAAAATCAGTCATTAAACAAACGGGAACGATAGTGTGGAGCTGCCGCATGGTAGCTCCACTTTTATATTCATTGAAGTAACTGGCAGTTTTCTGTAATTAAATAATAGTCGTTTCTCCATACTCGGTTCATGAAATATAAAGTTGATAAAAAAATACACAACATATTCTGGGAGCGATGTTAGAATGGAGAGAAAAGAACATTTGTAAGGAAGTGTGAATTTATGTCTCTACATGCCAAGAATCTTGGACGTAAGAAGTATGCTGATGGTTACAAACCACAAACAGTTCTAAAGCCTTTACTGTGATTCATAGCGCCAATATAATTACAAGACTAGAAAACGGAGGAAAGGATATGGAGAAAATTGATGTTGTTTCAAAATCATTCACTGCAGTTGGGACGATACATACCAGTAAAAACTACGATGAGGAAAAAAGCACTGCAATCCCCTTAGCAATCGCCGAAATGAAATCACGCCTGGAGGAAATCGGTCATCGAACAGGTGCAGGAATGATGATCTTCGGTCCTGAGACCGTTGAGCCCCCTCAAGGTATATGGAAAGTAGCCGTAGAAGTCACTCGAAAGAAAATCTCCCAAACGGAATGATTCCTTTGAATTCTCAGAAATGCAATATCCCAAAACATTCGGATGGTATACTTAACCAATGTGAGGTGGTATTGATGAGTCATGGTGCAAGAGAACTTGTTAATGATGATGTGGGTAAAAAAAATTCTGATGGGTATAAGCCTATCGGTACTCCAAAAGCATTGAAAGTCATAAATGGACAAATGAAAAATTCTCTGGAGGTAGAAAAAATGACACAACGGCAGAGCATACCTATGAACGAACGACTGATCAGACGTATTTCTTGTAACTATATTCCTGTGACTGATCCAAAGAAATCCGCTGAATGGTATTGTAAACATTTTAATTTTGATTGGAACGGTGAAGCCGCGATTGATAGCAGTGCTATGCTTTATATGCGAGAAGGGGCATTCTTTTTAATTCCTGTTAAGGACAAGAAAGTGTTGAGCTTCCTTACAAAGGGAGATGATGGATCAGATTTTGAAATGTTTACTATTAATTTTGAAGTAGATGATGAATCAATTGATTCGTTATACCAGGGATTAAAAGAGGACGGTACAGATTTAACGGATCTAGTAGATGGAGGTATTTGCGGGAGAAGTTTCACCTTCCGAGATCCAGATGGACATAAGTTTTCTGTCGTTACAGCTTATAAAGGGTAAGCACACATGTACGGTGTACAATCGATGTTCATTACGCTCTAACGAGAACGATAGCGAAATAATTATGTTTGGAGCAGGCGCCGCGGTGACCTGCTCCAACTAACAGAGCAGAATAATTGATAAAAAAATACATATGCAGGATGTTATAGGGTGGTATACTTTTCCTGTGTGAGGTGGTATTCGTGGGTCAGAGTGAAAGAAAACTAGTTCCTGATTATGATGTAGGTATCAAAACTGATGGGTACAAGCCCACAAGTATTCCAAAGGCCTTAAAAGTCATTAACGGACAAATGAATAATGATTTGGAGGTAGTGGAAATGGCGAGTAAGAACGTAGAAGGTTTTGTATTAGCTAAAGAAATTCTTTCAGTCTTTATTTATGTAAAAGACCTGGAAAAATCGAAAAAATGGTATTCTGAAGTTCTCGGATTAAATTTTGGTGGTTTTGATGGGAACAGGACTAACCAGCTAGGAGTTGGTGTAGTACTATTCGAAAAAGAATACTTCAGCCCTTGTTCTGAATCTTTATTTGTAATTCAAACATCTAATCTTGAGGAAAGCTACAACAAGTTAAAGGAATTACGAGTGGAAGTTAGTGAAATAGATTGGGAGATAAGTAGTTTTAATTTTATGGACTTAGATGGAAATGTAATCACAGTGTGGCAATAATATATGACTGAGTTAAAGTAAAATGAAAAAGTGATTCTATTCCAGAAAAACTTTTAATGAGTCCAGAGATAGTATTTAATGGGAACATGAGAGGAGCAGTATGCCGCGGCAACTGCTCCTCTAAGAATCATTATAACAGGAGGCGATACGAGGTGGCTCACCCTTCGGAAGGGTGGCTCAAAAACGCCGGGACGTGTCTCTCACTCACCGGAACGATGGCTCAATTTGCTCTGGAATATTCAGTTTCGCCAAGCACCGGGGTTGTGATGCAGACGGCTGGGCATAGCTCGCACAATAACGTATTGTCAAAAGAAAATAAAGTATTAGACTGAAAAAAAGAGTCTAAGAATTTATTTTCTTCGAACATATTGAACTACTCCAGGATAGTTGAATACAACAAACAACAAAAGGTTGTTCAAAATGAATCCATATTTCAGTTCGTTATTTGGATTTCAGTATCATAAAGTATTCCATGGAGGGATCGTCATGAGGATTGAAAATGAATCTGTCAATACGGCGGTTATTCCGGTTCCAAAGCTGGAGGAAGACTGCTATGACTGGTGGCAACGGCACAAACAGGTATTAAGTGAACAGGCGAGAATTAACCCGGAGGTCGTTCTGATCGGTGATTCCATTACCCATTTCTGGGGGGGCGAGCCAAAATCGGATGGCATTCACGGTTCTACAGAGTCGTGGGACGCTGTGTTCGGATCCTTTCGCGTGCTGAACCTTGGCTTCGGCTGGGACCGCACGCAAAACGTGCTCTGGCGGCTCGATCATGGTGAGATGACCGGGCTTTCTCCCAGGACGGTCGTCATTCTAATCGGTACGAATAACACGAGCGATACCGAAAACGCGAGAGTGAACAGCCCGTATGAAATTGCCGAAGGCTTGCGGACGATCTGCGACCGAGTCAGCAACTTGGCTCGTGATGCGAGGATTGTCATAATGGCAGTATTTCCCCGCGAGCAGTATCCTGATCATCCAAGGCGTGTACAAATTGCTGAGATTAACGCCCGGTATGCGGATTTGGCCAGAGAGCGAGGATATGATTTCGTCGATCTCGGTCCACTTTTGCTTGAATCGGATGGCACCCTTTCTCCTGAAACAGCTCCTGATTTTTGTCATCTTTCAGAACGAGGATATCGTATCTGGGCAGACGTGCTCCGTCCATTACTTCGATAGCGGATCATTAGCCACTTTGGCTCAGTAACAACAATATAGAGGGGGAAAGAAGATTCGATAGTTCATGGAGGGGTTTAGGCTAAATTGAAGGAGAAAAAAGCTGTCTAACGTATTGGCAATTATACTTTACTCAATAATTGGGATTGCTCTCGCTTGTAATGAATCAAATACCAAGGAGAACTCATGGACCCAAAAATAAAATTAATGTTCCTGGACGAACATGCCGTTGAAGGCGCTGCGCGGTTTGGGGTTAACCCAAAGGATCTGATTTTCATCGGTGGCTTTCAAAACTTTATATATTCCTATGATCGCGATGAATTGAAATATATTCTCCGTTTCACTCCGGGCACTCTTCGCACGTTAGAAGGACTTGCAGCTGAAATAGAATGGATTCGTTATCTTTCGGAGAATGGGATGTCGGTTTCAGCCCCGGTTTCTTCGGTTACTGGAAAGGATTTTGAATGTATCCAAGGAGATACGGTGGATTTCTACGTAACCTCCTTCAGACACGCACCTGGCAGCAAAATCGGATATCCAGAATGCTTAGGTAATTCAATTCTTTATGAGCAATGCGGTCGCATAACTGGCCGTCTTCATGAACTTACCAAACTATACAAACCTACTGCGAAAAGACACGCTTGGGAGTTTAATGAATACCTCTTACGAGCAAAAGATTATTTACCATCAGAGCTTCAACCCATTCTTCATGCCCGTGATGAACTTAAAGTACACTTGGCTAGTCTGCCAGTAAATGCTGATAATTTTGGATTAATTCACGGTGATATCAATGTAGGAAATTTCACGGTCGATGAATTAGGGCAAATAACGCTCTTCGATTTCGACGAGTGCCAGTATAGTTGGTATGTCGAGGACATTGCTATCCAACTCTATTATTTGCTTTATGTATTCGGAGAAGATTCAAAGTCTGAACGTAAGGTGCAATACGAACTTTTCATTAAACATTTTGAGCTAGGCTACACAGAGGATGGCCGTCAAATGCCTGACGACTGGAAAGAACTACTGAAGCTTTTCCTTAGATTACGCGAAATTATCGTAGTCGTCGGTATGCACCGGAGCTGGGACTTAAGTCAACCAGACGATTGGACTCGCGATTTCTTACGCGAAAGTAGAATGCGGATAACGAAAGGTATCTCGTTGATCGATGAGTTCTAAAACTATGATTGGAGCAGGCGCCGCGGCGACCTGCTCCAATCATAGTTTTAGAGTCAGATACAGAATAGTTTTTCTCTAAGTGAGGTGATTGGATGTGGAAGAACGGGCAACATTCATTGAACTGGATTTAAGTGAAATTCATTCCAGTAAAGAACTCCATACAATCCTAAAAGAGACACTTGGCTTTCCGCCGTTTTATGGGATGAATTGGAATGCATTTTGGGATTCAATAACAGGCNCATTCATTGAACTGGATTTAAGTGAAATTCATTCCAGTAAAGAACTCCATACAATCCTAAAAGAGACACTTGGCTTTCCGCCGTTTTATGGGATGAATTGGAATGCATTTTGGGATTCAATAACAGGCTTAGTTGAGATGCCTAAAGTTTTAAGAATAATTGGTTGGTCTAATGTGCAGAAAACATTGCCTATGGACTCAGAAATTATGAAAAAGTGTCTTGAGGATTTAAATATAAAATATCCTAGTTGGTCATGCCAAGTTCATTACATGGATTAATTTTGCCGAAGTCACTAGTAACATTAATAAGTAACTAAACTCTAACGAGACAATAGTGAGTGGTGTGCCAAGGAAGCTGTTCCAATTTTTGTTCAACAAACGGGCAGATTAATTTAATAGTGAGTCTAGCATTTCTCCCGAAAATAGGTTATTATTGGAAGAATTATTTGTGAGGAGAGAAGCAGATGTCGGACATACAGGCAATTGTATTAGACCTGGACGGAACATTGCTCGGTAGTGACAAATCCATATCACCTAGAAATCATCAGACTGTTAAAAGATGTTATGATTCTGGAATTCATATAATTGTTGCCACAGCACGACCGCCTAGAGCGGCTAATCGATTTGTGATGAATTTTCCTTTTGTAGACTACTTGGTTTATTACAATGGTGCTCTAATAACATGCAAGTCTAAGCAAACTCAGCGGCACATTAGTATCCCTATGGAGATTAGCCAACAGATCAACAATTTCATCGAGTTACATGCACCTCAATCGATAATTAATTACGAGGTCAATGACTCATGCTATACGTGTACACCAATTCCGGACTCGCAACTTAGTCATTTCGGTATCCGTTCAAATGATCCTAAACCCCTGGTTGTTGATAAGGATTTTATTAGTTCACTATCCCCAACCAAAATATTGGTTCATGGTTACAGCACATGGATAGATGTTATCGAGCAATACGGTGATCATGTGAACGTAATCGCAACTGATAGAGGAGTATTGGTTCAAATCATGCAAAAATCAGCCTCAAAAGAAGAAGCCGTGCAATGGGTGCTTAATGATATCGGGGTGAAGTCAGAAAATGTGATGGTATTCGGGGATGACTTTAACGATTTAGGACTATTCCATAAGTGCGGATTTCCGATCGCTATGGAAAACGCGATAATTGAACTGAAAAATTGTGCAAAACACATTACCGAATCAAATGATAACGATGGTGTTGCTGTTGCTCTTGAGAAGTTTGTGGTGTAATCAATTGCAGATAATGATTCACCTAACGGGGACGAGAGCACAATATAACTACATCACGAGACTGCCGCGGAAGCGTTTGGCAGCTTCGCTCAACTAAAGGGCAAAACTTTGAAAAGGGTTACAGTAGATTTTTTATAGATTCAAGCTTATTGAAGAAACGAGTACGAGAGTGTGGAGCTGCCGCATGGTAGCTCCACTTTTATATTCATTGAAGTAACTGGCAGTTATCTGTAATTAAATAATAGTCGTTTCTCCATACTCGGTTCATGAAATATAAAGTTGATAAAAAAATACACAACATATTCTGGGAGCGATGTTAGAATGGAGAGAAAAGAACATCTGTAAGGAAGTGTGAATTTATGTCTCTACATGCCAAGAATCTTGGACGTAAGAAGTATGCTGATGGTTACAAACCACAAACAGTTCTAAAGCCTTTACTGTGATTCATAGCGCCAATATAATTACAAGATTAGAAAACGGAGGAAAGGAATCGAACAGGTGCAGGAATGATGATCTTCGGTCCTGAGACCGTTGAGCCCCCTCAAGGTGTATGGAAAGTAGCCGTAGAAGTCACTTCGATCGAAAATCTCCCAAACGGAATGATTCCTTTTGAATTCTCAGAAATGCAATATGCTCACTTCCACTATAGCGGGGCAAAAGTTGAAATGGGATACATATATGACAAGCTTATTGCTTGGATCCATAATAATGGAGATTACGGTAATGGAGCGATGATTGAAAGATGGGAAAACTCACTTCCGTTTGAGAATGATCAGTGGGAAATGCATTTGTTTATACCGTTTGTGTGGAAAAATAATAATGAATCCAAGTTAATATAATAAATAGATCTACCCAAACGGGTTTCAATCATAAGCAGCAAGACGAAGCTAACGGAAAACGATAGCAACGATAGCACCATGCACAAGTCTGCCAGCCCACCGGCAGATTTTATTGAAGTAACGAGATTAATGAAAATCACATAAAAGTCAAAAAGGAAGTTTTTGATAAAAAATACACTACTAACAATTCAAATGGGGGTATAATCACCAGTAAAGGAGGAACACAAATGAGCAACACAGTTTCTAATAATTCGGATGGGTATAAACCGACTATCTTTCCACTGTCACTAAAAGTTATACAAGGTGGTAATGACAATAATAATGACAAAGCAAATGAAAAGGGTGATGAGTTCATGAGTGAGTCAGAGAAAATAAATATGGTAGGTAACGTCCCTGCACTAGCATTCGATGGCGGAAACTTATATGTTCCAATGGCACTACACCAAGAAGCGATAGACTGGTTCAGTCAGTATATGGGGTGGAACTTTGAAAATCAATTCGATAATCGTCCTGAAAATAATGATAAGATTATTCACGAGCTTAAGACCATACTAGGCTCCATGGTATGTATTCAATCCTATGAATTACGGGAGGATGCTGATCCGTTATTAACCGCTGTTTCTGACGAATCGAGGGTGAGATGGTGTTGGCGAACTAAAGATCTACCGGGAACCAGAGCCTACTTACAAGGTGCAGGTGCGGTCGTTGGGGAACCATATACCGGCCCAGGGGGATATAATTATTTTGATTTTTGGGCTGTAAATAAAAAAATACGACTAACCATACAAGAAGATCCTAACCTTACTGAAGGTTCGCAAAAATTCGTCCAGTCATGGAATCGTATAGGAGTTAGCAATTTATCTGCTGCTAAAAGTTGGTATGAAACCTTCGTTGGAATGTGGTTGTTGGAGGATCATTCTGAACATGGATATCTTTTAATGGGGTTACGAAAGGAGTTTTCGAATGATGACTCACACTGGATACTAGAGAAGGATGCCGGGGCAATATCTCAAGAAAGATTAGATGGTGCGGCAAGGCCTTGTTGCATCCTGTACGATAAACAAGAATTTGCAGAATACCATGCGTTCTTAGTACATAATGGCATCATAGTGTCAGATATTCTAGGATATCCAGCGATTGAAGGATTTTCTTGGTTTCATTTCTATGATCTAGACGGAAACCGATTTGATGTATATCGTTATAATTAGGAAAGAGAACTTTACAAAATAACAATCAATAATTTGGTTTCGTTATTCGGTTATGAGGAAACAAGAAACCCGTTCATTTGTTGAACTAATGGGAACATGAGAGGAGTAGTATGCCACGGCAACTGCTCCTCTTGTTTCTCAACTACCCTGAAAATCAAATACACGGAGCAGCTTAAAATGGCAATACGAAACTAAGCGCGGCTAGCGTGTTTTTTTAAAGCGGCGCCTTCATTCTATATGGGGGTGGATGGATGTCATGAAGCAGCGGGGTTGGATATTGTAACGGTAAAGCCCAGGTTTTCTAGTCTTCGTACAGATTGTTTGACGATCATCTCTTGCTGCCTCGTTTCAAAATAATTGGCACCCAGATCACGGTAATTCTCGCCACGCGTCAGCAGATAATATGCGATCGTCATCATCGAATGTGCAACTGCGATGGCCGCACGTTGCCCTCCTTTGCGGGCTGCAATACGTCGGTATTGGGCCCCAAGATAGTTGTCTGACCCTCGTATGGATTGGGCAGCTTCTGTGAGAGCCGCACGGAGATACTTGTTCCCCTTACGAGTCTTGGAAGGCTTGCGTTTACCGGCGCTTTCGTTATGCCCAGGAACAAGTCCAATCCATGAGCAAAGGTGAGCAGCACTCGGAAATCGGGCACCTACATCGGTTCCGATTTCGGCAAGGATTTGTTCAGCGGTGCGACGCGCGATCCCCGGGATGGTGTCCAGTCGGTCCAGTTGCTCCTGAAAAGGGTCGAGCCGTTTGGCTACCTCCGTATCCAGATCCACGATTTGTTCATTGAGAAAGTCGATGTGAGTTAGCATCGCTTTTAACATTAGCCGTTGATGGGCGCTCATGTTACCGCGAAGAGCCAATTCCAATTCTTCTTTCTTACGCTTCAACGATCGACGCGCGAAGCCGGCAAGCTTTTCCGGATCGGTTTCACCCTCGATCATGGCTTGAAGCATATCCCGACTGGAAAGTCCCATGATGTCGGACACGACGGAAGCGAGCTTAATGTTGGCGCCCTCGAGCACTTTCTGGATGCGGTTATGCTCACGAGAACGTTCCTGAATTAAACTTCGGCGATACCGAACCAATTCCCGCAGTTCACGCTGAATTCGGTCTGGAATGTAACTGGCTTTGAGGAGCCCATGGCGCAAAAGATCGCAGATCCATTCGGCATCCTTCACATCCGTCTTACGACCGGGGACGGCTTTCATGTGCTGAGCATTGACAACAAGAAATTCGATATCCTCGGCCTCAAGCAGGTTGACGATTGGCTTCCAGAAAACACCTGTACTTTCCATAGCCACATGGGTACAACCGCACTCTTTGATCCAGTCAATCAACTCCATAAGGTAAACGGTGTGAGTACGAAACGTTTTAATCTCCTTTCCGTCCGGTGTAACGATACAGGCTGTTATGGACTTCTTGTGAACATCGAGTCCGCATGCTCGTTCAATGAGTACTTCCATCTAAAGTCACCCTTCTACGGCAATGGAATTGCGGGCTGGTGCAACAACCAAAATGGGTTATTCTACCCTGCGTGCTACCCCTAAAGGGTGCGACAGTCCGTGGTGCACCGTGGTCGTCGGAGTCAGACTAACGGATGGGTTCGCGACACCATAGCTGAACGACCTTCCTCGCCAGCCGTAAGAAGTATATCGTCAAGAACGAGCCCCATTTTCATAATCTGTGGTGCCGCGAAGCGCGGCATGGGGGGCTAACGGGCAGTTTAACGAAATAATTGAATTACGGAGATTTTATTTTAACAAAAAGAAACTAAAGTAATTTTGTAAACGTCTAAAAGTAAAAACCAAATTTTGGGGGTGTGTGATGAAGAAAATAAGCCAGTTTATTCTAAGTTCCTTTTTGATATTAACTTTTACTTTAGCAGGTTGCTCAATAGAAAGAGGAACAGGAAAGGAAAATCAAGTGAATAAATCATCTGAAGGTGACGTAAGGGATTGGAATGTTCGAACGGAATTTGTAGAAAACGGTAAAGTGTTATTCAGTATGTTTCCTGATCCTAATCTTTCGGCAGGTAAATCATGCGGGTATATGTTTCATTTCACATCACCGTTCGAAACTTTTAATGGGAAAAAAATCGCTATTTATGCCCACCATAAGGAAACAGGAAAACGTGTAGCTGCATTCTCTCCCCAAACTATATCCGAACCAAGTCCAGGCTATTCAAGTTTGGATCGTTTTACAGCTAATTTCATTTTACCTTTAAGTGGGCTATGGAGATATGAAGTGTTTTTGGATGACCAAATGTATGGTGATGTTGTAATGCTCGTGAATGAACCTTCTTAGTTAACGGATAACAAGAGCTCAATAAAACTACAACACAAGGCTGCCGCGGAATCGTTTGGCAGCCCGGAAATGACCAAAATAACTGAACTCCAGGTGAGGCTACATAAGTCATGAACTGACTTTCCCATTTTCTAATTGATTAGTTTGTCCTGCTGAACGAATTCATGATCCACTTTCCATTTTCCTTCGACATATGTATAAACATAACTTTGAGCGGACTTATTTCCTCGGGGACTTTAAAGCTCTGATAAACCATTAATTCGACTACAATTTTGCTTTGATCTACATCAGTATCACCAAGTCCGGCTGATAAAATCAACTCATTATCATGCAGCTCAATGAGCTTACTAGAAAAATCAATACTACTTAAAATAGCTTCCTTCGTTTTATCACCCTCATTGTTCAGAATAGGAAATACGCCGTTATATTGTTTTGTAGATTGAAATAAAACATCTGCATTTGTCATAAGCATACTTAATTGGTCCTGAAGCACAATATTTTTGTTCAGTTGTTCTTGAAGCTTTTTAGTTTCAATTTCTAACTTCTCGTTGGTTTGTTTGAGACGCTTAATCTCTGATTCCATAGTAGAAATTTGGTTTTTGAACAAGTCCTTAGAGCTCTTCTCATTATTTTCGCTACACCCTGTTAGTAGAAGAAACGATGATAGAACAAGCGTGATTAATAGAACAGTACATTTCACGATCATTCCTCCTATCTATTTGATTTCTAAAACTACTTTAATGGAAAATACCCCATGACGCAGATTCAATGAAGGGCTGATTAAGGGTACAATAATTCAATAAACTAACAACACGAGACTGCCGCGGAATTGTTTTGGCGGTCTCGCGCAGCAATCGGGCAGAGTAGGCAATATGTTATGTATTATATTCACAATGTATGCTATGATTTCCTTTAATTAGTATTCGATCAGCAATAATTAAAGGCGAGGTGAAATAACAGATGTGGAAAAGCAGTTTTATATCTGGTTTGGGGTTGATTGCATTAAGTGGCATTTTGTATACAGTGGAAAGGTTTATTGCAGTCGTTAAATGGATGGGTGTTGTTGTTCCAGTACAAATTAATGGGTCTGGATCATACTTCGCTGAACCAATTATGCCTGGTGTTATTGATAATTTATTCGTAGGGATATTCTTAGTACTTGGACTAGCTTTATTAATAGTTGGGTTAGTAAAAGGAACTAAACAATCTATTTAAAGTTTGAACTAACGGTACAATATTCAATAGGCAGGTCAGACGCAATCGGATGCTCTTTGTTAAGCTTAAGGGCAAGAAAGGGAAAACTGTTTTGGTGATTTTCTTATAGTTTGTATCGAAAGGACATCCACTTCGAAATCATATATCGGGAATACGTTCTACTATGGCGTCTACGGGAGGTAGTAAATTCGGTAAGAAATATTAAAATGGTCACTTTTTAGGAGGGTTAAGTTAATGCTTCGACATCGGAATCGCACTCAAGTCAGATGGCTGCCTGCAAGGCTGCTCCAGGACAACTTGAGAAGTCTATTGCGAGGCTGGTTATTTCGAATGACCACTCACAAGGTGGATGCTGATTATGAGCTCACAAATTGCTCGCTCCTCTCCGAATCTATCATCCAGATTTCTCGCTGGGAAGGAAGGGATGAGATTAACGCCTGTCGTTTCCATAACTTGCATACCGCATGTGCCCTCTTGGATGGCGTGTTGCTCGAACCAAATCAAGTATTCTCCCTTCGAAGGTTCTTTAAGAATACATCAAGTAAGCTTGGTTTCCAAAAAGGTCCTGTTATTATTAACGGCGAGGTCACCTTTGCGAATGGCGGTAGCGTGTGTGCTGTTGCTTCCTTGATATTCGATGCGGCATTGAAGGCCAATCTCTCCATTCTAGAGAAGCACAATCATAGCACCGACATGTGGGGTGAATTGCGATTCATTCATCTCGGAGGCGATGCCACCTATGTATATGGCCGTAGGGATCTTAAGTTTCGCAATTCGCATGATGGCGATATTATCGTGAGAACGGACTTTGATTATGATAGTTCAACGCTTACGTGCCGCCTCTATTCGCCAGTCCCTTTCACGGGGACGGTCCGGGTCGACAATGAGATGCTTCAAGAAATTTTGCCTCCCGCTCAAGAAGGCCATAAGTACCGCAATGGTTGCATAGTATGGACGCGTCGTTATCTATGCTCGGCTTAAGGCAACCACACGAAAAATCCCCGCTGGATCACAGTAGGCGAACTTGCCGAACGGATACACAATGATCCGCTGCAGTTTATTAACATCGACTGTGCCGCTATCATGTTTTATTTAAAACACCGTGTAAATGCCCTGCCAGTTGTTGAAACAAATTTGCCCCATCCTGTTACGCAAACGGTTACGATAGTGGAATAACCAGGGAGCAGATTGCCGCGGCAGTTGCTTCCTGGTTTCGTTTGAAGTAACAGGCAGTTATATTCAGCATTTGCGAGTTGTCTTACAAGTGCGGAACGTTCTAGGAAAGAGGTGTAGTCCGTAACTAGAAAATATTCATTAAACCATTTACTTTATAAAGTAAATGGTTTAATATAAGATCAACAAATAAACTAAAGTCACACCACGAAATCAAAACGAAGCTCACAATCAAGACCGGTAATCAGGAAGGAGGGGAAAGGAACAAGCTGTATGCCTAACGATATTTTTTCCGCATTGGCAGATCCAACGCGCCGCCGCATCCTGGAGATACTTGCCGACATTGAAGAGTTCTCCGCATCTCAGATCCACGATCAATTCGAAGTCAGCCCGCAAGCGATCTCCCAACATTTGAAGATTTTACTTGAGGCGAAATTGATCCTTGTGGAAAAAAGGGCGCAGCAACGCATTTATCGGATCAACACGGATACAATGGTCGAATTCGAGGATTGGTCCAGGAACATGAGACGTCGATGGAGCCAGCGCTTGGATACATTCGAGACCGTAATGAAAGCAGAAGTTGCGAAAGATACCAAAACCCCAAATGATTCGGAGGAATCCCGGTGAACCAAAACTCGAATACGCAAGAACTCGTGATCACTCGAATAATAGACATCCCTATCGCGTGGGTCTGGAAAGGATGGACAGATCCTAAGCTGGTAGCACTCTGGTGGGGGCCAGCTCACTACACCTCACCGCGATGCGAAATTGATTTTCGTGTTGGCGGCAAGTATTTATTCTGCATGCAGGCACCGTTAGAGCAAGGGGGTCTAGTTTACTACAATACTGGCATTTATACGAAGATTGTGCCCGAGGAACGTCTTGAATTTACGCAGAGCCTGTCCGACGCGGATGGTAACCCGATCGACCCGGCAGATGTGGGCATGCCCCCCGATTTTCCGAAAGAGGTCCAATTCATCATAGAATTTAAAGCAATAAACGATACCAAGACGGAACTGACGATCATCGAATACAACTGGACGATGGGCCAAATGTCCAAATACGCCGTCATGGGCATGAACCAGTCACTCGACAAGTTCGCCTCAATCATCGGCTCACTTCATCGTTAAAAACGAAAGAATTAAAAAAGTCAAAACTTTAGAGCTAAGGAGAGGAAATGTTCATGCAAAACAAAATTACTCCCTTCTTGTGGTTCAATGATAACGCGGAGGAAGCCATCAATTTCTATAACTCGGTGTTCAAAAATGGAAGAACGTTGAATGTCACCCGTTATGGAGATGGAGCGCCGTTTCCGAAAGGGACGTTGATGTCCGCCACTTTCGAACTGGAGGGACAACGGTTCATGGTGTTAAACGCCGGTCCGCACTTCAAATTCAACGAGGCTGTTTCGTTCTTCGTGAACTGCACAACGCAAGAGGAAGTCGATGAGCTGTGGGAAAAGCTCACTGCTAATGGGGGAGAACCCGGCCGGTGCGGATGGTTGAAGGACAAATTCGGCTTGTCGTGGCAGATCGTTCCCGCGACCCTCAGCGAGTTGCTGGCAGACAAGGATGCCCGAAAAGCAAAAAACGTCACGGAAGCCATGATGCAAATGGATAAAATCGATATCCAGGCATTGAAGCAAGCTTACGAGAAATAAGTGGGCAGCATGACCGTTGGGTGAATTGCAGCAAGCTACAGCGTAAAGATCAACTATTCACATAGATTAGGGGAGCTTAATAAAGAATATACATTTGTGGAATATCCCGACGGGGATTATTTCCTCAGAGACAAGCTGGATGAAGTTAAAAAGGAGTTCATTGAATTCTTTCGATGCAAACTAACATAAGAGTGATTCCGCTTACGAGGAATGATAGTTGAAAAAAGCGAGATCAAAGAAAGGCCCTCCTGCGAAGGATGGCCTTAAAACTTGCTGTTATAGATAGCGCGGAGAACCGTACCATAAGTGACCATAAAAACTTTTATGGTGATAAAGAACAGGAGAAGTAGGATGTCGGAGGTTTTTGAAGAATGATTTTTCCTGTATTGTAGAAATCGGAATAGCTGATACGACATTATAACGAAACCAAAATTTCTATAAGGTTACAGGAGGAGTTTTTGTATGAGTTACACTTTGATGTTTTATGAGAGTCAGGAGGACTTTGCGGCTAGAATGGATCCTGCCAGACAACAACAATATTTGGCTGGCTGGACGCACTATGTGCGTGCTTTGCAGGAGGCTGGAATTGTGGTATATGGTTCGGGTCTCTATGCTCCTGAGACAGCTGCGACGATGAAGCGGCATGGTGGCGAGACGATGGTTCAGGACGGACCGTTTGCTGAGACAAAAGAGCAGCTCGGCGGGATCATGGTGATTGATGTTTCAGACGTAGACACCGCATTAGAGTGGGCTGCTCGAGCACCCGTCGATACGGTTGAGGTCAGACAGAACATTCCCCCGTTGTAAATATTCTATGGAAATAAATCAGGTCATTGAAAAAACGGCTCGTGATGCATATGGCCGATTACTCTCCTATTTGGCTGTAAATTGGCGGGACCTTCAGGCTGTTGAGGATGCCATTGGAGATGCTTTTCTCGCCGCGCTGGAAACTTGGCCGAAGGTCGGCGTTCCGGACAAGCCTGAAGCATGGCTGGTTACTGCCGCCCGTAGGAGGCTGATCGACCGATCGCGACGTACCCGTATTTCCGAAAATGCGCTGCCGACGCTCGTTGCCATGTCTGAGGATGCACATCTTCTGACTTCATCAAGCGCCGCCTTTCCGGACGAGCGACTGAGGATGATGTTTCTTTGTACGCATCCGTCAATTGATGCCGTGATGCGGACGCCGCTTATGTTGCAGACGGTGCTTGGCATCGATGCGGCTCTAATCGCGTCTGCCTTCATCACCAAGCCCTCCACCATGGGTCAGCGACTTACTCGGGCAAAAGCCAAAATCCGTGCCGAACGCCTCACTTTTGAAATGCCTGATGCAGAGGAGATTCCGGATCGTCTCGAACCCGTTCTGGAGGCCATCTATGCTGCTTATGGGAGCGGGTGGGATGAGGCAGCTATTGCGGATTCACCTCGCAGGGGATTGGCGGAGGAAGCCATTTATCTGGGGAAGCTGCTTCTCCAATTCGCCCCCCGCGAACCTGAGGTTTACGGTCTTCTGGCACTTATGCTGCACTGTGAAGCGCGCCGTGAGGTACGGCATGACGACGAGGGGAACTATATTCCCCTCTCCGAGCAAGATTGCACACAATGGGAACAACGCTTGATCATAGAGGCGGAGCGTTATCTGCATACCGCCTCGCAAGCCGGTAGAATCGGTCGCTTTCAACTTATGGCCGCGATTCAATCGGTACATGCACAGCGCTTATGGACGGGGCGTATCGAGTGGGAGGCAATTGCTCAGTTGTACGAGGGCCTCGTTCGTAATCACCCCACACTGGGAGCATTTGTCGGTCGAGCCGCCGCGGTCGCGGAGGCTTATGGACCAGAACACGGCATTGCCTTACTGGAAGCTATACCATCTGAAGAAGTGGTGAACTATCAGCCCTATTGGGCGCTTTCCGGTCATTTGTACAAGCAGATGAATCGACAAGAAGATGCCCGTTCTGCTTATAGCCGTGCCATTGGACTAAGCTCGGACGTTCCCGTTCGACAATTTTTAAGCCGCAAAGCTTCCGAGATCGAAACGCGGCATTCATAAGGATTTTGGAGGGCACCCGATTAGGGTGCCTTTTCTACTGCACCAAACTAACTTGCCGTTACAGACAGCGCGGTTGAACCGTGTTATCTATAACAGGTACGTTGCTGAACTAACGGGAAATGTTAGTGAAATACGGTAGATGCCGTAGAGCTTCCTTAAGCTTCGGTAAAGCTTTCCTAGAGTTTCTGGAAACGCGGCGACTGACTGTGATCAAAAATGAGCGAGTAATGTCGTAAAAAAACGGCGTCTTGAACCACAATGGTTCGGGCGCCGTTTTTATTTACACGTATGTGGGTAAGCCGGATTCGGTCGTGATTTGCAATATTTTGTACGATATTACAAGAAATTCACCTGGATTTAGGTTATGTTTAAAGGTGCACACTCTTTGTGCGATCAAATCCACATCGCCAAACGGAGGGACGGATGAAGAACGCAAAGCAAGACAATGTTTCTGTATTTCTTTGGGGTCTCAAAACAGCATGGAGCCTGAACAAGCTCACTTTTTTGGTTTGGTCGCTCATCTCGATGCTCGGAGCCGTCGTCCCCGTCATTACTTTGAATATCACGAAGGACATCATCGACGCGCTTGGCAGCGGCGCTGCCGGAGGCTTCGCCGAATTACTGAGACTGCTGTTGTTTTTCGGGGCGGCCTATTTGTTCCGGGAAATTTATCAGCTCATGTCCGGTTATATGGGACAATTTTTATTTCTTTATTTCGCTCCGCGCATCCAAGAGAGATTTCTGATCAAAACGCAGTTGTTGTCTTTGCGCACGATGGAAAAGTCGGAGTATCACGACAAAGCGGCAAGACTGCCTGCAGAAATCAACCGGATCACGTATTTTGTGAAGGATATGATCCAGCTCGCGGCGGAATGCGTAACCGTGATCAGCTTGATGGTCATGGCGGTTCAAGTATTATGGTACTACGGATTGATAGCCGCGGTTCTGATCGTCGTCCGGTTTTTTGTCGCCAAAAAAATTATGACGCTGCACCTGAACTATTGGAACGAAATCGAAAAAGACAACCGCAAGGCAGGTTATTATTACGGGCTTGCGAACGATTTCGGTAAGGCCAAAGAAATCCGGATGCTGAAATTGGGGGATTTCATCTACGGCCGATGGTTTCATGCCGAGCGGCTCGTGCAGGAGAAGCAAAACAAAGTTAACGCCAGGGGCGGGTTATTGTTTGCGGCATGCAATATTTTGGACTCTCTGTTCGTTGCCGTTATTATGATCGTGTCCGCATTTTTGCTGAAAGCTGATCTGATTACGGTCGGGATTATGACGATGATGACGCAACTCGTGCTCACCTTGCTTTCGAGCATTGATGAGGCTAGCCAATCGCTGTCGGGAATCTTTCATTGGCTGATCGCGCTGCGAAATCAGAAGGAGCTTCTGGAAATTTGCGAAAGAGAAGGCGAAACGCCGGTTGTTCCGCCGACGAGCGTCCCTGGCTCCTACGCGCCTAAACCGGCAAAATCGGACGAGATGTTCTCTCTCGAGGCATTGAAGTTTTCATATGACAGCGGCAAAACCATACTAGACGGACTGGACTTGAAGATTGGGGCAGGGCAAATTGTTGCATTATGTGGGGAAAACGGTTGCGGGAAAACGACGCTGGTCAAGCTGCTGCTTGGCTTGTACGGGCAGGAAGGCGGAGAAATCAGGTTCAGGGGATACCGGTATAACGAGCTGGAGCGTGCGGATCTCAACAGACATATCGGCGCAACGATGCAAAATTATATGACCTACCGCTATGCCTACCGCGATAACATCGCTTTATCGCTGCCGCATGAGCTTCATAATGACGAGTTGATATGGGCTGCCGCCGACCGCGGCAACGCGACGGAGGTCATTCAATCGAGAGGAGACGGAACGCTCGATCAACTGCTCATGAAATGGTTCAACGAAAACGCGGTAGATCTGTCGCAAGGCCAATATCAGAAGCTGGCGGTTGCAAGAGCGCATTTGGGGGATCGCGAGGTCCTTATTCTCGACGAGCCCGCCGCCCAACTGGACCCGATTTCGGAATATTTGCAGTTCATGAAAATCCGTGAGCTGATTCAAGGTAGAACCGCCATTCTTATTTCGCATCGCATCGGCTTTGCCAGGCTGGCCGACCGCATCATTGTAATGAAAGACGGGAAAGTCGCCGAAGACGGGACGCATGATGAACTGATCCAATTCAAAGGCGAATATTACGAAATGTTCGAAAATCAAGCGAAGTGGTACCGGAAGGTGGAGTTTGAAAACTATTGCGGGGAGATGAGTTGATTGAGCCATTTTGAGCTCAGGCAGTCTCTGATTAAGAAAAAACTGGGGTTCAAGGGGACGCTGAAACTGCTTTTCCATGCGGTCAAAGAAACGGGACTTATCCACGAAAAAAAATATATCGCGATGCTTGTTGTTTTCGCCATTTTTACCACGGGATCGTCAATTATTATCCCTTTGCTCAACAAGCAAATTACCGATTCCGCGGTTGAGTTGTTTCAAGACAAAGATGCGAATGCAATGAACATTCTTGTCGCCGTCATTTTCGGGCTTTTCCTGACCCAGTTCGCAAACGCGCTATTAAATCCGTTCGTGAGTTTGTACTTCAGCCTATTGCGCAGCAAGGCTTACCTCGCCGTCAAAGGCCGAATTCTCAAAAAATCGACCTCGATGAAGATGAAATATATCCATGATACGGATTACCAGGAAAAACTTCTTTTTATCAACTCCAACGTACCGGATAAAATGACGAATATGATTCAATCTTCCTTCATGATCTTATTGAGTTTATTCAACTTAATTAGTATTGGCTTACTGGTATTTGTGAACAACTGGATGGTTGGCCTTGTGATTATCGTCGGAACGATTCCGGGCCTGCTGCTCACGAACAAAAGCAACGACATGCAGTATAACGAAGCGTATTGGGAACTCACCAATTATAAAAAAATGAGCTACGCCGTCGAGGTTGCGTCGAGCACGGCTTACACGGCCGAGAAATATCTTTATGAATATTTCCCTCTGATTCGGGATCGATTCCGCGCGAGCAGCCAAGCACTCCTTAAAGAACGGAGCGCGTTGAATAACCGGTTGACGTTTTATCGCCTTCTGTCCAGCATTCCTGCAACGCTGAGTTATATCGTCGGTTTGGGTCTCGTCGTTTACGATATTTATCATCTGCAAACATCGCTCGGGACTTTTTCCTTAATGAGCGGAGCGATCGGACTTTTTCTCGGAAATGTTACCAATTTTTCCAGAACGATGCTAGAAATCGGTTATTCGGCGAAATATGTGGACGATTACACCGAATTAACCAATCTCGAAGTAGATCAAGAAGAACGCGGGTTGCCTGTCTCGGGCCGCCAAACGATCGAGTGTCGGAATGTCCGCTTCACCTACCCCGGCTCGGCCAAGCCGGCGATCACAGGGTTGTCGGTCAAGATTCGGCCGGGCGAAAAGATCGCTATCGTAGGCAAAAACGGCAGCGGCAAAAGCACGTTTACTTTGCTGTTAACGGGAATCTACAGAGCGGAGGAAGGTGAAATTTTGTTTAACGGCGCAAGCATCAACGACGATCCGGAAACGATCCGCCGAACGATCTCATGCGCGTATCAGGATTTCGGAAAATACGAAATGAGCATCGCCGATAATATTCGCATAGGAGACATTTCAAGAGAGATGACAAGCGAAGAACTTGAGGAGATATGCAGGAAGTCGGGGGTCAGCAAATTTGCCGACGAAATGCCGGATGGGCTGGAAACGGTGATCGGAACGATGGGAGAGAAGGGAATCAATCTTTCCGGAGGGCAGTGGCAACGGGTCATGTTCGCGCGCGCCTTGGCAAGGAAGGAGACCGATATCCTGATTTTCGACGAACCTACGGCGGCGTTGGACCCTAGAGCGGAAGCCCAGCTCTACGAGGATTTGAACGATCTTACAGGCGGTCGAACAACCATCATCATCTCCCATCGCCTTGGAATTACAAGCGTGGTTGATCGAATTCTCGTGTTCGATGAAGGCAACATCGTAGAAGACGGGAGCCATCAAGAACTGTTGGAGCAAAACGGCCTATATGCCCGAATGTACAATTCGCAAGCTCAATGGTATCAAGATAACCCAAATTCGTTTGTTGCTTCTTGAGTAACGTGGCCCCAAACTAGAATAAAACCGGTGCCCCTTGACCTCTAGGCTCAAGGCGCCGGTTGAGTGGGGCTCTCGGCAAAAATTCGTCTTAACGATACCATAGGGGATTGAACTATTCCAGCTAATAGCTTGTCAATATTTAATTATTAATGGCCTTTTCATGAGATGGTATACTTAAAAGAAGGCATAACAAATAACCGTCCCATAGGGTTTGGGAAGGTTTTCCTCAGAAGGTGAGTATTTCTTATCTAGCTCTGTCGAAATGCTTCTTTTTTGGTGAGAATCGCATAAACCCAGTGGATCAGCTTGTTTACGCAGGCAATTACGGCCACTTTAAACGGTTTGCCTTCAGAACGCTTTTTCTCGTAGTAGGCTCGGAGCTTCTGGTTTCGAGAGCTACGCAAACCACAACGTACGGCTTGGTATAAGGCTGTTCGAGTCTCTTGGAACCACGTTTGGTAATCGTGTTTCGAGTCGCTGTAAACTTGCCGGAAGAGAACACGCTTGGATCGACACCGGCAAATGCAACCAGTTTCTTTGCATGATCAAATCGATCGATTTCCCCGACTTCAGCCAGAATTGTTGCAGCAATTTTGGTGCCAATGCCAGGTATCGATTGGATCAAATCATACTCCTGTAATTCTTCAGCCAGAGCATCTATCGACTGGTCAAGGTTGGCTAGATTCTCCTTGTACTGAAGAAGTAGGTTAATAAGCAGCTCCAGTGAGATAAGATGACTAGGAAAAGCTGTCTCCTTGAAAGGATTGCGCTCCGCGGCAGCCATTAGTTTCTGTGCACGTTCAAGCGCCCAAGTGGAATTAGAGCGCCCAGCAAGGCACTGGATCGTCGCCGTGATATCTTCCAGGGACTTGGCCAGCACCGATTGGGATGTAGGGTGAAGAGTCAGAAAACGAAGCGACAGCTTCGAATAGAGATCCCCAAATACACCATGGTATTCCGGAAAGACCTGATCGAGGACCGCCTGAAACTGCAGCTTCGCTTGCACATACATATCTGTTAAAGACTCATGCTGCCGTGTCAGATAGCGCAGATTCATTAGATATTGGCCACGTTTTTTATAAGGCTCCAACTCTTCCTTGTAAAACAATTCCCCTAGTTGGTACGCGTCAGCAATACCCGTTTTCACCTTACGTAAGTTGGTTTTTTTAGCCTGATGAGAAATCAAAGGATTAATAACGATGTACAAGTACTGATGCTCATCCAGAAACTGAACGACAGGGCTGTGGTAATGCCCGGTTGCTTCTAACACGACGGCAGGACGCAGTCCCGTAAAGACTCAAGCTCCTGTGCGTATCGTAGGAAAGACGCCAGCCCTCAAGATCATGCTCAAAACGAAAGGTCTTACCGTATGGCATTCCTCGATTTGTAAAAGCTTGTGCATGACTTTCTCCTTTGGAAATATCCAACCCTATGACGGGATTCATTCAACCACTCCTAATCTGTATTCGCCGGCAGCCCCTAACCTTCTTGTCGTCCACATTATCGCATGTGATTCGGAGTCAAAGCCCCAACTAGCCTAATCATGGTTTAACAAGTAGGGGGGATGAACGGAATAGCTCTCGGGATCCGAGTCCCACGGGCAGAAACGTTCGATCCCCGGCTACCTCAATCTTATGACCACACAAAAAGGAGGTCGACCAGTAAGTTCTGGTGACCTCATAATACGAACGGGCAGGATAATGCGATTGTTGAAACGAAATTAACAATAGATTTATTTCTTCAGTAAGTCAGGTTTGCGACATCATGTGGCATCAAAATAACTGTAAGTCAAATTCTAGAGACTAATGTGAAATGAGAAGGGAGAAATGAAAAAATGAAAACGAATGAAGAAATCAAATCGGAGGAAAGACTGGAGGACATAACAGGTATTACATGTATTTATATTCCGGTGAGCAATGTTTACGAGTCTGTTAAATGGTATCAAAAAAATTTAGGGTGTCAAAACACAGATCACAACAATCATGGACCTGGAATGGAAATAGCGATCTTGAGATTTCCCGATCATAATGGAAATTTCGCTGAAGCCGGTCTTCGGAGTACGGTGCCGGCTTTATTTCTGGGTACTGCAACAGAAGCAGCCGGGAGTTACGGTTATACATATGGCGATGGTTATCGACAACCTGTGGCTTGTTTCATTACTCCCCGTATTCAAGAGATGTACGATCGTTTCAAGAAAAACGGAGTGAACATCGTAACCGAAATTCCAGAAAACAGACCTTGCGGACCTAACTTTAGATTTTGCGACCCAGATGGGAATCTAATGGAAATATGGCAACCGTAATCGTTGAACTTACGGGCAGGATAGTGTGATTGTGGAAACGAAATTATTAATAGATTTATTTCTTCAATAAGTCAGGTTTGCGACATCATATAGCATCAAAATAAATGTAAGTCACCAAAACTAAGTTAATCAAAGGAGTTGTTAAGCGAATGGAACAAGAACTAAAACAAAACGTGCTAAACGAAGTAAAGGGAGTTGCTTATATCGGTTTTAAAGTTAGCGATGTTAACCGTTCAGTTCCATGGTATGTAGCTAATCTTGGTTGTCAAATAAGACAACAAGGTGATGGACTTGCCATTTTAAAAATGCCTTGGGGACCTGACATTGAGTTAAACAAGGCAAATCCGAATGAATTAGATCAATATCTTCCTTTCGGACTATATGTTAAAAATGTCAAAAAGTATCATAGCTTATTGCAAGAAAATAGCGTCAAGGTCACCGAAATTATTGATCAAGGCGGATGTGGACTTTTATTCAAAATGTATGATCCTGATGGTATCGAGATTCCTGTATGGGGAGGCTATACGGGGAGTGCTGGAGATAATTGGATCGATTAAAAGTTGGATATTGGGTCGAGTATACCCAATAAGTTAAGCTAACGGGCAGTTTACGTTAATTACGAGTGGGTTTTCGAGTATTATGCAGGTTTCTAATATTCACGATTGACATCTGAATTCTAACTGATACAATAACAATAATTAGGAAATGATACGAATGAAAACGATGAATGAACAAGATATGCTACATTTCGTTCAGAGAGGGATGTTTTGGTGTGAAATCCCACGAAACTTAGTATATTGCCGGTTCAGGAGTGCGGTTAATACCCGCCGGTTTGACTCGTTATAGTCAACAAGAGCTGATTGTTTCGCTATGCGCGAGGACAATAACTTGGGTGGTACCGCGATTAAAATCGTCCCAATTTTTGGGACGGTTTTTTTGTTGTAAAAATTCGGAATGGAACGGGGTAATATTGATGAAATTGTATACATCCCATGAAATTAGAACGAAGTTTATTCGGTTTTTCCAAGCCAAGGGTCATGAAGTCATTTCAAGTGCTTCTGTTTTACCCGATAACGATCCAACAGTTCTGTTTACGACAAGAGAATAATTGTGGTTATTCAAGAAGTCGACGGCATTACATAACACCATATTCACGCATCGGGCATTCGCCCTCGGTCCGGTAGAAGTTAGAAGTTCTTAGTTTAGGAGGAGTCTATATGATATTAGAAAAAGTTATAAATAGAATTGAAATACAAAGTGAATATAAGGATTTTGTTGATAAGTATAAAGATAATATACTGACCGAATTTAAAGGTAAGATTCATAGCATTTATATGTGTGGCTCGATTCCAAAAGGAACTGCTAAACCTTTTAAGTCAGATGCAGACTTTACTATTGTATGTGTAAATCCCAAAGATATTGATTACGAAAGATTGTCAAATATTAATGACCGGCTTTTGGAGGAATATCCAGTAGTATCTAAGATTGATACGACAATTTGCTCGATTGACGATGTATTAAGTAAACCAAATGATTGGGGTTTTTGGGTTAAGATAATTTGTGTTTGCATATATGGTCATGACGTTGGTGAAAAAGTACCACCGATAATTATTTCTCCAGAGTTCATTTTAGACTTAAATACAGAGACCAAGAAGGAAGTAGATCGTAGACATAGTTTACTTTCTAATGCTAGTGATAACACAATGAAAACTAGATTAATTAAAGGTTACTCTAAGAGATTAATTCGTGCATTATACTCTTTGGTTTTAGAAGATACAGGTGTATGGCAAGATGACATTATTAAGATGAAGAATGCCATATTAAACTATTGTGAGATTGACTCCGCTTTAGTTGATTATCTGTATGCTTGTTACTTAGATAGTAATAATGTACTTGTCGAAGAGTTTCTGGGAATTGCAGATGAAGTATATAGCTATTTTGAGAACGCCTTAAATGCAATGGCTGCTTCCAGAACTTCCTTCGACTAACACCGCGCTTCGGGTCACTCTGAGAAGCGAGTGACCTCATCCAGCCCCCTAAGCCCGTCGGGACGTCACTGCATTAGGTGTTCGGCAAGCCTCACAACTATTAGCAGCGACTCTAATTAAAACATAAGACTATTGAGCTAACGGATACGATAGTGTGGAGCTACCGCAGGGTAGCTCCACTTTTATACTCATTGAAGTAATGGGCAGATTTGCACAACAATTGGACAGATATTTGGTGAAGAAGACACACTTTGTCTGCTACACATTCTCTTTTTCCTCAGCATCTCTCAATGCCATCTTGTTAGCCAGCATCCGTGCCAGATGTGTTTGAACTTGCTCCAATTCATCTTTTTTTCTTTCGATCTCCTGCATCTTTTGAAGAAGAAGCTCAATTTTTTTTGAAAGGGGAAGCTCAAATGCCTCATCCGCTTGGATCACTTCTTTGAGTTCCGCTAACGTAAATCCTGCGGCTTGAAGCTTTTTGATCATCAGAAGATGTTCGACTGCCTCTTCGCAAAAGTCGCGATAATTGTTTTCCCACCGCTTAACGTGACGGTCATCCAGAAGTCCCTTTTTTTCGTAAAAACGAATAGCAGGAGGAGTTAAACCGGTCCTTTGCGCCAACGAATAAATTTTCATAATATTCTCCTCAAAATGACCTTGACCTTCAAGTATACTTTATAGTTTACACTCTATACGTCGAGCGGCACCATGTCAAAAGCATATGACGAAAATTCTAAAAGAAGGAGACACATGATGAGTACAATTCGCGCAATTGTTGTTGATCCCGTTGTAGAAGGACGTCTTAAGATTGACAAAGTAGAGCCCCCCATCCAGCTCCGTCGGAAGTATTAGTTCGCGTTTATGCGATTTCGCTCAATTTGGGCGAGGTGCGAACTACAACTAGAGCAAATGCAGGGTGGCGCCCGGGGTGGGATCTAGCGGGTATTGTTGAACAGCCGGCGTCCGATGGATCGGGGCCTGCATTCGGGGCAAGAGTCTTTGGAATGGTTCCTTCAGGTTCGTGGGCGGAGATCGTCGCCGTTAAGACGGCTTTTTTATCAGAAATCCCAGAAAGCGTAAGTTTTGCTCAGGCTGCAACTTTGCCCGTAGCTGGACTCACAGCTTTATATGCATTGGAGAAAGGAGGATTTCTGCTTAATCGCAAAATTTTGGTTACTGGAGCATCCGGCGGTGTGGGCTATTTTACCTGCCAACTGGCCAAACAAGCAGGAGCTATAGTTACCGCTCTTGTACGACGCGAAGAGCGTGCAGCTTATCTTCAAGAGGTAGGGATACACATGGTAGTTATTGGAGAAGACGTTAATGCAGCCCAATCGTTCGGCCCTTATGACGTTATCGTTGATACGTTGGGTGGAAAATCACTAAGCATCGTTTCGACATTTCTTGAAAAAGGCGGAAGTTGCATTAACGTTGGAGCTGCCACAGAACCGAAAATGACACTCCAGGATAGACTCGAATCTATACCGGATGGAGTAATCATTCTTGATGGAATAGGTAAGGTACCGAGTGTGTCAAAAGATCTTGGACGATTAGCCCGAATGGTTGCCGAGGGACGATTGAAACCGGAAATTACACAAGAGGCATCATGGACCGATATTGCAAAGGTTATTCAGAGCCTTTTGAACCGTCAAATTGCTGGTAAGGCGGTGCTGACTATCTCTTGATGCTGCGACGGAAACGATAGTAACATACGGGCTGCTGGAATCATTGGCAGCCCACTGTACTTTTGGGCATGATATGCTCAAAATCAAGTTGACTATACCACTAATGACATGCTTTATAATGACGTCATTATCCAAAAGGAGTTGATCATATGGTCATATTGACCTTTTGTTACAAACGAGATATCCCGTTCGATGAAAATTATTATTTTAATTCGCATCTCCCCAATCTGTCCAGGAAAACTGTTCTTGAAATGGGGGCTTCCAAGTACGAAGTGAAAAAAGTCTTATCTTCACCGGATGGCTCCCCTGTTCCATATTCATTTATATTCAATCTGTATTTTGAGTCAAATGCTGCTCTAGAAACATTTATCAGTGACCCTAGAATCAAAGCTTTGCAAGACGATGTATCTAACTATTACATCGGACAGCAAGATATATTTATCGAAGAAATCGTCACATCGTTCACAAGTAACGACTGAGCTAACGGATACATGAGTGGAGCAGCATGCCGCGGCAGTTGCTCCACTCTTTGGTGAAAGCGCAGGATAGTTTAATTTTTTTTCGAATATTTTAGGAATAATAGGTGTACTTAATGTCACCAAAATTTTGGATGAATGTTGAGACTTATCATGGTTCAGGTAGAGGGGGAGACGGGAATCCAATATAAATTTGTTGGAGATATAGAGACAAGAGTAAGTTATCTGGCTATATGGCGTGGAACATGTAATCAAGGTATACATGTATCAAGGACCAGAGCTCCAGATTACGAGGAGATACTCCCTTTTGACATGGCAAAAAGCGTGATACCCAAATATAAAATTATTAACAAAACGGATTTTTTAATAATGGTTATTACGCTAACGGGCAGATTAGCGTGGTGAATTTAAAACTATTTCCACTTATTTCCGTATATAATTAAGTAGTCCAAATATATTGTGTAAGGCGGGGCCACAATGCCGTATATAAATCTCCAAATAACGAAGGGTGCTAGTAGGGAGCAAAAGGCGCAAATCGTTAAAGAATTTACTCAGACCCTTGTCAATGTACTTGGCAAGAAACCTGAACATACCCATATTGTTATTCAAGAAATTGATGAAGAAAATTGGGGGTTCAGCGGTGTTTTGACAGACGATTTTCGAAGGAGTAAGTCTTAAGTTATTACGTTAACTGGGAACGATAGTGCAAAAAACAGGGAGCAGACCGCCGCGGCAGCTGCTCCCTGTTCCCGTTGAAGTAACGGGCAGAATAACGGAACTCACAATACATGGAAACGTATAATTAATCAACGACCAACCGTGGAGGTGGGGCATGACTAAACCGAATATTGGACTAAGAATGGCTTGGATTATTCCAAATATCTTAATGTACATTTTTTTCTTGGGTCTCTCTGTGTTTGTGTTTGCGAATTCAGAAGGGCTAAACAATATCAATCGACTTGGAATATGGCTTGTTACCCTTATTTTATTGCTGCTAATTGCACTTTTCGGCTCATACCGAATTTGGTCATGGATAAAGCAGGGGAAGTTGTAGCCCAACTGCGCGGAGAACGTCAGCGAGAACTCTACCGCCGGTTCTTTTAGCATACTGTACGAAAGCAGAGCAGTATGCCGCGGCAGCTGCTCCACTTTTTGTTAAACTAAAGGGCAGGATGGTTCCAATATGTGGTAATATGGATTTGTTGTGAAGGTATTCAAGGTGGTGCTGTAAATGTCCAATGATGGGATTAATAGGTCTAAAACATTAGAGGAGATTGAAGGGGTAATTTGGGGCGAACCGCAATTGCAATCCAATTTAGTTATAACAGCACATCGTTTAAGGAAAAAGCCTCTGAAGGATTTTACCGCAGGTGATTTAAGATTAATGATTGGGCAGCAGATAAGTTTAGGGCTACTTGTGCCAATTGCAATTGATGTATTAAAGGATGACCCTTTCGTTTGTGGGTCTTTTTACAGAGGTGACCTGTTAGAACATGTTATAAAACTGCCCTCTTCTTTTTGGGAGTCTCATGCAGAACTCTATTATCGCCTTGATGGGATTGTTACTGATGCTCGGTCTACAATAGAATCATTAAAACCTGTATTAGATTCTTATAAACGAACGTGAAGGTTTTAAGCTAACGAGGAACGTTAACATAATCAGGTTAAAACCTTCCATAAGAAGCAAACTAGATTTAATAGCGCTTTTTAAGTGAGTTATGGCGACTGTATGAAGCTGATAAACGTATTCAAGGGTTTAGTCCGAGTACATTGAAAGCCTATGCCCTACAGCTCAGGATGCTGGTAAGTGAACTAGGTGACCTGGATATTTCTGATGTTACTTTGAACTTATTGAAGGAATACTTGGCAAAGCAGTCCGAAGTTACGCGAGCCCAAAATGGACAAGCGTATTCCTAAGTTTTTGATCGAGGAAGATGTCATTCACTTGAAAATCTCTTGCCAGTTCCTAAGGGAAAGGGCTCTTCTAGAGTTTCTCTACAGTACCGGTTGCCGAATTGGAGAAGTGGAGAAGTTAAACATCGAAGACCTGAACTTTGAGAACTGCTCTGCAATAGTTAATGGCAAAGGTTCAAAACAGAGAGAAGTTTACTTTACAACCGAGTGTAAAGTGTGGTTGAAGAAGTATCTCGCGAGCCGTAAAGACTCCTGTAAAGCCTTATTTGTAACCGATGCTTATCCTACAAGACGAATGGCTATTCCGACGATCAGGTGGCTTTAAAACGGCTTGCTGATCGGGGGGAGCTCAAAGCAAATGTATATCCACGTTTTCGACATACCTACGCGTGCCAGTCCCTTGATAACGGAGCTCCATTAGATTTCATTCAAGGCATGTTGGGGCATGAAAAAGCATCAACCACTCAAATTTATGCCCAACTGCGCGGAGAACGTCGGCGAGAACTTTACCGCCGGTTCTTTTAGCATACTGTACGAAAGCAGAGCAGTATGCCGCTGATATGCTCCCCTTACGGTAGACAGGTGAAATAATAAAACCTGCTACGGTAAGGGGAGCTTTTTCATGCAAAAACGATCCTATTCGGCTTCTGA